>DATFQX010000209.1:0-51009 GCA_035263865.1 Xanthobacteraceae bacterium
GCCTCCGAAAACGAGGCCAATCTGAACTCCAGAGTTTGGATTCTTCAGAAGCTCGATGTTGTCCAACGCGCCGGTAGTTTCGCGCAGCTTCAGCTCAACGTGAGAACGCGCAAAAATGTCGCGGTATCGCTGGCCAACGTATTCAAACGAGGAACCTTGGAACCCCGTAGCCATCGTGACCGTCGATGGGGGCGCAGGAATGAAATAGATCAGCAGCAGCGAGAATGTGCCTACTGCAAGCGCGGCCGCAGCCGATGTTTTGAAGATTTGCCAGCGAGTGAATCCCAGCATAGCCACTTCCCTGAGCCTCAATCCGCCGTGATGAAAGCAAACAGTCTATGCCATCGCGGTGTGCGCGCCCCGAGCGGCCAGGCCACCGCGCCGCCGAGCAACGTAATGAACTCGCGCCGCTTCATCGCGATGACCCCAAACCCAAGGATGATGGACTATAGCAGGTCAGGGCTGTGCATCGCAGCAAAAGCGGCCACTCATTGTCCGCTTTGGGTCCACAAGCAGACAAAGCAGCATCACGGAGCCATGTCTGCTTTACCCCCGAAAGCGGACAAATAGGCGGACGCCTTAGTATGTCCGCTTTGTGCCACAAGCGGCTGTGAGCAACCGCAGCAAGGAAGCCTTTATTCGATCACCTCATCGGCAAGCGCGACCAGAAGGCTCGCACGGTCCTCTCTGGTGAGGCCGTCCCATCCCACAGGAGGGGCGAGCCGCCCGTCCCCAATCTCTCGCCCTGAGATGGAGAGGAAAGTACCGGGCTTCGTTAGCTATAGCTCTGCGAAGCCAAGGTCGGGTTGGACGCCGAACCAACCAATGGCGGGTCGGTGACCAGCGTGCCGCCAAAGCCATCGTTGGTGATTTGGAAGTTGCCGGTCGAGTAAAATCCGAGCAGCGTGAGGTTGGCCGTTTGAGTGCCATTGGTCACGCTAAGCGTACCGCTGGTGTTAGTGCCGGCCTCGGTGAACGAGACCTTTGTCACACCCGGAATAAAGTCGACGCTAGCGAAGTCGATCGCCTCGAACACGCCGATAGGAGAGGCAAAGCCCGCAACGCTCACGGACAGCGCGCCTGTGCCGTCAGCCTCGAGTCTTCCACCACTGCTATCGAAGGCGACATAGGCGTCGCCGCCGCCGCGTACCACCTCCAAGCCGCCCTCGAGCAGCGCAATCGTGCTGCCGCCGGAGGAGACGATCTACGTGCCACCACGTTCGATGATCGTCCCTAGGACGTTGCCGCCCGACAGAATAATCTCGGTGCCAAAAATGTCCGAGAACGCGTCCTCCCCGCCAGCGGATACAATGACGCCGCCGCCGGCAAAAATCTGGTCCTCGACAGCTACTTCGCTATCGAACCCACCGGGAGTCAGCTGAACACCGCCGCTGTTGATATGTTCGAAACTGACCCGACCGCCAGACACGACGAACTGCGCACCGCCGGAGTTGATTTGGTCGCTATAGGAGGATCCAAGCACGAGTTCGAAGCCGAAGCCGTTGATAAGGTTATTCGTGGAATAGGCTCCGGACCACACGACTTCGGTACCATTGTTGAGCGTGCTGTACTGAGAAAAGTGGAACACGACCTCAACACCGCCGTTGGTAACGGTGTCATGCAAGGCACTGCCGGCTGGCCCTTCGATGACCTGGATGCCTCCGTTAACCAATACAGCAAAACCAACAAGGACGGCGAACCGCCCAGCCGCGGGAGGGTTAAGCGATGCCGCCCGGGTAGCTGACGCCAAGTAGCTGATGCCAAGCAGCGCCGTTGCGCGCGTTTCACCTGCAACACTGATCGTATTCCGCGGGCCGGCTCATTGAGGGCGCCGTGCACGACGCTGTCCGCGCGCCTCGCGCAAATTCCACCACACGGTAGGCGCGGGCGCCATCACGACAGAACCAGGATAACGGCCGGACAAATGAGAACCCAATGGCGAATTTCGTTGTCACCACACTTCAGGATCAAACGTAGCGAGAGGAAGAGGGTGCATCCATGCCACTAGCACCAGGTAGTATCCTATCGAGCTTCGACGAAATCGGTTTCGGAGAGATCCAGAACATCGTTACTGGCATCCAGGTTAGGAACGGCGGCTACCTGCTGGTCATCGATGGAGGTGTCAGCAACGGCAGCACGAGTTGACGAGGGCATGGCAATTGGCACCATCGGCTCGCTGACCGATGGCACATGCTCAAATCGAGTGAGACCGAACACGGCCAACTGGAGCTGATCGAGCGTAGGAGACCGCTGCGCTGCGGAATTTCGATTGGACCTATGTCGGCTTGGGGTCAGAAGCGGCGGAGATAATCGGGACCATCCGGCGTCCCATGCCCGCTTTGCCCCCGAAAGCGGACAAACTGACAGACGTCTCGTTAAGTCTGCTTGGTGTGGACCCGAGTTGCGCGAGGCCGTCGGGTCGCAGATCAAAGTTGTTTGAGGGTGCGCAGCCAGGGGTCTTTTTCCAAAAAACGGCGAGCCAGGCTTGAGCCCGCATACATGTGGGTCAATCGCTCCTGATCGACATGATCGCGACGCGCGTCCAATGTCCGCTTCACCTCCAATAGCAGTCAACCATTGGCACCGCGGCGAAACGCTGCTTCGTGCCAGTTTGAGACCTGAGCATGTGCAGCAATGTGCATGATAAAACGGGGGTCTATTCGATGACCTCGTCAGCGCGCGCAAGTAGCGTTGGCGACACCGTAATGCCGAGCGCATTTGCCGTCTTCAAATTGATGACCAACTCGAATTTCGTTGGTTGTTGCACAGGCAGCTCAGCAGGTTTTTCGCCCTTGAGAATACGACCTGCATAGATACCGACTTGGCGGAAGGAGTCCTGAGGGTTGCTTCCATAGCTCATCAGGCCGCCCGCAGCAGCAAACTCTCGAAGTTGAAAGATTGTAGGCACCGCGTACTGTAGGCCTAGACGGGCAAGTGTTTCGCTCTGCGAGACGAAGAAAGCATCGGGCGCGATGACGAGGGGGCGGCTTGGCGTGTCCGCCAGCCTTGCAAAGACTCCGTTGAGATCCCGTTCTGTGCTAGCACGTAAAACGTGAATTTCCAGTCCGAGGCTGCGCGCTGTCGCCTCCACGTCTCTCGTGAGCTTCTCGACATCAACGTTGTTCGGGTCAACAAGCAACGCAATCGTTGTTGCTTTGGGAACGAGTTCGTGCAGCAGTTCCAGCCGCTTCGGTCCTAACTCAGATTGTAACCCACTTATTCCGGTCAGGTTGCCGCCAGGTCGGTTCAGGCTCGCCACAAATCCGGCTTCAACCGGATCCGCAGCTGTGAAAAACACAATCGGAATGGTGGAGGTCGCCTTTTTGGTAGGCATAACCGCAGGTGTATTTACGGCGATGACGGCCGGTTCTCGACGAACGAGATCAGTGGCCATCTCAGACAACCGATCATATTGTCCCGCTGCCCAGCGATATTCGATCGTGACGTTCTGACCATCGACGAAACCCAGGTCACTTAGTCCTTGTTGGAAGGCAGCTGCCAAGTAAGCGTATTTGTCAGCTGATGCGCTGTTGAGGAATCCGACAATTGGCGTCGTTGTCCGCTGCGCGCGCGCCGCGAGCGGCCAAACGGCTAAGCCGCCGAGGAAGGTGACGAACTCGCGCCGTTTCAGTTGAGCGAATTGCATGCGCTGCCCCTGGCCAGGAAGTCGGTAACAGCATAACGGATTGGCGAGGATCAAGTCAGGGGCCTCGCTGCAATGCGGGACATCGCCCCCTCCGATGTCGGTTCAGGGTCATCAGCGACCGGTCGATACGCCAGCGGAGGTCGCGCCATGTCTGCTTCGCCCCAAAAGCGGACAAGCGAACGCTTGCCTCGATATGTCCGCTTAGTGCCAAAAGGCGACATTCGCATTGCAGCAGATTTTCTTATTCGATCACCTCGTCGGCGCGGGCGAGCAGCGTCGGCGGCACCTCAGCGTGATGAATTCCCGCCGCCTCATGGGCTCCCCAAGGCTAAAGGATCACGGACGCAGTATAGCAGATCTGGGAGCGGGTTCAGGGTCGTGCAGTGGACGTCAGGGGTTCGGAACCGGTTGAGAGAACCTCATATACAGCGCGCGTGCGAGATTAGCTCACGTGAGCCGCCGTCCAAAAATTATGACGAATAATCGCTGAATTCGCTCAAGTCCCTACTTGTTTCTCCATCCGCCTCATCCAGCGCAGCCCGAGCATCGGGATAGACACGCTCAATATGCTGACAGATCGCATCGTCCTCTTGGTCCCCCAATCCCTCATTCTTAACCCATCTGGCGGCAGGGGGGCTCGCGTCATGCGGCCAGACCACGCAAGCCACGGTATCTCCCGTCCCGACGATCCCGCGTGCTTTGAAATCGGCCAGCGATCATACGGCGTGCTCCGCCGTAGAATTCTCGGTAGGAGCCATATGGTAAGAACTGCTCTGGAGGCTTTTCATTCGCTTCCACCCAAGGCCCAAAGACTAGAACCCCGCCTCGGCGGGGTTTTTTCTTTCAGCTTTGGCCTAACGGCGGAGGTGCTGAAACTTTTCGATGACGTCTCGCGTGCGCGTGATTCCCCTTGAGCCCCAAACGCGGTCGTAATCTGCAATGGCGAATTTGAACTCCTCTGAGCTTGCGGATTGGTGAAGCTCGTTCATATCGCTTACGTCGAAGCTGTTTGTGTTCGGCAACGGGTACAACATCCTGCTTGCCAGCAAGCCATAGACCAAGCTCAGTGCGAGCTGAGAACTGACAAAATTCCCGCCGCGTTTCCTCCTACGCCCGATGAAAGCATTGCAGATCACGTTTGGCACTAAGCGGACTTTAATTGCAGGAGGTGATCCGCCGCAAACTATGACGCCTGCTCGTGGACGCGAAGATCACCATCCAGTTGGATCTCGGCCGCCGTAGCTTAACAGTTTCTCCACGTTCTCGCCCGCCTTGCCGATCGCGCTGGGAGACTCGCCGGTTTGGAGCTGGCGCTTAACCGCGACAAGCCATCGGTTGGCGGCGTCGAGCCGTCGCGCAAGAACCGCGGCGACGTAGAGGGCGACGGTTGGATTGCCAGCAAGAATTGCCGGCGCGTCGGCGACATAGAACTCAGATTGCTCCAGGGTCCTCACGTCCGCCGTATGGGGCTGGTTCAGGAGGACAGCTTGTTCGCCGAACACCGAGCCGGGTGCATTCACGCTGGCGATCTGCACTTCATCCTTGACGACCTCTACAGTGCCACTCCTGAGGAAAAGCAGCCCGCCCGTTTTTGAACCGGCGGCTAGTACAACTTCCCGGGCTCGATGCTTGACCACGGGCAAACCTGCAAGCCTCCTCTCGAGGGTTGCGAAATCGGGAATCAGTGAGGGCATGGGCCGTTCCCTTTTTCGGTTTCCAACCATTAACATACCGAGACTACTACATAGTGGGACGACTTCGATGCGACCTACCGGGCTGCAGTGGCGCGGTTGCCAACCGCGCGGATCACGCTGCGACAAGGAACGCGCGTGGCGCATGAGAACAAAAGTAAGACCCTCCCGATGGAATGCAATCAACCGCAAAAGTAAGGCCGCGTGATACGGCGCGCGCGTGCTGTAGCACTATGGCTTCTCTTGTTCGAAAACACCTTGGCTAAGAGCAATATCAGTCCGTCCCCAGCGGCGCCGGCTCAGCCGCCTCCCCTCGAGGTCTCTTCGCACTGGTTGCGCGTGAGATCAGATTCTTCCTCGGCCTTCGCATACGGGCCACGCGCGCGGGCATCCTTCGATGCCGACGGGATATAGCCGCTGGGGAGATAGCCGGCCGGAGGGTCCCTCAGCATCGCCGCGGAGCCGAAGGCGGCCGAGCCGAGGACGGCGCCGAGGGCTGCGAACACAAGGGTCAAGTTCCCGTGGAAGGCGCGCATCAGTATCGGCGCAAGCACGACACTGAGGACGAAGGCGCCGAGCCCGAACCCCATGGCGACGATGCCGGTCAGCAGCCCCCGCTTGTCGGGAAACCACTTGGTCACGGTACTCATTGGGGTGACGTAGCCCAAGCCGATGCCAATCCCTGCGACGACGCCATAGCCCAGGTAAAACAGCATCAGACTCTTCAGCGCGAGCGCGACCGCCGCTAGGACATAGCCAGCGGCGAAGAGCAGGCCGCCGGCGATGGCCAGCTTGCGTGGTCCAATCCTGGCGAGGTTGATCCCGCCCCAGGCCGATCATTTCGCCCAAGCCTCCCACTCACCGTCGCGGAATGGCACGAAGCGACCGTCTCTGACCACGGTATAGTAGACTTGGTCCGAGGCCTGTCGGCGGCCCGAGGGGCCGCCGAAGGACAGCGGCTGTCCCATGCCGAGATCAAAGTCGCCCATGTTTAGTACGGTCCGCGCCAGATCGGCACGTCTGGGATCGACGCCCATCCGCTGGAGGATCGCCACGAAGAGCTTGGCGTTCAGGTAACCCTCGAGGCTGATGAAACCATAGGGGAGCGGCGCATACTGCCGCTCCTTCCTCTTTCCTTCCGGATAGAGCAGGGAGACCGGCGGCATGATGGCATCGCGATAGCGATCCATCGCCTCGCGATACTCGCGCACGGTCGGGACCGAATCGTCGTCATAGCTAGGTACGACCTGCGAGCTCACGAGCCGGGACGTGTAGTCCTTGTTGGACTCCTGGCCGGCCGTGGACAGCAGCTTGAGCATGGCCCCGCCCCCGACGAACGAAATCGTCGCGACGGGGCAGTCAACGCCTCTGTCACGCATGTCGCGGATGAATCCTGCACACGCCGGATAGGTGCCTACACAGATAACGGCGTCGGGCTGCAGGCGCTGCATAATCGCTACCTGGCGATCGTAGCTTTGGTCGAAGGGCGAGCCTCGCCTATACGTGGCTTCGCCAGCAATCTCCAGGCCGTGCTTGGCCAGTGCTTCGCGCAAGCCGGCCCAGCCCGCTCGCCCATAGGCGTCGGCCTGATAGAAGGCCGCGATCCGCGTTCGGTTGACCGCGATGAAATGGTCAACTAGTCCCCTCGTTTCCTGGTCGTAGGAGGCGCGCAGATTGAAGGAAAGCTGGTCATAGGGTGGAATCCGATTGGTGTCGGCCCCAGTGAAGGGAAAAAGCAGCAGGAAATCCTTGGCTTGATGCATTCGCAGGAGGGGTAGAGTGCGGTTCATGGTCGGCGTGCCGACATAGCTGAACAGCGCGAAGACGTTCTCCTCGTCCATCAGCTTTAGTGTGTTCCGGATCGCGAGATCGGGCTCATACTGGTCGTCATAGGCCGTGATTGCGATGCGTCTTCCGTTCACGCCACCAGCGTTGTTGATCGGGCGCAGGTAGGCCATGGCGCCGCGATAGAGTTCGATGCTGAGCGCCCGCGCGCTCGCCGAAAAATCCGCGGACATGCCGAGTCGGATTTCGCTCTGACCGGTCGCACCGGCACTGGCTTCCTCAGGCAATGCCGGTTCGACGAGGAGCGCGGTGATGAGCAAGAGCGCGAGTGTGAAGCATACGTCTCGTGCGGAGGCCAGTTTGCAGGTCCCCCTTCGCCTACCCCTTCTCGCAAGGGACGAGGGCGACATGGAAAAGGCAGCTCCGACTGTAGGTCGATCGTTGGGTCGCGCGGCGCGGATACTTACCTTGCGCGCGTCCATAGCAGCCGCCTCGGAGACCCGATCGAACCACCGAAGGATGTGCATTGGGTATCAACGACGTTCAGTACCAGCTCCGCAAGAGTGCTGGCCTAGACCAGCTTTATCCTAATGTGGCGCACTGAGCCAGGCGCGCCTATCGCAGTCGTTGTCGCCTGGTTGATTTCTCTGATATGAAGGTCGCAGCAGCATCAGGTTCCGCGTCCTCGTGTCGGTTGGGCGTCGCAACCCCGATCTCGACGGCAAGGGCGTATCAGCTCAAGGGAGAGTATCATGTACCATTTCGCCACACCTTTAATCGCCGGCATTATCGCCGCGGTACTTAGCGGCTTTGCATTCGTGCCTACCCCCGCGGAGGCTGCGAAGCTATCCGACGCTGAAAGGGTTGCCCTAGAGAAGGCGACCGTTGCATGCAAGGAGGAGGCGAAGGGCATGAAGTTCAAGTGGCACTGGCGGAAGCGCCAGAAATACGTCAAAAATTGCATCATAAGGTCGGCTAGCCAACAGGGCATAGACGTCTCCGTAATCACGGTGAATATGAAGGGCCTGCCGAGCCAGGACATTGACGACTGGAGCTTCGTATTCTCAAGAAGCCGCAGTCGATAAGATTGCGGTCGCGCGCTCCTTGATTAGGGGCGCCGAGGCAACGTGCGCCGCGGCCCCGTGTTCCGAAACCACCAGGCGGCCGAGAGCTCGTCTGGATCAACGTCACGGCGCACGTCCTTCATGGCACCCCCCAACACGGGCCTAAGCGGGACGACACAACATCTTTTAGCTAAAATATAAGTTTTCCCGTTTTGTGTCGAGTGAACGCAGACCCAAAGCGCCGCGGCTACACCGATCAGACATCACTATGTAATGTGCCTTCAACTGAGCCCGCTGCTTCACGTGGCTCACCGCCCCGCGAGTGAACCTTTCATCGGCAGCCGTCGTCATCGCACGCTAAGGCCTCGCCATCGATTAGGCATGACAGCACCTTCAGCGCGAGTGCGGCACGCGCGATCAGCGGGAAGCGACCAGTCCAGTCATGCCCGTTGCGGGTAAAGAGCCGGACGCCCGTAGCGTCGCGGGCGCATGAGCATTCGGAAGCCGTCGTACTTGATCTGGTGCAGCCAGCCCGTATGTTAGTTGGTATTGTTGTTGGGACGTGTCGGATGATCACGTCAAATTTGACTGTAATTTCAATAGGCTTACCGTCCTAATGCGGCTCCGCCCCTGCACCACTTCCCAACACGGCCGGGCTGATGCCGCTAGGTCGCAGCTTCTCTCAAATTCCTCTATTGATTCCAGTAACCGAATTTCTCGGATCAGGTTGTCTTTCCGCTAGCCCTTAGATTTCGCTTTTCGGCGACCGTCCTCGACATGCGCCGTTTGGGCGTGATGCTCCCGCTTTGCGTCGCGCACCGATTTGGCATCGACGTGCTCGAGCTTTGCGTGCTGAGTCGGTTTTCCGGCGACGCGTTCGACCTTTGCTTGCCGCCCTGGTTTTTCGGCGGCCCGCCGCGTGGCCACGCGCGCACTTCGCTTTGTTCGCTGGCGGGCCGCAGCGAGTACCGTGGGCTCAACGTCCTTGGCGGCAGCTTCCAGCGCGCGCAGCGGCGCGGGCGCGGCTTTCGAGAGCGATTGGGCGGCGCTGGCCATGTCCTCGATCATGACATTGCCGACCTCGAACATACTCTCGAGATCGAGCGGGCCCGCGGAGCTTACGGTCTCACGCAGCGGATTGTCGCGCGTTACCATTCTAATGCTTGTCGGCTGACAATGATTCCATTCCGCCCGGTTGCGCGGGCCGTACGGACACACGACTCCGTTCTTGGCGGCGATCTCGTGCCACAATTGCGCTTCGGGAGAACCGGGCGCACCGATGCCGTGCATGTCGACGGCAAGCCCATAGGTATGTAGCGAATTGAATTTGTCGGAAAAGCCGCCCACTCCGAACGCAGGTGGCCGATAGGCGGAGAAGATTGACGCGAAAGGGAGCCCGGCGCTGCGGGCCTCGCGAATCGCGTGTTCGAGCCGAACCGCAAACTCGGGATGCAGCCGGCCGATTGCGATCTCCGGGCCTTGTAGCGTCATGGTGTAACCGGGGCTTGCTGTTTCGACCAAATAGGCGCGAGCTTGCGCAATCTCGTCCGGCATTGTCGTGGCGGCTGTGCAGGCCGGGTCGTCGGCGAAACGTGCGTCCTGTTCGCTCCCGCATGCCGGAACGGGAGATGGTGCGGAGAGTGAAGAAGCCGCAGCGTCCGAACCGGGCGAACCGTCGGCAGGGGCAACATCCGAGGGGAGTGAAGGAGCCGCAGCGTGTGAAACAGGCGAACCGTTGGCAGAGGCAACATCCGAGGGGAGTAAAGGCGCCGCAGCGTGCGAAACAGGCGAGCCATCGATAGGGACGACATCCGACCCTGAGGGCAGTGTGATGAAGGGCGCGGCCAGCGCGGCCGCGCAAGCGAAAATTCCGGCGAGAAGTCGTCGCATGAGTTCCCCGTGCTGATTTTTGAGGAGAAATGTCCGCGCGCTGACGGACGAACCGCAGGTCTATGACGATTGCGTCAACAATGTGATTGTGTGCGCGCCCCGACGCTCGGCTGCCCTACCGAATGTTTTCTTCTGATGCAAGAGGTGATGAGCAAGGACTTTGTGCCGTTCGAGTTCCGAATTCGGGAACCACATGCATCAGATGTGTGACTCGAGAAACTACATCGATCATGTGCGTGACTCGAAAACCAAATGGATGACACGCGTGGGCGATCGGCGCTCATTCGGTCGGCCCGACGCCGTCAATTATCTTTTGTCCGGCAACCCAGGTCGCAAGAACGGTGATATCGGTCGGCTCGAAAGCCACCAGGTCGGCGCGATATCCCGGTGCGAGCTTCCCAAGCGTTTGCCCGAGACCCACGAACGTCGCCGGATGCGCTGACGCAAACCGTAGCGCGTCCGGCAAAGCAACGCCGAGCAGGCGAACGCAATTCTTAACCGCCGTTGCCATGTCGAGAACCGTGCCCGCCAGCGTCCCATCCTCGCTGACGCAGTAGCCGTCGCGCGCAGCGATGGTCTTTCCGTAGAGACTGAAATGGGAATGACTGCCGCCGACGGGCGGCATGGCATCGCTCACGAGCATGGGCTGGCCGAGGCCCCGCAGCGCAAGGCGGAGCATGGCGGGATCGACGTGCACACCGTCGACGATCAGCCCATACCAGGCCTGCGGTGATTCCAGTGCGGTCGCGATCGGTCCTGGCTCCCGACTGGCCAAAGGACGCATCGCATTGAAGAGATGGGTGAAGCCGGTCAGTCCCTCGGCCATCGCGGCACGCGTCTGCGGGTAAGTTGCCATTGAATGACCAAGTGACACGCGTACTCCGGCGGCAACGAGTTGTGCGATGAATCCCGGCGGCACGACCTCGGGCGCCAAGGTCATCATCAGCACGCCCCTGCGCGGGGCGGTCAACATCGCGAGCTCGTCGGGCGAGGGCGGCCTGAGCTGGCGGCGATCGTGCACGCCCGGCTTTTCGCCGGAGAGGTAGGGCCCCTCGAGATGAAGGCCCAGAACACTTGGGTCGCTGCCGACGGCGGCGTTGACCGAGTCCAGCGCGCGCCGCATTTTCTCGCCGCTGTCGCTGATCAGCGTCGCCAAAAGGCTCGTCGTTCCGCGCCGCCGATGCGCCACCGCGATCGCGCGGATGCCCTGCACGGTCGGCTCATCGTTGAAGAGTACGTCGCCGCCGCCATTCACTTGCAGGTCGACGAATCCGGGCGCCAGCCACGCACGCTCCGGCAACGCTTGAACGGGAATCTCCCGAGGCAGGTTCGCCGTGGGGACGAGATCGGCGATGCGCGCCCCGTCCACGATGACGGCCGTGCGCTCACGCAGAGCGGAGCCGTCGAACAGACGCTCAGCCGCTATGGCGTGCAGCCCCGCGCCGTTCATCTGGTCCGCGTCACCTTTTGCAAATGGCGCGGCACGTCCACGTCAGTGCCGCGTGCGCGGGCGACGCTGATTGCCAAGGCGTAGAAGCTCTGGATCAGGCAGACCGCATCGGTGTCGGGGTGATCTGGCCTGAGCGCCGGCAAGGCCTCATCCTCGCCGGTCATGAATACGTTGGCGTTCTTGCGGCGAAGGTCTCCGGCGAGCGCGCCCAGCCCAGGCGCCGCCTGGTCTGTCGGCACGAATAGCAGTGCGGGATAGGACGTTTCCACGAGCGCGATCGGACCGTGGAGGAATTCGGCGCCGCTGAACGCTTCGGCATGGAAGTTCGAGGTCTCCTTCAACTTCAAGGCGGCCTCACGCGCGATTGCAAGCGTGGGACCGCGTCCCAGGCTCACGAGGCTCGTCGCCTCGCGTAGCGCCGGCAAAGGCGCGCTCCAGTCGAGCCCCATGGCAGCCGCGAGCCGGTCCGGCAGACGCGCGATAGCCGAGCGCAAGTCGCCGAGATCACCCCATGCGGCGGCGAGATGAAGCCAGGCAGAGAGGCTCGCCACGAAGCTCTTGGTCGCCGCGACGCTGAGCTCGGGCCCTGCGGCCATCGGCAGCACGATGTCGGATACTCGCGCCAGCGGACTGTCGGTGTCGTTGAGGATCGTTGCCGTGAGTGCACCGGCGGCCTTCGCCATTGCAACCGACTCGACGAGGTCGTCGCTCCTTCCGGATTGGGAAACCGTGATGAAGAGTTGGCCGGTCAGCTTGAGTCGTTGCCGGTAGATCGTGGCCACATTCGGCGCAAAGGCGCCCACCGCAATCCCAAGATGGCGCTCCAGCAGATGCTTGCCGAACGTCGCCGCGTGGGCAGAGCTTCCGCGCGCGCAGGTGAGGGCGAAACTCGGCGGGTTCCGCCTGATGCGGCGGACGAGCTCGTCGAGCGCAGGTTTGAGCTCCATTGGCTGGCGCCGCACCGCATCGGGCGCCTTTTGCCATTCCGCCTCCATATTGACGCGGATGTCGCTCACCTGGATTGCCTTGGACTGGGGGCTTCTATGCCAAGCAAGAGGACGTCTCGCGCAATATTCATTTACGAATTGCTCCCTTGCTCTCCTAAAACGCCAGAACCAAGTAAGATGAATAACCGTTCTCTTGCGAGTCAACGATTCGCTCAAGCCCATGGATACCGAACGCGCAAGCCCGCGATATTCCGATATCGACGTTTGGGCGCCTTTGGACATCGCCGAGGCCATGATCGAGGGCCAGTTCACGGCAGTGGCTGCGGTCCGCTCCGCCCGCTTCGCGCTTCTGGAAGCCGCCCTGGGCGCCGCGGAACGCCTGCGAGAGGGCGGACGGCTCGTTTATGTCGGCGCCGGAACCTCCGGGCGGCTCGCGGTCCAGGACGGCGCGGAACTCGTTCCAACCTTCAATTGGCCGCAGGAGCGGCTGCTCCTGCTCATTGCCGGGGGCAGGACCGCCTTGCTTCGCTCGGTCGAAGGGGCCGAAGACGCCGTCGACCAAGCTGCCAGACTTGTTCAACAGCACGACATCGGGCCAGCGGATGTCGTCGTCGCTGTCGCCGCGAGCGGTACCACACCGTTCACGGTATCCTGTTTGAGCGAAGCAAAGCGACGGGGCGCCTTGACGATCGGCGTGGCGAACAATCGCGATACTCCGATCCTTAAGGAGGCGGATCATGCAATTTGGCTGGATACCGGTGCGGAGCCGATTGCAGGATCCACCAGAATGAAGGCCGGGACGGCGCAGCGTATTACCCTCAACGTCTTCTCCTCGTTGGTCATGATATTGCTAGGCCGCGTCTATGACGGCCTTATGGTCGACCTCCAGGCCGTCAATCAAAAGCTCGTGCGGCGCAGCGAAAGCATTCTGACGCGACTCACCGGCCGCAGCGGCGAGCAGGCGCGCGAGGCATTACGCCGCGCAGACGGCAACGTGAAGCTCGCCGTTCTGCTGCTGCACGGCTGTGCGGTGGAGGAGGCAACCGAGGTTCTCAATCGTGCGGGCGGCCAATTACGCGCCGCACTCGCCGCCATCGGCAAGCCGACCCCCGAACCCGCCGACCTGAGTGATCTGCCGACTTGAGGCTAACCTGCCTCGCGAACGCCGTCCCGCCGCTCGGGCGCGGGCGCAAGGAATTTGGAATCCTCTTTGTACCAGAAGTGTTCGCACGCACAGAACGGGCAGAATTTGCGCGCGAAGGCCCCGAATGAGTGGGTGAATTCTTTGGGATCGACGTCCATGCCCATGAACATGTAGTGGCCGGTGAGCCGGCAGCGTGTAATGACCTGAGCCATCGGACGCCTCCGTCCTAAAATACTAAAGCACGGGGACAACATTTCTGTGTCGGCAAAGGTTCCCGAGTGCGCGAGGCTTTGCCGCGTGAAGTGTCCGCTAGCGCTCATTGGCGGCGATCTCGGTGATGAGCTTTTTGAGGATGGCGTCGGCGAAGGTCTCGTAGTTCTGCGCCGCGATGACGAAGGCTCCGGGGCCGCCGATGACGTTCTCATAATAGTAGCGGTCGAGGTCGGGCTCGAGCGCGAGGATCGGCAGGCCGTTGATACCGATGCCGGCCGCGACCGCGGCGTCGCGGGAGAGCGTCACCGCGCGACCGCGGTTGTTCGAGCCGTCGCCGGAGACGTCGATGACGCGCCGACTCGCCTGGAATGGACTCGTTGCAAACAGCGTCGCCGCATAGTCGATGGCGCCGCTGATGGAAGTGCCGCCGCCGAAGAGTTGGCGCGGCGCACGCTCGATGGCGCCCGCAAACGCGGCGGCGCTTTCTTCGTCACCCACAAGGCCCCATCCGGCGACTTGAATCTGCAGCGCAGGCCCCGTCCATTGCAACATGGTCACGGCGATCGCCCGGTTCGGTCCGGAGCGGATGGCTTGCAGCACGCGTGCATGCCGGAATGCAGCAACATAGCCGCGCTTTTGCAGCTCGAAGCGGATCTGATCGACGCTACCCGATGCATCGACCGCGAGCACGAGCGCAAGATCGGCTGCGCTTTGCGCGGCTGCCTTAGGGGTGCCGGCAAACAACAGCAGCAATGCCAGCCCGACAAGGCGGCGGATTGCGGCCCGCTGTAAACGGCGTTTTCCGGTCACTCTCACTTCAACCTGAGACACTATGATCGCGCCTGCGCCGACCGGTCTCGCTCGAAACGCGGGCGAAGGTGGCAATGATGCGCACACCCGCGCGTAGCGTGCCGATGAGGCTTCCCGCAACTTTGGAACTTCCGCCGCGCCGCCGGTGATAATCGACGGGGATCTCCAGAATGCGCAGTCCCGCGCGCGCAGCCCGCATTTGCATTTCGACGTTCCAGCCGTACGTCAGCTCGCGCATGCCGAGTTGGAGCAGCGTATGGCGCCGGATGGCGCGCAACGCGCACATATCGGTATAGCGCACCCCGTATAGGAGCCGCATGCCCCAACCGGCGAGGCGTCCGGCCGCCAGTTGATGCCAGGCGATGCTTCCCGCCTCGCGCTTGCCGCGCGCGCGCGATCCGATCACGAAGTCGTAGCGGCCGGCGTGGATCGGCTCGACTAGCTGGGCGATATTTTCCGGATCGTCGGCGCCGTCGCCGTCCATGAACACGACAATGTCGGCGTCCTCGGCCGCCATCGTCGCCGCAAGGCAGGCCCGGCCATAGCCGGGCCCGGTGTCGATCACGTCCGCGCCGGCGGCGCTGGCCCGCTGCGCGGTGCCGTCGCGGCTGCCACCGTCCGCCACGATGACACGGGAGACGATCGCGCGGGGGAGGCTGCGCACTACGTCCGCGATCGACTCCTCCTCATCGAGCGTCGGGATGATGACGGCGATGCTGCTCGGATTTCCCGCAGCGCCGTGGTTGCTTGCAAGCGCTGGCTGGGCCATTCAAAGGCTCCAGCGCAAGCCGCAGTTTGCGCAGCACTCCGGCGGCTTGTCCGATAAGAGCTTGTCGCGAAACGAGCGGTAGGCCGCGCCGTTCCAAATCTCTCGCAGGGTTTGCTGGGTGGCATCGCCCAGCGTGTAGTTCTCGTAGCCGCGCTGCGAGAACGGCGCGATGCAGCAGGGTAGTGCCCGTCCATTAGCGGTGAAATACATCACCGTCCAGGGCCGCCGGCAGAGCGTCCAGGGCGATACGCGGTCATCGCGCTTGAGGCTCAAGCCCGGTTCGGATGCGCCGCCCGAGGCGGCAAACGTGATGCCGTAAGAAAGCGCGAGCTCGGTTGCCGCTTCGACGTAGGCTTCCTCCTCGCGCGTCATTTGCTCGTAGAGTGCCTGGTCCGGCCGGGCGAGACCGATGGCGTCGGTTGCGAAGAACACCAGCCGCTGCAGGTAGACTTCGCGCACGCCGATCTCGGCGGCAACCTCTACGAAGGCCGGCAGTTCGGCAATCGTTTCCTTGAGCCCGGTGAGCCAAAGGGAGACGCGCGGTCGATCCATCCCTTCGCGCTCCTGCAGATTGCGAAAGGCGCGCACGTTGCGCAGGATGCGGGCAAAATAATCCTTGCCGCGAACCGCCAGAAAGGACTTGGCGTTCGACGCGTCGAGCGAAACGCGAAGCTCATCCAGACCCGCCTCGATCAGCGCCCGGCCGTTCCTCTCGTTGAGAAGCGTGCCGTTGGTATTGAACAGCACGTAGGCACCGCGGTTCTTGAGATAGCGCACCATGCGCGCGAGATTCCTCACCAGCATCGGCTCGCCTACGCCATGGAGGACTGCGCGTTGCAGGTCCGGGATCTGGTCGACGATCGAGACGAACAACTCCCAGCTCATGTCGGCGGGAGGCTCGAGCTCGGCATAAGTGCGCGGGCAGGTGGTGCACAAGAGATTGCAGCGGTTGGTGGTCTCGAAATAGACGCAGACCGGCTGTTGTGCCGCGTGTTTGCTGCGCCGCTCCCCGACGCTCTCGAAATAGCGCCTCGGATCGACCTTCGCCTCAGGCGGTGACTGCGTCGGCATGAGATTCCTGCGCCTTGCGTCGATGACGTAGCGCAAACTCCGCGATGAGAACAAGGATACAGGGCATGTAGATCGGGGTATTTTCCAACAGCGTTGGCGGCCACTGCGCGAAATAAAGCAACGCGCAGGCGCAGGTGAGATAGATCACGCCAATGACGGGATAGAAACACAGGAACGGCACCAACCACGCGAAGTACCAGGCGTAGTGCGGTGAAACGAGGAGAGTGAAGGCAACCGCGAGTAGCATGGCGCCTGCGAGATCAGTCTGCGCGCTTCGAGTGCGCATAAGGACGAAGACGGCAAGGACCGCGAGCACCGCCGCGGCCGCAACCGCGTAAAACGCCAAGGCTTGCTGGGGCAGCGGGAGGATCGCCTCGATGACCTGCCAGAGCCAAATTCCGCGGCCCTGGTCCAACCCCTCTTCGCTGACGTAACCGCCGAGGAAGCCGAGGACCTTCGCCCCGATGCCGATGTAAGGCAGGTATAGCGCAACGATCGTAACGGCGAAGGCGACGGGCAAGCGCCAGTCCCAGCGCTTGTAAAGGG
Source organism: Xanthobacteraceae bacterium (assembly GCA_035263865.1). Lineage (GTDB taxonomy): Bacteria > Pseudomonadota > Alphaproteobacteria > Rhizobiales > Xanthobacteraceae > VAZQ01. The sequence goes on from DATFQX010000209.1 coordinate 17,027, forward strand.
CGGGACCGGCCACGAGGGGAAAGAACTTGGCCAAAACGCCGGCAGCGAACGCGACGCCGGCAAGGAGCGGAGAGCCGCGTTCGCTGGCCAGGAAGGCTAGCAGCAGAAACGCGATGGCGATGATATCGAGATGGCCGCTGCGCGCGAATTCCCAAAGTGGCAACGGGTGCCACGCGTAGAGCAGGATGCGCGAGCGCGGCAGACTGCGCAGCGCCAGCAATTGCAGCATCGTCCAGAGCGCCAGCCCCTCGAAGGCCACCATGGCGGCCTTCATTGCGATCGGCGCCTCGGATATTCGGGTGACGAGATAGAAGACGATCTGCGAGCTCGGTGGATAGATCGTCGGAGCATAATCGGCACGATTGATGAAAGGATAGATCGCGGCATCGCGCAGTGCCGATAGCGCCGGGTCGGCGGGCACATAAAGGTATGGATTGATGCCGGCGGCCTGCACCCGGCCGTCCCAGATGTAGCGAAACAGGTCGGTCGACACCGGCGTTCCCGGCAGGAGCAGGCAGCGCATGGCGAGGCCAACGAGGAGAATGCTCGCCAGCGCGCGGCCGCTCGCAGCGCGCTCCGCCCGGCCGCGGACAATAAGCCAGCTCGCAATGGCATAAGGCAGGCATTGAAGCAGGAGAAAGATGCCGACTTTAGGATCGTCGAAGTGGTCAACTTCAATTGCCCCGACCGCCGAAAGCACCAGCAGGCACGCGGCAAGCGTCAGAAGCGGCCAATCGAGCCCCGTGATGCGCCTCACTCGGCAGCCCTTCGAAGCGTGTGGAGGACGAGACGGTCTTTGAGTTCCGGGATCCCGAGCAAAGATTGCATTAATGCGCGCGTGTGATGCGCTCGAGCGGGAGAGACATCCGGCGCGAACGGTTGGCCGTCAAACAATTCGCAGAGCAGCATTTTGAGCGTTGCGACATCATCCACGTCGTACCAGGTCGGCAGCATATGCACGGGCAGACGCAATTCGGCGGCGCGTTCCAGCGTTTGTTGGGTCACGCGCGGCGTGCTCCAGGCAATGTCTTCGAGCAGGCGATGATGCCTCGCTTTCACGCCGAGGAGGTAATAACCCCCGTCAAGGGCGGGTCCGAGCACGACCCGCTCGCCTGACCGCCCAAGTAGCTCGGCGGTCTCCACGAGAAGCGATGTTGGCAGCGTGGGGCTATCGGAATTGACAACGACCGCAGCACGATGGCCGCGCGCGAGGAGTTGCGCGATGGCGTGATCGAGGCAGTCGCCGAGCGACGGATAAGACGCCTCGATCAGAGCGATTTCGCGCGGCACATTCTCCTCAAAGAAGCGCCGCGCGTCGGGGGGACCGTAGGCAACGTAGCCGGCGATCGAGGCCTTAGTCGATGCTGCGAGGATGTTGTCCGCGATGTCGCGCAAAAAAGCCGTATTGCATTGCGCGGCTTGGTCGAAGGTCAGCGGAGGAACCAATCGGGTCTTGGTGCGTCGGGCGACCGAAGCCTTGGTCATCACGGCGATGCCGCAGGCTGGGACCATGGCATCCTCGTTTCCACGGCGCCGCGCGGGACCTCATCTCGTGCCCCGCCAGACGCCAACCGGTGCTCGCTTGTTATAGCGGAACAGGAAAAAGCAATTCCTGGCCCCTGGCTAGCCCTACCGCGCAAAAGCTCAGAGGTGCAGCGGCGGTCGGCTCACATGGTCGTGAACGCGGGTTCGTGCAGTTACTTCCGCTGCTTAGCCCGTTCAGGGCACCGTGCGTGGGCTCGGAAGAAATGCACCCATCAAATCTTGCTTGCACCGCAAGCGCGTCATGATCTTGGGCGGCGTGTGGTGATGGGGCGCACGGCGATGGGGCCTGACAAAGTGATCAGTCGAAAGACACGCTTCATTCGGCGGCACTTGTCGAACTGATACGGCGCAGTTATTGCAACGCTGGCCGATGCGAGGGGCGGACGGGGTGGCCGAGGACGCGGCCGTGCCGTGAGAGGTTGTTGCCGTGGAGATGCATCAGGTCAGGTATTTCCTAACCCTGTGCCAAGAGCTGAACTTCACGCGGGCGGCGGAGAAATGCAACGTCGCCCAGCCGGCGCTGACGCGTGCCATCAAGTTGCTAGAGCAGGAGTTCGGTGGGCTGCTGTTCCATCGCGAGCGGGCGCGAACGCATCTGAGCGAGCTTGGGCAGGCTGTGCGTCCCTATCTCGAAGAGGTTGTGCAGCAATCGCAACAGGCGAAGCGTCTCGCCACGAATTTCGTCGAACTCAAGGGCACGCCGTTGAAACTAGGGATCATGTGCACGATCGGTCCCAACAATTTCGTCGCACTACTGACTAACCTGCAGGCGCAACATCCGGGCATCGAGCTACAGATCATGGATGCGGGCGCCTCCGAGCTTCAGGAGCGCCTGCTCGCAGGCGCATTGGAGGCCGCTATTTATTGCTGGCCCGACCAGATCGACGAGCGGCTACATTATATCCCGCTCTTTCGGGAGCAATTCTTCATCGTGCTCGGCCGGCAGCACCGGCTGGCCAATCGCCACGAGATCCGCGCGGGCGATCTCAACGGCGAGCGCTATCTCAATCGTATCAATTGTGAGCAGGCGAACCTGGCACGCGACATTTTCGCAAGGCAAGGGACGAAGGTCGAACGCGTGTATCGCAGTGACCGCGACGATTGGATTCTCGCGATGGTCGCGGCTGGACTCGGCTTTGCCTTTATGCCGCAATATTCCATCACCGACCGTCCTGACATCGTGGTGCGGCCATTGGTGGAGCCGGAGTTCTGGCGCGAAGTGAGCCTAGTGACGGTGCGTGGACGACCGCATTCTCCGGCGATCGGGGCGCTTGTGCGGGAATCAATGCGCACGCAATGGCTTGGTAAGCCCGCGCTGGCGGCGCAGAAGAGCCGCGCGCGCGACGCCGGCAAGGTGCATTAGTCGCCCGCACGTATGGCTTGGATCGCCGCGGCTGACTCAAGGTCGCCTTTCAGACGCTGAGTCAGCGCCGCCGCAACGCCGAGCGCGAGCGCAATGCCGGCGATGCAGGCCGGCCATCCGATCCGGTCGAAGATTTGCCCGAGGATCGCCGTGCCGACCAGACCACCGGCGAAATAACAGGCGAGGTAAATGCCGCTGGCTGCGCCGCGATCCCCGGTCGCGGCGCGGCTGACAAAGCCGGTCGCCGTGGCCTGAGCCAAGAACGTGCCCACGCCGACGAGGACCATCCCCAGCAGAACGGAGGCGAGATTAGGCAACAGCAACAGCGGCAAGCTCGCGCCCGCCAAGGCGAGCGAGCCCCACAGAGTGACCCGCGTGCCGTAGCAACGGACGGCGCGCCCTGCCCATAGCGTTGTAACGACCGAGGGCAGGAACACGAAATAGACGAGGCCCAGCTGCATGGGCCCGAGCGACAGCGGCGGACGTACAAGGACGAAATTCACGTAGGTGAAGGTTCCGATGAACGCGAATAGGATGCAAAACCCAATGCCGAAAGCCGCGCGCAGCTGGGAATTGCGCAGGTGCACGAGCCACGCCGCGAAGGCAGCGGGCGCGACTGCTCGGGCTTGCTCCATCGGAGCCGCGCGCGCAACGGTGAAGTAGACGAGGACAGCGCCTGCGAGATTGAGCGCCGCGAAAAAATAAAAATTCCAGGCGAGCCCCAGATGATCGGCAAGCGCCGCCGACATCAGGCGGCCGATGAGATTGCTCGCAACATTGCCGGTGATGTAGGCGGCGAAGGCGCCGGCGGCGTCGGCAGCGCTGCAGTTCTCTCCCAGATAGGCGAGTGTCAGGGTAAAGGCAGAGGCCATGCAAAGGCCCTGCGCGATACGAAGCAGCGTAAACGTGGTCAAGTCCGGCGGGACTGCCAAGAGCGCAGTCGGCAGCGACAGCAAGGCGAGGCTCATCAGTATGCCGGATCGCCGCTCGACGTGTCGGCTGAATACCGAGACGACTAATCCGGCGACCGCCATACCCATCGTAGTGGCGTTGACGGCAGAGGCCATCGCGGCCGGCGTCACCTGATAGGCACGCGTGAGTGAGGGAAGGATTGCTTGGGTCGCAAAAAGGTCGACGACCGTGAGGAAGGCTGTCAATCCGATGACGAGCGTGCGCAGCAGCACCCCGGAAGATGGCTGCTGCACCTCTATGCGCGAGGATGGCAAAGCGGTTGCCACGTGTCCCATGACGTTCCTGCAGTCGATTCGTTGGAGAATGTGACGCCCAATTCAGAGCGTCACACTGGCCAGGTGAGACGGATATGCCGTCACATATTGTGGTCGGTCTTGTCGTGAAGGACATCGCCTACGAACAGAACGGCGGTCTTATTGCCGTTGTTCTGCCACCAGTGGGCGGTGTCGCTCTTCTCCGGCCTGATATCGCCCGCCTTATGCACGATCGGATCGGCGCAGTTGCTGGCGTATTCGACGATCTCGCCCTCGGCGATGTAGATGATCGCAGGACGGTCGCCGTGGCTGTGCCAGGGCACGATACCGCCAGGTTCGATCGTGAGCTTGCGGAAGCGCAGCTGCCGGTCCTTGATATTCGCCGGCTCCTTCTCGAGGTCTATGGCGGCGAGCACCGTGTCGGTGACGCCCTTACCGGCATGCGCGACCGGCGCGCGCGCATCGGCTTTGAACTTGCCAGCGGGGCACTCGCCGGCAGATGAGGTCGATAAACCGGCGAGCGTCGCGCCGGCCGCGACAGCGGCCAGCACAACACCTCGGCCGCTTGCGATGTAATCGAACATATTCGTGATCTCCTCTATTGCGTTCCGGCGCGAGGACGGCCGTAGCGGTCCAGAGGATTGATCGAACCGGCGGCTGACGGAAATGCCGAATGGGCTTCGAGTCGATATCCGACTGCTATCGTCCATGAGCGAAGATCGGCGGCCGCGTCGAGAACGAGGACAGCCGACGGCCTCGATGCTGCACGCATTCTCATATCGGAATTGTATCGACCCGTTAGCCAAACGGCATTGGCGTCGTGTTGCTGCGGTCCGGCAAATTAGCGCGGAAGATCGATTCCATATCATTGCTGCAACGGAGACAGTGGGCCATGAACGTCGCTATCAAGCCGCAAACCCTCGGACAAACGCTTGCGGGTAAACTGTCGCTGATCACGGGCTCAACCAGCGGTATTGGGCTGGGCATTGCGCGGGCGCTTGCGGCCGCGGGTTCGGACGTCGTTCTTAACGGGTTCGGCAAGCCGGAAGAGGTCGCGCAGGTGCAAGCGAAGATCGCCACGGATTTCAACGTTGGGGTGACCTACTCGTCAGCCGATGTGTCGAAGCCGCTGGCCATCCGCGAGATGATCGAAAAAACGCTGCAATCGTTCGGCCGGCTCGACATTCTCGTCAACAATGCGGGAATCCAGCATGTGGCCCCGTTGCAGGTTTTCCCGCCCGAGAAGTGGGATGCGATCCTTGCCATCAACCTGTCGTCCGCATTCCACACGACGCGGCTTGCTTTGCCGGCGATGCTCAAGAGCAAATGGGGTCGCATTATTAATGTGGCGTCGGCGCACGCGCTGGTGGCCTCGCCGTTCAAATCAGCCTATGTCGCCGCGAAGCACGCCCTTCTTGGTCTGACGAAGGTCACGGCGCTTGAGACCGCGGAGTATGGCATCACCTGTAACGCCATATGTCCGGGCTACGTCTATACCCCGCTGATCGAGGCGCAGATCGAGGGGCAAGCGAAGGCGCACGGCATTGCGCGCGAACAGGTTATCCGCGACGTGCTGCTCGCGCAGCAGCCGAACAAGCGTTTCGCCACAGTGGAGGAACTGGGCGCGCTTGCCGTCTTCCTTGCAAGCCCGGCCGCGGCCTCGATCACTGGCGCGGCCTTGCCGGTCGATGGCGGTTGGACCGCGCATTAGAGCGAACGGCGCCGCCAAGCGCTGGTCGAGGAGGAAAACATGCTGGACGTCTCGAGCGCACGGCCCATCGAGCGCGGTAAAGAGAAGGCCGAGGAAAAGCCCGCCCAGGAGCGGCAGATCGTTCTCGTCTTCCAAGGCGGCGGCGCACTCGGCGCCTATCAGGCGGGCGTCTACCAGGCGCTGCACGAATCCGGAATCGAGCCGGATTGGATCATCGGCACATCGATTGGCGCCATCAACGCCAGCCTGATCGCCGGCAACGAGCCGGAAAATCGCGTCGAGCGGCTGGAGGAATTCTGGCGTCGGATGCGGCGCAAGGAATTCTGGGCGCTGTCGAATTGGCCGGGGCTCGCCGACGCAACCTCCTATTGGTCGACGCTTCTCGGCGGCATTCCGGGATTTTTCGAGCCCAATCCGCTGGCCTTCCTCGGCGCTCACTATCCGCTCGGGCGCGACAAAGCCGGCTTCTACTCGACGGCTCCGCTGGAGAAGACGTTGAGCGAGCTTGTCGACTTTGCGCTCACCGCGCGCTGCACCCCGCGGCTCACGGTCGGCGCCGCGCATGTGCGCACCAGCGAGATGCGCTACTTCGACAGTCTCGAGACCGCCATCTCCGCTCGCCATGTCATGGCGTCGGGAGCGCTGCCGCCCGCGTTTCCGGCGGTGCGCATTGATGGCGAGCTCTATTGGGATGGCGGCATTCTCTCCAACACGCCGACCGAGGCGATTTTCGATGACAACCCCCGCCGCAACTCGCTGATCTTCGCGGTGCATATGTGGAATCCGATGGGACCCGAGCCCGACACGATCTGGGAAGTGCTCCACCGGCACAAAGACATCCAGTATTCGAGCCGCGTCGCCAGTCACATCGCCAGGCAACGGCAGGTGCATAAGTTACGCCATGTGATCTCAGAACTAGTCAGATTGATTCCCGTCGAGGACCGCGACGATCCGCGCGTCAGGGATCTCGCCGAGTATGGCTGCTTGACCCGCATGCATGTCGTGCGGCTGCTTGCACCTCGGCTCGACAATGAGAACCACACCAAGGATATCGACTTCAGCCCGAGCGGCATTCGTATGCGCTGGGAAGCGGGCCACGCCGATACGATCCGTGCGCTGCGCCGCTCCCCATGGAACGAGGCATGCGACCCGCTCGAAGGCGTCATCTTGCATGAGCCGATGCCCGAGACGGGGTTTGAATGATGGCGCTCGGCAACTCGTCTTATCGCCGCCGGCGTTTGGCGCGACGCCTTCTGCTTGCGCGGATCTCGGCGCGTTTTTTCCGGCAAGCCATGCACTTGCAGCCGACGGCCTTGATGAAGGAGTCGAAATAATCGCGGCCATAGTGGTACGTGACCTCGTCGCCCGGCCTGATGTTCTTGATGGCGCGGATCTTGATCACGTGCTTGACGAAATAGACTTCGGCGTTCGGCCGGCACGAGTGATTGATATAGCGCGCCCGGTTCCTGCGGCTCGAGCCGTCGATGGTCCAGCGGCTGTTGATCTCGAACATGTAACGGTTATCGAGCTCGTCGGCGACTTGCGCACGCAGCTTTCTGCCGCTGTAGCGCACGATGAATTGCCCTTTTTTGATTGGAACGCGGGCGAAGAGACCGAGCCCGGCTTTCGATCGGCCGATGCGAAGATGACGCGACGGTGACAGTCTCGCAGGCATGAGATTATGATGATGTCCCCCGGTGCCGGTGCCCGGCAGCGATCCACGGCCGGCCGATCAGCATGATCGCTCGATAGTCACTCACGCTTCATGCGCGACGACGTTTGCAACCGATAAACACTGAGATGAGTTCCATTTGCGCAAGAATACAAGAAGTGGCGGAGCGCAGCGCATGACGCATTCTGCTGCGCGCGCTCGCCCTTCTTAGCTGATTCTCCTCGATGCAGGCCTACGACGTCGTCGTCATCGGTGCAGGTCACAATGGGCTGACTTGCGCCGCCTACCTCGGCATGGCCGGCCTCAAAGTCAAGGTCCTCGAGCGACGAGCGATCGTGGGCGGTGCCTCGGTCACGGAAGAATTTCACCCAGGATTCCGAAACTCGATCGCGGCTTACGCCGTGAGCTTGCTCAATCCGAAGGTCGTTGAGGATCTTCGCCTGTTCGATCGGGGCTTGAAAATTGTCGAGCGCCGCGCACAGAACTTCCTTCCAACTCTGGACGGCCGCTATCTCCTTGCTGCCGAAGGCTGCACCGAAAGCAGTATTGCGAAATTCAGCCGTAGCGATGCCGAGCGATTCGCGGCGTTCGCGCGCGAGCTCGATGCGAGTGCCGATCTGATGCGTGAGCTGGTGCTGCACACGCCGCCAAACGTGACGGGCGGAGCAAAACTCGAGAACCTGCGCCAGCTGGTCAAGATTGGACGCTTGGGCAACCGGGTGCGGCGGCTCCCCACGGAAAACCTGCGGACGCTGCTGGAGCTCGTGACCAAATCGGCCGCCGATTATCTTGACGGCTGGTTCGAGGGCGAGCTGGTGAAGGCTTGGCTTGGGTTCGACGCCATCGTCGGTCACTACGCAAGTCCCTACACGCCTGGCAGCGCGTATATTCTGTTGCATCATGCGTTCGGCGAGGTGAATGGAAAAAAGCGCGTTTGGGGGCACGCCATCGGCGGAATGGGCGCAATCACGCAGGCCATGGCGCGGGCGGCCGCAGCCCACGGGGTTGAGATCGAGACCGATGCGCCTGTTCGCGAGGTGTTGATCGAGAAGGGCAGGGCCGCCGGCGTCGTTCTCGAGGATGGCCGGGCGATTCGCGGCAACGCCGTCGCCGCCAACGTCAATCCCAAGCTCCTCTATACCGTGATGATCCCGCAGACCGCGCTCGATCCGGACTTTCTGCGCCGGATGCGCGCATGGCGCTGCGCTTCCGGAACGTTCCGGATCAATCTGGCGCTGTCGGAGCTGCCGAGCTTCACGGCGCTGCCGGGGCGCAATTGCGGCGATCATCACACCGCCGGAATCATTTTGGCGCCGAGTCTCGACTATATGGATCGCGCCTATTGCGACGCGCGAACGTTGGGATGGAGCCGCGAGCCGATCATCGAGTTGGTCATCCCCTCGACCTTGGATAACACACTGGCGCCCCGCGGGGCCCACGTCGCAAGCCTGTTCTGCCAGCACGTGGCGCCGCAGTTACCGCAGGGGCAATCATGGAGCGCGCATCGGGAGAGGGTCGCGGATCTGATGATCGAAACGGTCGATCGCTATGCGCCGGGATTCAAGGCAAGCGTCGTGGCGCGCCAAGCTTTGAGCCCGTTCGATCTGGAGCAGGTGTTTGGGCTCACCGGCGGGGATATTTTCCACGGCGCCATGACGCTCGATCAGCTGTTCTGGGCGCGCCCCGCTCTCGGGTATGCCGATTATCGGGGAGCGCTGAAGGGACTCTACCATTGCGGATCGGGCGCTCACCCCGGCGGAGGCGTGACTGGAGTGCCCGGGCACAACGCCGCTCGCGCCATCATCGCCGACCGGCGCTGGCACTTTTGGCGGCGGTGAAATCATCGTCTGCCGGAAGCAGGCTCCGCAGCCGATCGGCGGACGCCGATAATTGCGCGAGCGCGGTCCCGCGCGCGCGTTCGCTGAAGCGTCCGATCAGCCCGGAAACGGCAAGCGAGCCCCTGAACGTCCCGGTGAGATCGAAAATGGGGACTGCGACCGCCGCGAGCTGCGGGTCGCGCTCGCCCAGAGATACGCAATAGCCGCGTTGCCGCACCGCCTTTGCTTTGGGCCCTTTGCCATCGGAGAAGGCGGCGAGCACATGCGCGCTCGCTCCAGCGTCGAGCGGCAACAGGGCTCCCTCCTCGAGATGGTGCCGCGCTGATTGCAGCGAATTGTGCCGAAACAAGCACACGCGCGAGCGCCCTTCACGAATGTAGAACGAAGCCGTCTCTCCGGTCGTTTCGGCCAAGCGGCGTAACTCGGGTCTGATCGCCTCGCCGAGATCGAATCCGCCGCGGTAGATTGACCCCAACCGCCAGAGCGCCGGTCCGAGCCGAAAGGCGCCGCTCTCCTCACGGACGAGATAGCCGAACCGTTCGAGCGAGGCGGCAAGGCGCAGGATCGTGCTCTTATAGAACCCGGTCGCGGCGGCGATCTCGCCCAGTGTCATCACCGGCCGCTCGGTATGGAACGCCTCCAGCACGGCAAGCGCGCGTTCGACAGCTTCGACCTTGTCATTGCTCATGATCACGAGTCGCAATGTCTCGATTTGGCCAAGTATATTAGAATGCTGTTGTGTTGTACAGAACGTTGTGGTACTCAGAACGATATTCTGTGCTACAGAACAAGGTTTGCAGGATGGCCGGCCTTCTCGCGGGTATGCGGGTGCTCGATCTGACCAATGTGCTCGCCGGCCCGTTCTGTTGCTATCAGCTGGCGCAGCTTGGTGCCGAGGTGATCAAGGTCGAGGTGCCCGGGTCGGGTGACTTGGCGCGTCAGCTCGGCGCCGATCCTGAGCTCAATCGTCGCGGCATGGGCGCCTCCTTCCTCGCGCAAAACGCGGGCAAGCGTTCGATTACGCTGAACTTGAAAGCGCCCAAAGGCCGCGCCGCGTTCGCCCGATTGCTCGCCACGGCCGATGTCGTGGTCGAGAATTTTCGCCCCGGCGTCATGGAGCGGCTGGGGCTCGGCTATGCCGCGCTTAAGGCTATCAAGAGCGACATCGTCTACTGCGCGATCTCCGGTTTCGGACAGGATGGGCCGCTCAAGTACAACCCCGCCTACGACCAGATCATCCAGGGGCTGTGTGGAGTGATGAGCGTCACCGGCGACGCGCAGTCGGCGCCATTGCGAGTCGGCTATCCGGTCGCCGATACGATGGGCGGAATGACCGCCGCTTTCGCGATTGCCGCGGCGCTCGTTCGGCGCGAGCGCACGGGAGAGGGCGAGTTCATCGACGTGTCCATGTTGGAAGCCTCGCTGGTGGCGATGGGCTGGGCGGTGTCGAACTGGCTCATCGCGGAAGTGAAGCCGCAACCCATGGGCAACGAAAACATGACCGCGAGCCCGTCGGGCACGTTCCGCACCGGCGAAGGACTCTTGAACATCGCCGCCAACAAGCAGGAACAATTCGAGACGCTATGTCGCTTGATCGGCCGCGAGGGACTCATCTGCGATCAGCGCTTTGTCGGCCGCGAGGATCGCAAGCGCCACCGTTTCGAATTGAAGGCGGAGCTCGAGCGCGCGCTTGCGGCGCGATCGGCGCGAGTGTGGGCCGCGCTCCTCAACAAGAACGGCGTCCCGGCCGGGGAGGTTCTCGACCTACCCGCCGTGCTCGAGCATCCGCAAGTGCTCGAGCGAGGACTGCTCAAGGCCTTCGCCTGCGTGCCAGGCGTCAATCGTCCGGTCCGCGTCGTGCGATCGGGGTTTCGTCTGGCGAGCGGCGATCCGGAACCGGCTTCGCCGCCGCCAGCGCTCGGTGGCGACACATGCGAGCTCCTGGGCGAACTCGGATTTGCCAAGCGTGAGATCGAAGAGCTGGCGCGTGAAGATGCGATATGAGGAGTAGCGCGCCCGTGAGCAACGAAACGCCGCAGGATTGGTGGTCAACGTCGATCATCGAGATGAAGCCGGGCATGATCCGCTATCGCGGCTACGCGATCGAGGAGTTGATCGGCCGCCTCGGCTTTGCAGAGATGATCTATCTCATGACCCGCGGCGAGCTTGCCCATCCCGCCGCTGCCAAGCTGCTCGAAGCCGCGTTGGTAGGGGCGGTGGACCATGGCCCGCAGGCACCGTCGATTGCGGCAGCCAGAATGGCGATCACCTGCGGCGTCGGCATCAACAATGCCATGGCTTCAGCCATCAATATGCTCGGCGACGTGCACGGCGGGGCCGGCGAGCAATGCGTCATGCTTTATAATGCAATCGCCGCGCGCATGGGCAGCGATCCGACTGGCGAGGGGCGGCTCGCCGAAGTGGCAAGGGCCGAGATGAAGCTGCTGGTTGAAGCCGGCATCCGATACGTCCCGGGCTTCGGGCATCGCTTTCATCCTCGCGACCCGCGTGCGCCGCGCTTGCTCGAACTGGTGGACGTCGCTGCCGCCGCCGGCGCGGTGAGCGGATGCTTTGCCGCCATTGGCCGAGCGGTGGAGGCGGAGCTTGCGGCGCAGAAAGGACGACCCGTGCCGATGAACATCGACGGCGCCACCGGCGTGATTTTCGCGGAGCTTGGCTTCCCGCCGCCGCTCTGCCGTGGCCTATTCGTCCTGTCTCGCGCGGTCGGCGCTTTGGCGCACGCTTTCGAAGAGATGCAATCAGGCGAACGCAACAAAGGGCCGATTCCGCGGCATCTGACTTGGACCTATACTGGCCCGCCTGCGCGTACGCTTGGCAGAACATAGCGGCTCGACTTCGACCAGTTCTCCTGCTTTCGTGACGCGCGGGAAACAACCCGCCTCAAGAGCGCGATCAAGCAGCCCGAGGAAAGGAAACGCTATGCTCACCCGTCGTGATTTGTTGCGCAGCGCCGCGCTGCTGTCCGCTGGCACGGCCCTGCCGCTGTCCTTCGCGGCCGTACCGGCTCATGCGCAGTCGGTCGACCTTCTCAAGCTGTTCGTCCCAGCCGCGCCCGGCGGCGGCTGGGATCAGACCGCGCGCGCGATCGAGCAGGTGCTGCGCGCGACCGGTGCAGTCAAAGGTGTGCAGGTCACCAACGTCGGCGGCGCGGGCGGCGCGGTGGGACTCCCGCAATTCCTCAACCAGTGGAAGGGACAAGGTAACGCGCTGATGGTGGCGGGCATGGTGATGGTCGGCGCCATCATCGCCAACAAGAGCCCGGTGCGGCTCTCGCAGGCGACGCCCGTCGCGCGCCTCACCGGCGAGTTTCTGGCGCTCGTTGTTCCAGCACAATCGCCGTTCACGAGCGCGAAGGATTTCGCGGCCGCGCTCAAAGCCGACCCTACGAAAGTTCCGGTCGCTGGCGGCTCGGCTGGAGGCTCCGACCACATCCTTATCGGCATGATCGCCAAGGCGCTCGGCGTGGCGCCCAGCAAGGTCAGCTATGTCGCCTTTGCCGGCGGGGGACCGGCGACCGCCGCACTGCTTGGCAACCAAGTGGCGGCCGGCATCTCGGGCTATGGGGAGTTTGCCGAGCAGGTGAAGGCCGGGAAGCTGCGCGTGCTCGCGATATCATCGGACAAGCGGCAGGAGGACATCGCAGCGCCGACGCTGAAAGAGGAAGGTATCGACGTGGAGTTGTTCAACTGGCGAGGTGTTTTCGCTCCTCCCGGAGTGAGCGCCGCTCAACGCGGCGCGGTGATCGCGCTGATGGAGAAGATGGCAGCAACGCCGCAATGGGCTGAAGCCTGCAAAATGCGGGACTGGACGCAAATCACGCTGCTCGGTGATGATTACAAGACTTTTCTCGACGGCGAGACGGCGCGCATCGAAGGCATTCTCAAAGAGCTCGGACTTGCATGACAATGACCAGCGGCTCGCCAGAAAGTCCGGCCGCTCCCCGGCGACCCGCCATCGGCGAAACGCTCATCGGCGCGGGCGTGCTCGCTCTTGCGGTCGTCATGTTCTGGCAGACGATGTCCATTCCGGTATCGCCGATCTATGCCAAGGTCGGCCCCATCGTCGTTCCGATGATAACCGCGGCCGCATTGGGAATCCTCGGCGTTCTTCTTCTCATTGACGCCTGGCAAGGAGGTTGGCAGAGCGAGGAGGAGAAAGCCGTCAGACCGGATCACGCGGCGCTCTTATGGATCCTCGCCGGGCTCGTGCTCAACGTAACCTTGATCGGCCCGGCGGGATTTACCATCGCTTCGGTCATTGTGTTCGTGTGCGTGGCGCGCGGCTTCGGATCGAACGCGATCGCGCGCGACGCTCTGATCGGCGCCGCGTTCGCGCTCATCGCCTATTTCGGTTTCGCCACGACCCTCGGCATTAATATCGGCTCGGGTCCTCTCGAGAGCGCCATCGAGCGGGTGCTCGGCATCGAGGGCGGCTGACGTGGATGCCTTCTCCCAGCTCCTGAACGGCTTTGCGGTCGCGCTCACTCCGATCAACCTCCTGTGGTGCCTCGTGGGCACCACATTGGGGACGGCAATCGGCGTCCTTCCCGGACTCGGACCTGCACTCACCATTGCCCTGCTGTTGCCGATCACGTTCAAGATCGAGCCGACGGCGGCCTTCATTCTTTTCGCCGGCATCTATTACGGCGCGATGTATGGCGGCTCTACTACCTCGATCCTGCTTAACACCCCTGGCGAGAGCGCCACGATCGTTACGGCGCTCGAGGGTAACAAGATGGCACGTAACGGCCGCGCCGGCGCGGCGCTCGCGACGGCGGCTATCGGCTCGTTCGTGGCCGGGACGATTGGCACCCTCGGCATCACGTTCCTCGCCCCAGTCGTTGTGGATTGGGCGCTGAGGTTCGGGCCGGCCGATTATTTCTCACTGATGATATTCGCCTTCGTCACAGTATCGGCTGTGCTGGGCTCCTCGGCGGTGCGGGGACTAGCGACGCTTTTCTTCGGCATCTGGCTCGGTCTCATCGGCGTGGACCTGCAGACCGGCCAAGCCCGCTTTACCTTTGGGCTCGCGGAACTGCTCGATGGCATCAATGTCGTGGTCGTGGCAGTTGGTTTGTTCGCGGTCGGGGAGACGCTCTACGTCGCCTCGCGCTATCTCCTGGGGAAGGACGAAATCGTTCCGCTTTCGGGTTCGCTCTGGATGACGGCAGAGGAATGGAAGCGGTCGTGGAAGCCATGGCTGCGTGGGGCGGCCATTGGTTTTCCAATCGGAGCGATGCCGGCAGGCGGCGCGGAGATCCCAACCTTTCTGAGCTACTATATCGAAAAGAAGCTCTCCTCGAAGCCCCAGGAGTTCGGCAGAGGCGCGATCGAAGGGGTTGCCGGACCGGAAGCCGCCAATAACGCCTCGGCCGCCGGCGTGCTGGTGCCGATGCTCACGCTGGGTTTGCCGACATCCGCGACCGCCGCGATCATGCTCTCGGCATTCCAGAGCTACGGCATCAATCCGGGGCCGCTGCTGTTGCAATCGCAGCCGCAGTTGGTTTGGGGACTGATCGCCTCCTTGTTCATCGGCAATGTCATGTTGCTCGTGCTCAACCTGCCGCTCATTGCGATCTGGGTGAAGCTTCTGCAGATCCCGGCGCCGCTGCTCTATGCCGGGATTCTCGTGTTTGCGACGATCGGCACGTACGGCATCACCCAGTCTCCCGTCGACCTTATTCTTCTCTATCTCATCGGCGGCGCCGGGTACCTCATGCGCCGGTATGACTTTCCGGTCGCTCCCGTCATCATCGGCATGATTCTCGGACCGCTCGCGGAGCAGAACTTCCGTCAGGCCATGACCATCTCGGCCGGCGATTGGACGGTCTTCTTTACGCGGCCGCTATCGGCCACGATCCTGGCGCTCGCGGCGCTCGCGCTGTTCGGGCCCAAACTCTACCAGCTTGCCATGCGGCCCAAGCCCGACCACGTGCCGGGCGACGCGTGACCGAGAGCTTGTCATCGGCTGCCCTCTGCCTGCCTGGCCTGAGTGACGCGCCTTAGTGGGGTCGCGCGACGAGCAATTTAGGGCGGCTCTTTCTCTCTAGCGTCTCGGGCATCAATCTCCACGTCAGCACAAGTCCGATACTACCGATGCAGGCGAGGCCCAGGAAAGCGATGCTGCTGCCGAGCCGGTCGCTCGTCCATCCGGCCAGCGTTGTACTCAATGCGGCGCCGATTCCGACGGCGCTGCCCACAATGCCTTGCGCCAGGTTGAAGCGGCCCGTGCCGCGCGTGATATCGGCAATGGTAAGGGGGACCAGCACGCCGAATACCGCCGCGCAAACGCCGTCGAGGACCTGCACCGCGACCAGGAGGCGCGGGTCCGTCACCACCATGAACAAAAGGGCGCGGATCGGCAGGGCGGCGAACCCGATCAGCAATACGGGGCGGCGTCCCCATCTCTGCGCCAAGCGCCCGACCAAAGGCGAGAACGCCGCGACGACGATTTGCGGCACCACGATGCAGGCCGCGACCAGTGTCGTTGCCCATGCGCTCGAGCGCATGGTGACGATGCTCGCCATCAGCGGAAGCATGGCCGTGTTTGCGAGCTGGAAGAAGGTGACACACGCGGCAAACGTCAGCAGCGGTCGATTGGTCAAGAGGCTCCCAAGGCCCGCCGTTGCAGTGCGGCCCTCGTCCAGCCCGCCGTGGGCGCGAACAGGATCGATCTCGTTCGGCGGGATGTGCCTAAGCGTGATCAGCGTTGGAACAATGAGCGCGGCGGTGACGAGGAATACTGCCTGATTCGACCAGAAATAGCCGACCGCCCCCATGCCCGCTGCCGCCAAACCATTGCCGATCGAAGCGAAGCGCGCGTTGCGGCCGAATCGTTCGCCGCTGGCGGCATGACCGACGAGCCCCAGGCTGATGGCCGCAAGCGCGGGGCTCACGACGGAGCTGCCGGCGGCCTGCAGAAACTGCGCGCCGAGCACGGCCGGAAAGATCGGCCATAGTGCAATGATCAGTGCACTCGCGCTGATAGCGATCATCGCAAGCGCGGCGACCGCGCGCTCCGACCGCGCCGCATCCACGATGGCTCCGCCGGGCATTTGCAGCGCTAGCGCGACAAGCCCGCGCGCGGTGAGAACAAGCCCGATATCGACCTGCGTCCAGCCCTGTGCCGTGAGATAGACGGAGACGAACGGCCCAAATCCGGTCTGCACGTCGGCAACGCAGAATGCGAACCAATCGAGGCCACGCTGGCTGCGCGGCGAGGCGGTGATCGGCGGCTCGGGCGGCGAAGTCCGCTGCGCAAACGGCGGCGCTTCGTCGTCCGCCGCTCGCTTGGATTGGCGGAAATGGCGTGCCGGTGCGCTGGGCAGGGTTACCTCTCCGGTTCTGCTGCCTCGCTCGATGGCGTGCTCTGCCCCGGCGATGCCGAGCTAACCACCACCACCGGCTCGCCGCGCTTGTACTCCGGCGCGAGCCGCACTTGGTTGCGGGTAAGGTCCACGGTAATCGTGCCGGGCTTGCCCCCAGGAGCGAAATTCAAAGCGCGCCAATCGACGGCGATCTTGCGCATACCGATACCGAGGAAGCCGCCGAAGTCGATGATCGCCGCGCGGACCTGCCCGTCGTGGCTGACGATAATGTCCACGATGCGACCCATGTCCTCGCCGGCGTTGCTGCGCACGCTCTTGCCGAGGATCGTGGAGATCTCTTGATCATCGAGCACGACCGCGGGCGTACCGGGAGGAGGATTGGAAGGCGGGCCTGCCGGTGGTGCAGCCGTCGACGGATTGTCTGGCGCAGATTGCCCTGGTGGCGGTGGTGACGATGCCGGAGTTTGCGCGAGCTGCGCGGGTCGCGCCGACCCGGCTCCTCCCTCCGCGGCACCGAATGCGCCGCCACGAACCTCGGCTGCCGCGATCAGGCTGATCGCCACGGCGGCGGGGATGATGAGACCGGTACGCATTTTGTGCAATGCCCCATGCACACTAAGCCGCACCGATCAACGCGGATGCCGGGTTCAGGTTCCTTTTCGGCGTGATGAGTCGGCGATTTTGTTCCGCTCGCACTTGCAGCTAGCCCGCGGCAGCACTGGGGATCGAAAAGCGTCGCGCCGGGTACGGTCTGTACTGCCGTTTTCCAGGCGAAAAGCGGAAGGAACGAGAGCCGTCCCGCGGGTTTGGTATGGGATCTGTGGGCTGCGACCCCGAAGCGATGTATCATGCGAAGGGCTGGGCTCATGCGTTCGGCCTCAGAGGGCAGCGTTCCGTGACACCTCGATCCATGATCCACGGCTCCATGAGCGGGCGGCGCAAGCGCCGGCCGGAAATACCGAGCGCAACGGATTTGGCGGATAAAATCGACGAAAGTTCGGAGGAAAGCTTTCCGGCAAGCGATCCGCCGAGTTGGACGCTTGTCACACGCATTGGCGCTCCGCGGCGGAAGCCTCGCAACTTTGACGATCCCGAGACTTAGTCGGGATCGAGCGGCGCCGCGCTTGGACTCGCGGGGCGCGGGTACGCCGGGGAGCTTTTCTGAAGCTGCGGAAACGGAGGTCTCATGGCGACCCGCAAGCTCGAGAAGAAGGAGTGGCGAACCTTCTTCGATCGCCTCTCCACAACGCTTCAAGGCAAGGAGGCCGAGATCGAGGTTGCTTCGCTTCGCCTCGGCGATCAGGTGGAAGCGGACTGGTTGCCGCTCATCGGCATCGCTTACGATCCCAATGACGACGTGGTCGAGGTGGCGCTCGAGGATTTAGACCACCTGATTCCCAAGCCGAGGGATATTTACATCGCGGATGGGCCTGCTGGCGTGATGGCGCTGGAAATTATCGATGCGGACGACGTCAAGCAAATTGTCAAACTGCGCAGTCCTTTGATGCTGCCTTCGCCATCGCAGGCGCGCTAACCTTGGCGAGTCTTTGCGGGACAAGCACCGCGTTTCCGCACCGGGAGAGGTAAATGTTGCGAGAAGTCGCCGTCCTCGCCGCGGCTTTGTTCGTGACCGGCGCCGCGACGGGCGGAGCAGCCGCGGAGCTGCTCTCTTCGCGTCCAATCACCGTCGTCATTCCGTTCACGCCCGGAGCAAGCTCCGATACGCTCCAGCGCATAGTCGACAAGAAGGTCAGCGAGAACACCGGTCAAACACTCGTGGTCGAGTCGCGCCCGGGCGGCAGCGGGGTCATCGCCGCAACGGTGGTCAAGCAGGCCGCGCCGGACGGGCACACTCTCCTACAGGCGAATGCGGCCACTCACACGTCCAATACCTCGCTTTACCCAACACTTCCCTACGACCCGATCAAGGATTTCCGGCCGATCGCGCTGATGTGGAGCTTTCCGCAGTTGCTCGCGGTCCCACCCGATAGCCCCGTGAAATCGGTGTCCGATCTCGTCGCGCTCGCCAAATCGAACCCGGGCGGCTTGAGCTTTGCCTCCCAGGGCACAGGCTCCGGCGGACATCTCCTTGGCGAGATGTTCAAGCTCAGGACCGCAACAAACATGGTGCACGTGCCCTATGGCAGAGCCGCTCCCGCGGCGATCGACCTCGCCGCCGGCCGGGTCGACTTCTTCTTCGTTTCCTATTCGTCGCTGCTGTCGTTTCTGCAGGGAGGCAAGGTGCGCGTGATTGCGGCCACCTCACCGAAACGTCTGCCGGCGCTGCCTGATATTCCGACGATGACGGAGGCGGGCTTTGCCGGACTAGCGCTCGACGCGTGGTTCGGTCTCGCCGCTCCGGCGGGCACGCCAAACGGCGTTATCGCCAAGCTCAATACTGCGTTCGTAGCGGCGGTGCAGGATCCGCAGGTCATGAGGCAGATGGCCGATCAGGGAGCCGAAGTGCACGCCACCACCCCCAAGCAGTTCGCGGCGTTCATCGCCTCCGAAACCGAGCGCTTGGGCAAGCTCGTGCGCGCGATCGGCGCAAAGGCGGAGTAAGGAAAGCGCTGCTCAGGAACGCAATGCCTGAGCCTTACGCATGCCCGGCGCGCAGCGAAAATGCGGTCTATCATTGCTGGCCTGTGTCGCCGTTTTCGCGAAGACGAGCGAAACGATTGCCCGGCAAGCACGAGGAGCCATTCGATGCCAAAGACTTCGGATTATTTCGTCGGCAAGACGATCATAGTTACCGGCGCGGCGAGCGGCATCGGCCGCGCTGCTGCAATGACCTTTGCGCGCGAGGGCGCAAATGTCGTCTGCGCCGACATCAATGCCGAGGGCGCCAAAGAGACCGCCGATCGGATCCTCGGCCAAGGTGGCAAGGCGCTGGCCCATGCGACCGACGTTACCTCGCGCAGGGAGGTCAACGATATGGTGCACCGAGCGATCGAGACGTTTGGAGGCGTGCAATTTCAGTTCAACTCGGCGGGCGCGGCACTGCGGCGATCGAAGTTTCTCGACATCGATGATGCGCTGTTCGAGAGCACGTTCGCGCTCAACGTCCAGGGCACTTTCTATTGCATGCAGGCGGTTTTGCCGCACATGCTCGAGAACAGGCACGGCGTAATCGTCAATATGGCGAGCATGGCGCACCGCCGCGGCGGGCCGGGCTCTTCGGTACATTACGCAGCGGCAAAGGGAGCCGTCGTGTCGATGACGCTCGGCGTGGCGCGCGAATTCGCGCAGTCCGGTATCCGTTGCCTCTCGATTTCGCCCGGGCCCATTCGCACGCCGTTCCAGAGCGCGGCGCAGACGCCGCCGGAATTGATGCAGCGTTTTCTCGACGATGTGCCCATGAAGCGGTTTGGCGAGCCCGAGGAAATCGGCGAGCTGGTGCTTTTTATGTGCTCGGACGCTTGCCCCTTCATGACGGCCGATACCGTCTACGTGAACGGCGGCGGCGGCTGGCGTTGAGCTTACTCGACCTCGTCCGCGAGGTGCAGCACCGCATTGAGCAGCACCGAGGCGCCGGCCTCAAGGTGCTCGGGCGCGGTATATTCCTGCACATTGTGGCTCAATCCGCCGACGCTCGGCACGAAGATCATGCCCGCCGGGCAGAGCCGTGCCATCATTTGCGCATCGTGCCCGGCGCCGGAGAAAAGCCGGCGGCAAGGAAGGGCGAGCTCGCGCGCTGTCGTTTCGACCAGCGATACCATCTTGCTCGGAAAGGAGACCGGCTCGAAGCGCGCGAGACTACGCGTTTCGATTGCGACGTGCTCCCGTTGAGCCAGGCGCTCGAGGAAGTCACTCAACTGTTGGGCAGCCTGTTGCAGCAGGCTCGCATCGGTATTGCGCAGATCGACCGTCAAGACTGCCCGTTCCGCGACCACGTTCACGAGATTGGGGTAAAGCTCGATGCGACCGACCGTTCCCTTCTGCTGGCCGCCCATCTCTTGCGTGAGGCGGCGCACGAACACCGCGATTTCGCCCGCGGCGCAGGCTGCATCGCGCCGCAGATCCATTGGCGTGGTGCCGGCGTGGGCGGCGCGACCGGTGATCGAGACCTCCGTCCAGGAGAGCCCGGTGATCCCTTCGACCGCGCCGACGACGAAATGTTCGTTCTCGAGGATCGGCCCTTGCTCGATGTGCAGCTCGAGATAGGCGTGCGGCGTGAGAAAGCCGGGGCGTGCATTGCCGGCATAGCCGATGCGCCGCAACTCCTCGCCGACCGTTGCACCGTCGATTCCGCGCACCGCGTAGGCCTCCTTGAGCGCGAGGCCGCCGACAAAGACCAGGCTTCCCATCGCATAAGGTGGGAAGCGCGATCCCTCTTCATTCGTGAAAGCGACGAGTGCCAGCGGCCGGCGCGTGACTCGATTTGCGTGGTTGAGCGCCTCGCATGCTTCGAGGCCCGCCAGCACGCCGTAAAGACCATCGTAGCGGCCGCCAGTACCCACCGTGTCGATGTGAGAGCCGAACATGACCGGCGCCAACTCCTCGCGGCCGGCACGCGTGCCGATGATGTTGCCAATGGCGTCGATCGTCACCGTTAGGTCGAGTTCGCGCATCCACCGCACGAGCAGATCGCGGCCAGCGCAGTCTTCGTCACTGAGCGCGAGCCGGCAGTTGCCGCCGCCGGGCAAGGCTCCGATGCGGTTGAATGCATCGAGCTGGCCGAGCAATCGTTCGAGATCGATCCGAGGCGATGTCGGCATCCCCGCTCCGTGGCGCATTCTCGTGCAGGCTGCCGGTCCAGTCTATCATGGATGACATGAATTTCGGCATCACACTCTCGAAGCAGATCAAACGATACAAGGCGCGTCGGGTTGTCGGCGGATCACCTTCTGGATTTCCACCATGGGTGATCAGATGGCGCAATTCCGGCGCGTCATCGAGGACGTGCTGCCATACCTCGATTAGACCGCGTAACACGATGGAGAGACGTGCATGCAGACGCTCGGCCTTGGCTTTACCTGGGAGCAGCTCTCGGCGGGACAGCGCTTTCGCACGCTCAATCGCACCATTACCGAGACCGACCTGGTGCTCTTCACCGGCGTCACCGGAATGCTGGAGACGATTTTCATCGATCGCACGTTCGCTGCGGAGAAGGGCGCAATTCAAGGCCAGTTCGTGCCGGCCGCTTTGACCTATAGCCTGATCGAAGGGTTGCTTTGCCAAAGCATGATCCAAGGAACGGGCCTTGCCATGCTCGAGCTCAACCAGCAGGTTCTGGCGCCTGTACGCGTCGGCGACACGGTCCACGGCGAAATCGAGATCACTTCCGTTCGCCCCACGTCCAAGGGCAACCGCGGCATCGTCGTGTCGAAGGTCGACGTGAAGAATCAACAAGGCGATGTGGTGATGACCTATGAAGCCACACGCATGCTGGCAGGCCGCTCGGCCGATGCAGACACGCCGCGAACAGCATAAGGTGCGCCGCACATGCGAGGATTGAAGGATCGCAACGTGCTGGTGACCGGCGCTGCCAACGGCATAGGCGCGGCGACGGCGCGCCGACTTGCGGAAGAAGGCTGTGCGGTCGGGATTTTGGACGTGGATAGCGCGGCCGGCGAGGATGTCGCCGGCGAGATCGCCGCGCGGGGCGCCCGGGCAAGCTTCTATCCCGTTGATATCGCCGACTACGATGCGGTGTTGCGTGCGGTGGAGAGCTTCGAAGCGGCCTTCGGGCCAGTCTCATTTCTCGTCAACAATGCCGGCTGGGATCGCGCCTGCAATTTCCTCGATACGGGGCCTGACTTCTGGCGCAAGATCGTCGCAATCAATCTGTTCGGTCCGCTGAACGTCACGCACGTTGTCCTGCGCGGCATGGCGGTGCGCGCTTTCGGACGGGTCGTCAATGTCGCCTCCGATGCTGGGCGCGTCGGCTCCTCGGGAGAGGCGGTCTACTCCGCTTGCAAGGGCGGCATCATCGCCCTGACAAAGACGCTCGCGCGCGAGCTCGTGGGCAAAGGGGTAATCCTCAATACGATCTGCCCGGGTCCGACCGACACCGCCATTCTGCGCAGCTTCCTCGAAGGCGCCGAGGGCGCACGCATCGCCGAAGCGCTCAAGCGCGCCATTCCGATGCGGCGGCTTGGCGTGCCGGAGGATTATCCTGGGCTCATCGCGTTCCTACTGTCGGATGATGCGGCCTATATGACCGGCCAGACCATCAGCGTCTCGGGCGGTCTCACCATGCACGGGTGAAGCACAGTTGGGGCACCGTCGGCTGGGATGGCCGTGGCAGAATAGGGAAGGCGGTTCTCACCCGCCATCGACCGCGTGATGATGATCGACATCTTCAACCACTTCATGCCCAAGGCCTATCTCGACCGGCTCGGCACGCTCATCCCCGGCCACATAGTACTCACCGCCTTTCCGCGTCTCGCGACGCTTTGGGATATCGACGCGCGGCTCGCGCTCATCGATGCGTTTGACGGACTGCAGCAGGTGCTCTCGCTCGCCAACCCGCCGCTCGAGCTTATAGCCTCGCCCGACAAGACGCCGGAGCTTGCGCGCATGGCAAACGATGCGTTGGCTGAGCTCTGCGTCAGACACGGCGATCGTTTTCCGGCTTTCGTGGCGGCGCTGCCGATGAACAACATCGACGCCGCGCTCGCCGAGATCGACCGCGCCGTGAACGAGCTCGGCGCCCGCGGGGTGCAACTGTTCACCAACGTCGCCGGCAAGCCGCTTTCGGCGCCCGAGTTCCGCCCGGTCTTCCGGCGCATGGCAGCGCTCGACGTGCCGGTCTGGCTGCATCCCATGCGCAGTGCGAATTTTCCCGATTACGCGAGCGAACAGACCTCCGAGGCGGAGATCTGGTTCAGCTTCGGCTGGCCCTACGAGACCAGCGCCTGCGTGACCCGGCTGATTTACTCAAAAATCTTTGACGAGCTGCCGGGCCTCAAGATCATCACGCACCATATGGGCGGCATGATCCCGTATTTCGCAGGCAAGATTAATCTCGGTTTCCGCCAGATTTTCTTTGGCACACCCGAACGCAATCCGGCGGTGGAGGATGTAGGTCTGGAGAAACCGGTGATGGACTATTTCAAGATGCTTTATGCCGATACCGCTCTCAACGGGGAGATTGCGCCAACGCGCTGCGGACTCGCTTTCTTCGGAACATCGTCGTGCCTGTTCGCAACCGACGCGCCGTTCGATGCCGAGCAAGGCCGCGGCCTGATCGCCAATACCATCAAGGCGGTCGAGGCGCTTCCAATTTCGGCGGCGGAGCGCGAAAAAATATTCACCGGTAATGCCCGCTCGCTGCTCAAGCTGCCGGCGCGGACCACAGCCAGGGCGCCGGCATGAAGACGCAGGCCATCAGGGTCAAGCTGCGCGACGGCGAGATGGGAGCCTATCTCGCGATCCCGGACCGCACCCCGGCCGGCGCCATCATCGCCATCATGGAAATCTGGGGCGTGAACGATACGATGCGCCGTCACGCGCACGAATTCGCGCAAGCCGGATTCGTCTGCCTGGTGCCGGACCTATTCTGGCGGCAGGAGCCCGGCGTCGAGCTCTCGGACCACGATCCGGAGCACGTGAAGAAGGCCTTCGATCTCTACTATGACTTCGACTACGACCTCGCCGTGCGCGACATGGAGGACACGTGGCATTTTTTGCAGAAGTTGCCGGAGTGCAACGGCAAGGTCGGCGCAGTCGGCTATTGCCTCGGCGGCAAGCTCTGCTACCTCATGTGCTGCCGCACCGACGTTGACTGCGCGGTCGCCTATTACGGCACCTATATTGAGCACCACATCCGCGAGGCCAAGAACCTCCACCGGCCGTTCGTGCTGCACATGGCGCTCAAAGATCGCTGGGTGCAGGCAGAGGTGAATGATCTGCTGGAGCGGCGGCTCTCACCCAATCCGCTGGTCACAATCCACAAATATCTCGGCGCCGACCACGCCTTTGCGCGCTACGGCGGCCAAACCTATTCGAAGCCGGAGGCGGAGCGGGCTCTGGCGCTGACGATCGACTTTTTCAAGCAACATCTCGGGTAGCGTTCCCAAGCTCAGCCGTCATTCTTGGCCGAGCGAAGCGAGGGCGTCGGCTCAATCGTACACCGTATCGACGTAGTGATCGGCATCGACGACGGCCTCGATCACGGTCGGTCCCTTTGCTGCCAGAGCCCTCGTCACCGCGGCTTCGAGCGCATCGGCGCTATTGGCGGCGAGCGCCGGCACGCCGAAGTAGTGCGCCGGCGGCTCGCGGTAGGCTTCCGCCTGGAGCTCGGTGCCGTAGAGCGGCAGCTGGCGCCGGATCTGCTTCACCTTGATGAGCGCGAGCCAACGGTCGTCGAGCACGACGATGGGAAGCGTCATGCCGAGCCGCTTGGCGGTTGCAACCTCGCCGCACGTCATCTGGAAGCAGCCGTCGCCGAGCAGACAGACCACCGGCGCCTCGGGGCGCGCGAGCTTGGCAGCGATCGCGCCCGGAAGGCCGAAGCCCATGGACGACCAGCCGTTGGTGATGTGGAAACTCTTGGGCGCGTGCGCGCTCCATTGGCTGGCGATCTGGTGCGTGTGCGCCCCGACGTCAAAGGCGAGCACTCCCTCGCGCGGCAACGCGCGGCGGACTGCGTCGATGGCGGCATGCGCGGTGAAACTGTCGGCCGACGGACGCAAGGCGGCTTGGAAACGTCGGCGATGCTCCGCCAGGATCGCCAAGCTCCATCGGTTTGTCGTGGCCGGCATCGCGCAGAGCCGCGCCAGGGAGGACTCGAAATCGCCGGTGACCTGATGGATGAGGTTCACCGAAAGCGCGACGTCCACCGGTTCGATATCGATCTGCAACAAGGGCCGATCACCGATCCAGGCCTCGTATTCCACCTCGACCGTGTCGTAACCGAGTCCGATGATGAGATCGGCAGAACGCAAGAATCTGCGCTGCACTTGCCGGCAAGCGCGCTCGATGCACCCCAGCGCGAGCGGATGATCTTCGTCGATCATCCCCTTGGCCATGGTCGTGGTGGCGAACGGCAAATTATGATGCTCGATCGTTTTGCGCAGCCACGCCGGATTGGCGAGCCGCATCGCCGTTGCGCCCAGCACCGCGATTGGTCGCTCGGCCGCGGCGATCAACTCTCGCGCTCGGGCGAGCACCGCATCAGGCGCGGCGGCAAGCGTTGCGGGTCGCGCCGGCGCAACGAGTTCTTCGTTCGTGGCGGCGAGCGCAACGTCTTCCGGCAGATCGAGATGCACAGGTCCTCTCGGCTCGCTCAACGCGAGAGCGATCGCTTGCGTCAACGTCTCAGTCACGCATCCCTGCTCGAGCTTGAGCGTTGCCTTGGTAATCGGTTCAAACAGCGCATGATGGTCGATCCACATCTGCATGCGCCGGCCGAGCTGTTCGGTGTTGAGGTTGCAGGTGAGGGCGATCACCGGCGAGCGATCGAGAAAGGCTGAGCCCACGCCGGTCGCGAGGTTCGTGGCGCCGGGGCCTAAGGTGGCGATGCAAAACCCCGGCGCGCCCGTCATCCGGCCAGTGACATCGGCGGCAAATCCGGCCGAGCCTTCGTGCGCGGTGAGGACGAACTCGACACCTCCGCTGCGCATTGCCTCCATCAGCGGCAGTACGTTGCTGCTCGGAATGCCAAAGCCGCGGGTCACCCCATTCGCTTTGAGCGTGGCGATGATCAGATCAGCGTTGTTCATGCCGGCAATGAATGGCGAGTAACGTTTCTCATGCGCCGCTCACGCAGGCGCAGGCGTGTCGAGTTTGTTTGCAACGAGCGGCGACGGAACGTCGTCCTCGCCCAAATCCCAGAACAATCCGGCCATGAGCCCAAGCCCTTCGCGCGCGAGAGGCGCGAGCAGGTGCTCGTCAGGCGCGTGCTGCGAACATCCGGCATAGGAGTGCGGGATCCAGATCGTGCGCAAGCCGAGCACATCGGCGAAGCTGTCGTTGGGCAGCGATCCACCGAGATTGGGAGGAACGGTCGGCGCGCGGCCGGTGGTGCGCTCGATCGAGCGGGCGGTGAACACAACCCACAGGTCCTCGGGATCAAGCCGACTCGCCTGGAAAAATCCGCCGCCGCCGCGGCGCACCTCAACCTGGGTGAAACCGTGGCGGTCGAGGTGGCGCCGTAGCGCTGGAATGATGTCGTGCCGACGACGTAACGCAACTGGCAATGCGCGCGCGCTTGGCCCGGAATGGCGTTGACTGGACGCTCCGGCGTTCCGGTGACGAAAGCCAGCACCTCAAAGCTGTTCCAGGCGAAGACGCGCTCGGCTGGCGTGAGCTCGGCTTCGCCCCAGTCGCGATTAATCGTCGGGCCATTTCCACCGCCTTCGACTTCGACGCCGGCGAGCACGTGGCGCACCGCCGCCGGCAACGGCGCATGCGCGAGAATGATGCCCGGATTGGCGAGGAGACCGCCCCAATTGCCGGAATGATGGCTGCCCTCGCGCAGATCGACGACGAGCTCGATTGGATGGCTGCCGCGCGGCGTCGGCCGATCGGGTGCGGCGCGCGGGCCGTCCGATGCAATGAGCAGGTCGGCACGCAAGAGGTCATGCTTCTGCGCGACGCAAAGCTCGCGCAAGCCGGCAGAGCCCACTTCCTCTCCCATTTTCGATGAGAATTTTCGTGTTGAAGCCGAGCCGGCCGCGCTCGGCCAGGACCGCCGCGAGCGCGGCGATGTTGACGCTGTGCTGCCCCTTGTTATCTGCAGTACCGCGACCGTACAGGCGCTCACCTTCGACCGTGAGCATCCACGGAGACAGTCCCGCGCGCCACAAATCATCGAGGCCGCGCACTGTGTCGCCGTGCCCGTAGATCAGCAGCGTGAACGCGGCGCGCTCCTCCTTGCGCTCGGCCACCAGAAATGGAGGACCCGATGGATTGTCCAGAATGCGCGAGGCGAAGCCGAGCGAGGCTCGGCATCATCTCGTCCTCGAGATAGCGCCGCAGCGCGGGAGCGCGTTCCGGTTCCTGGCTGCTACCAGGAATGGCAACGCGACGCCGCAAATCGACGAGAAACTCGCCGCTGTCGAAATAGGTGTGCGCGCGGGCGATGGCGGCGGCGCGGCTCATGTCGTCACTCTTTGCGGCTGCATGCTTGAGTTGGTCGGCCCCGACAATTACCGTCCGCTCGATATTGCATGCGGGCGGACGCCGCGGCAAGGACGAGCCGGAGAGCGCACGTGTTCAAGATCCTGAATTTGGATGAGTGCCCGGTAAGCGCGATGCCGGAGGGACGGGGCGAGCAGATCAAGCTGATCAATGCAAGTCTCGGCACCGAGAAGCTCGACTTGCATTTCAATCGGTTGTTTGCGGGCGGAGCGCGCGGCAAACGCCATCACCATACCAAGGCGGATAACGTCTATATCGTCAAACGCGGCGAGGGCACGCTCACGGTCGAAGGCGAAACCTATGTCATCCGCGAGAACGACGTGATCTACATCCCCGCTGGCATAGTCCATTCCCTTGCCAACCACGGTGAGGATGTTCTCGAGATTTTCGAAATCTACGCGCCGGCCGGACGCCAGTTCGATGTCGTGCTGGACGAGTGAAATGCCGAGCTCATCGGCTGAACGAAGATATGACCGACAATAGAGGCGTCCTGTTCGTGCCCTACCTGGACACGCTCGGCTTGCTTGGCGTCGAGGATGCGCTGCGCATCTGCGAGGAGGTCTACGCCATGCATGCGAGGGGCAGCATTGCGTGGGCGTCCCCGGCGAGCTTCAAGCTCGACATGGCGGAGGGATTCAACAATCACTGGCACGTGAAGGCCGCCTTCCTCAAGGAGGTCCCCACAACCGGCGTTCGCCTTTACAACTATTACGACGACGGTACGCGCAACACCATCGGCGAGCTTGGTTGCACGCGGTATATCGTGCTGTCTGATCCGCACAGCGGTGAGCCGGTGGCGATTGTCGACGAGCATTGGAGCTACGCCATCCGCAGCGCGGCGGCGGCGACGCTCGCCTGCAAATGGTTGGGATCGAGCAGCCCGAAAGTTCTGGGTCTCGTCGGCGTCGGCACGATGGGAATGAATTCCCTGCGGTGTCTTTGCACCATGTACAAATTCGCGGAGATCCGGTGCACCTCGCGTCGCCCCGAGACGCGGGCAGCGTTCGCGCGTAAATGGTCTCAGGCGCTCGGGATACCTGTCCTGCCCAAGGAGACGGCCGAAGACGTCGTGCGCGGCGCCGATATCGTCGTCGGCGGCACCACCTCGGCTGAGGTCGTCAGCCGCGAGCCTTGGCTCAAGCCTGGCGCGACCTTCATTTCGCTGGCGCGACGCGAGCTCGATCCGGCCGGCTGGTCGAAAATGGATAAGGTCGTCATCGACAGCTGGGAGTTCAACATGCTGCAACGCGAGTTCAAGCGCACGATCGAGGCGGGGCTATTCTCGCGCGAGAAGCTTTATGCCGAGATCCACGAATTGGTCTCGGGCGCGAAGAAAGGCCGCGAACGCGATGACGAGCGAATTCTCATCCACACCACGGGGCTCGTCTCGCAGGACGTCGCGCTCGCCCACTTCTTGTATCGACGCGCGCTCGACAAAGGCTTGGGCCTGTGGCTGCCACGAAGCTTGCCCTCCTCTCCGGCTTGACCTCAGGGACAGCGCGATTGGCCGTTGTTCCCACGGCCTGTGGATAACCGGGACAAACGGCCGCCGGGCTGCGGGCGTGGCGCACGGCTCTATACTGGGAGATCCAGCGAATCACTCGGCCGATCTCATGCGCTTTCCGCCTCAATTCCTCGACGAGCTGCGGGCGCGGCTTCCAGTTTCGGAAGTCGTGGGCCGGCGGGTGCGGCTTAAAAAGGCGGGGCGCGAGTGGAAAGGGCTGTCTCCGTTTAACAAGGAGAAGACGCCGTCGTTCTTCGTCAATGACCAGAAAATGGCGTGGTTTGATTTTTCCTCCGGCAAAAATGGCACGATCTTCGACTTCCTGATGTTGACCGAAGGGCTCAGCTTCCCCGAGGCGGTCGAGCGGCTGGCCGCCCAGGCCGGCATGCCGTTGCCCAAGATCTCGCCCGAGGAGGCGGCGCGTGATGAACGGCGCAAAAGCCTCAACGACATCGTCGAGCTGGCGGGGAAATTTTTCGAGGACGCGCTCGCCTCGCGCGCGGGTGCAAAGGCGCGTGGTTATCTTGCCGACCGCAGGCTTGATCCCGCGATGCAGGTCAAGTTCCGCCTGGGGTATGCACCACCGGAACGCTTCGCACTGAAGGAACATCTCGGCAATGCCGGAATAACCACCGCGGACATGATCGAGGCGGGACTGCTGGTCGCGGGCGACGACATTGCCGTTCCCTACGACCGCTTCCGCGACCGCGTGATGTTTCCTATCGCGGATTTGCGCGGTCGCGTGATCGCTTTCGGCGGTCGCGCGCTCGAGAAGGACGCGCAGCCCAAATATCTCAATTCGCCCGAGACAGCGCTCTTCCACAAGGGCGCAACCCTCTACAACATCGCTGCCGCGCGCGCGGCTGCGCACAAGGGCGCGCCATTGATCGCGGTAGAAGGCTATACCGACGTGATCGCCATGGTCAGCGTCGGCTTCGAGGCAACCGTCGCGCCCCTCGGCACCGCGCTCACCGCCGAGCAGCTCCTCCTGCTCTGGAAGATGGCGGATGAGCCGACGCTGTGCTTCGACGGCGATGCCGCCGGGCGGCGCGCCGCCTATCGCGCGGTCGATTTGGCCCTTCCGCTCATCAAACCGGGCAAGAGCTTGAAATTCGCCAGCCTGCCGGAAGGTCACGATCCCGATGATCTCGTGCGCGCGGGGGGGCGCGAGGCGATCAACGAAGTCATTGCCGCCGCGCGTCCGCTCGCGCACCTGTTGTGGATGCGAGAAACCGAAGCCGGCACCTTGGATACGCCGGAGCGACGAGCAGCGTTCGAAGAACGGCTTGCCGCGGTGACGGCGATGATCGCCGATGACTCCGTGCGCAAGCATTATCGCCGCGACTTCGGCGACCGGTTGCGGCGGCTGTTCGAGGGTGACGAGCGGACCACGCGCCAGCGGCTACCGCGTTTGGCAAAACGCGAATGGCCGGTGAATCCAGGCGGCCGGATCGGGCGCTATGCGCCGCTGGCAGCGCGCCATTCACTATCCGCTACGCGTTCCCTGGCTGAGCCCTATGTCGCCACGAGCGCGCAGCTTTCCTCAAGCGCCGTGCATCGCGCGCATCGCGCCACCATTGCGCCGCGCGAGGCGCTCATCCTGCAGGCTGTGATCAATCACCCCTGGCTCTTGCACGAGCATTTAGAGGAGTTCGCGGCGGTAGAGTTTCGCCAAGCCGAAGCCGCCAGGCTCAAGAGCGAGCTGATCGACATTTTCGCTCATGGGCGCGCGCCGGACGGGGCTGCCATGGTGGCTGAGCTCGACCGCCGGGGACTTGCCGAAGCGGCCGCGCGAATCCACAAGGCGATCACCACCCCCTCGGTTTGGGGCGCTCGGTCGGAGGCTGCGCCGGACGATGTCTTGACGACTTGGAAGCAGCTTGTCGCCTTGCATCGGCAGTGGCATTCCTTACTTAAGGAACTCAGAGACGCGGAAGCGGCCCTGGGTCAGGACCCCTCCGAGGCGAACTATTCCTGGTTGCAGGATGTGAAGGCTCGGCTGGGGCTACTCGATGGCACCGAGGCGCTGATCGAGGGTTTTGGAGCCTCCTCGGGCCGGCCGGTTCAGTCTCTATGAATGCTGGGAAGCCAAGGGGTGCCCTGGTGCGGAACCGGAGCTAAGCCTTTGGCTTTCTGTTGTAATGGAGGCTTAATCGGGGCTTAAGCAGGCTCCGGCAACACTCGGCGGGTGCGAATCGAGGCGCTCCGGGGCGCGGCCAGGCCGGCGCCCGCGAGAAGCGTCCGATTCTTCCCGCATAGGGTAGGGGTACCGTGCTTGACGTTCCCCAACGGGACCGTCTCCAGGAGAGGACGTATGGCGAGCAAGACCAAGGCAGCGCAAAAAGAGAAAGAAAAAGACGAGGCGCCCGAAAAGGAGGCCTCCGAGACGCCAGACACCCCGCTGCCGCTGCTCGACCTTTCCGACGCCGCAGTCAAGAAGCTCATCCGCACCGCCAAGAAGCGCGGCTACGTCACCCATGACCAGATCAACTCGGTATTGCCCTCCGAGGAAGTCAATTCCGAGCAGATCGAGGATGTGCTGGCCATGTTCAGCGAGATGGGCGTGAACGTGGTCGAAACCGAGGAGACGAGCGAAGAAGGCGAAGAGGCGCGCGAAGAGGCCGACGAGGAAGGCGAGAGCGAGGGCGGCGAGCTCGTCGAGGTGCAGCAGAAGGTCCCCGCCAAGACCGAAGCGAAAGAGCCGGCCGAACGCACCGACGACCCGGTACGCATGTATCTGCGCGAAATGGGCTCGGTTGAGCTGCTCTCGCGCGAAGGTGAGATCGCGATCGCCAAGCGCATCGAGGCCGGCCGCGAAGCGATGATCGCCGGACTCTGCGAAAGTCCGCTCACGTTCCAGGCCATCATCATCTGGCGCGATGAGCTCAACGAGGGCAAAGTCTTCCTGCGCGACATCATCGATCTTGAAGCGACCTATGCGGGCCCCGACGCCAAGGCGATGCCCGGCCCCGTGATCGGCTCGGATGGGCAGCCGATCGCGGCAGGAGCGGCACCGGCTGCTGGCGGCGCCTCTGTTCTGGCGCAGACGCCTGCGCCGCCGGCCGCGCCCGCGTCGGCCACCCCATTCAAGGGAGCGGCCGAGCGCGAGAGCGGGGAGGGCGGCGAGGCCACGCCGGGCGAAGCGGATTTCGATGACGACGATATGGAGAACTCGCTCTCGCTTGCCGCCATCGAGGCCGAACTCAAGCCCAAGGTGGTCGAGACCTTCGACAACATCGCCAGCGAATACAAGCGGCTGCGCCGCCTGCAGGACCAGGACATCGCGCTCAAGCTCAAGAGCGGCGCGCTCACGCCCTCGCAGGAGCGCAAGTACAAGAAGCTCAAGGACGTGATCATCGCCGAGGTGAAATCATTGCGGCTCGATCAGGCGCGCATCGATTCCCTGGTCGAGCAGCTCTACGACATCAACAAACGCCTGGTCGGCTATGAGGGCCGCATGATGCGGCTCGCCGAAAGCCACGGCGTCGTGCGCGAGGATTTCCTCAAGAACTACCAGGGCTCCGAGCTCGATCCGCGCTGGCTCAACCGGGTGTCAAAGCTTTCCGCCAAGGGCTGGAAGAACCTCGTTGCCCGCGACGAGGATCACATCAAGGACCTGCGCACCCACATCCACAAGCTGGCGGGCGAGACCGGCCTTGAGATCCTGGAGTTCCGCAAGATCGTCCACATGGTGCAGAAGGGCGAGCGCGAGGCGCGCCAGGCCAAGAAGGAGATGGTGGAGGCAAACCTGCGTCTCGTCATCTCGATCGCCAAGAAATACACCAACCGCGGCCTGCAGTTCCTCGATCTCATTCAGGAGGGCAACATCGGCCTGATGAAGGCGGTCGACAAGTTCGAGTATCGCCGCGGCTACAAGTTCTCGACCTATGCGACATGGTGGATCCGGCAGGCCATCACCCGCTCGATCGCCGACCAGGCGCGCACCATCCGCATCCCGGTGCACATGATCGAGACCATCAACAAGATCGTGCGCACCTCGCGCCAGATGCTCCACGAGATCGGCCGTGAGCCGACGCCGGAGGAGCTTGCCGAGAAGCTCGGCATGCCGCTCGAGAAGGTGCGCAAGGTCCTGAAAATCGCCAAGGAGCCGATCTCGCTCGAGACCCCGATCGGCGACGAGGAGGACTCTCACCTCGGCGACTTCATCGAGGACAAGAACGCGGTGCTGCCGATCGACGCCGCGATCCAGTCGAACCTGCGCGAGACCACGACGCGCGTGCTCGCCTCGCTCACCCCGCGCGAAGAACGCGTCCTGCGCATGCGCTTCGGCATCGGCATGAACACCGACCACACGCTGGAGGAGGTCGGCCAGCAGTTCTCGGTAACCCGCGAACGCATCCGCCAGATCGAAGCAAAGGCGCTGCGCAAGTTGAAGCATCCGTCGAGGTCGAGGAAGCTGAGGAGCTTTTTGGATAATTGATTATGAAAGCTCCGAAACGCCTCATCGAAGTCGATGAGGGGACCGCTATTTCGCCCTTGACGCGAGGGCGGCGGAGCCGGGGTTGTCGGGTCCAGATCTCATTGCCGAAATGACGGCCGCCTCGCAGCAGGCGTTATCCGAAATTGCCGAGCTTGATCGTCGCTGGCGGCGATCGAAGCGGGCGAGGTGGCTGTCTCGAACGACATTGTCGTACGGTGGCTGCGCACGTGGGGGACGCCACCATCCA
>DATFQX010000210.1:0-5465 GCA_035263865.1 Xanthobacteraceae bacterium
ACGGAAAGGCGAGATTCCCGGCTGTAGACAGCCTGCCTTCATAGCCATGGTGCAGCAGATATTGCTTGGTCGTCCGGACCACTTCGGCCGCCCGCGCCCGCGTGGGCGCGATGCATT
Source organism: Xanthobacteraceae bacterium (assembly GCA_035263865.1). GTDB lineage: Bacteria > Pseudomonadota > Alphaproteobacteria > Rhizobiales > Xanthobacteraceae > VAZQ01. The sequence continues at coordinate 118 of DATFQX010000210.1, forward strand.
CGCCGAGGATGAAGGCTTCACCTAGCGGCGTGTTCTGTGTCACCGGTGTCATGCGGACGCCATTCACTCCGTAGACCCGCCAGGTGAGCACGTAATCTTCGGCCGCATCTTCGCAGACAAGATCGCGCACCACGCTTTCGACTTCTTGCAAAAGTTGCTCATGGCGAGCGATGAAGCGGGGATCGGCAGTGCCGCAGAGCAGGATCGCGCGCTCCCCCACATGCCGCGCCCCCTCGATCTTGACCCATGGCTCTCTGGCCTCCTCCCACACCGCGCCGACGACACGTGTGCGCCGGTCGTCGAGGGCATGATACGTAGCGCGCGCGAGATCGAGCCGGCCTTCCGGTTCCTGCACGGTGAACGGATCGCTCTGCTCGTAAAGGCTATGCGCCGCCACCGACACCGGTGTCGCGCGGCGTTGCGGCGCCATGCTTTCGAGCTCGAAACCCTCTTGATCAAGCGTTGCCAGGATCGAATCGCGGCCGCCAGGAATGCAGCACAGCGACGCGCATTCGATGATCTTCGCCATGTGCTGCGCGGGCCCGATGGGAAAGCCAGCCACCGCCGGCAACGCCGCGAAGATAGCCGTATCACAGGCGCGGCCGGCAACGACGACGTCGACGCCCGCAGCCAAGGCGCGCTGGAACGCGCTCATACCCATCTGACCAACGATATAGGCCGCAGCGTCCACTTCAGTCGCGTCGAGCGCCGGCATGCCGTCGATTGGTACGACACCGTTCGAGCGAAGCGCAGCTTTGAGCACTGTCCTTTCAATGTCAGCGCGCAGGACGCCCATGCGAAAGCTCAGCCCCTCTTCGTCAGCTATCTCGCGAATGATCGCCAGCGTCTGCTCGAGATGTGGCTTGGCCCCGGCCGATCCGGCGGAGCCGATGATGAGGGGAATTTTCAGCTTCAGGGCGCCGAGCAGCACCTTGCGCAGGTCCCGCCGCGTGGCGGACAGCGCAGTCGCGAGCTCGCCGCTGCCAAGATAATAGGGACCAATGTCGATTGATCCCATGTCGCAACCGATCAGATGCGGCTTTCGCTCAAGTCCCGCCGAAAAAGCCGGCGTCGGCACGCCATATCCAAGCTGCCCAGAGGCGCCAAGAATTCGGATCGGCTCCGAACCGTTCGCTTTGGAAAAATGGTCCAATACCCGCGCGGACGCGGTCATATTTCAAGCCTCAGGAGCGGCGTGTGCTGTTGCGCACCATAGACGTCACGGTCGCCGGGGTCACCCGACATGATTTGGCGCGGCATCACGATCTTGATCGCACGGCCGAGCGGGTAGTTGATCACCGTGACCGCGTCGACTGCCACGCCGTAAAGTGTCGCGACCTTTTCAGCAATGAGCGCTTCCGACTGCGTCGCCCGTTGATAATCCGCGTCGCTGCGGAAGATGACATCCAAGGTGATGCGACGCGGGCCGGCGTTCTTGCTGCGCACTACTTGCGCGAGGTCCTGAAGCTGCATGGCCTATTCGTATGAATGCGAACGAGACGGTGACAAGGGCAGGCTACACAGATCGCTGGTCGTCGGTTGGTTTGTCTTGTAGCGGGAAATTTATCACCGGGCAATTTTGGATTTTTGCAACACAATCGGCACGAGCGCGACCCAGCAACGCACGCTGAGTTATCTCTGCTTTAGTTCGAGGTGAAGCGGCTGTGCACCAGAACGTATCCAACCGGTCTCTGGTTGACCGTGGACTGACTCCCGCAGGCCTTAGCGCCCGCTGACGAGTTCCAAGAAGTCCAGCGTACCCGCTGACCAATCCTATCTAATTCGATATCCTTCAATTCGGCCCTAGCGGCAGAGGGACCGAATGATCACCAAGTTTGACAGCCTTTTTGCCGGTCACACCGACCTCGACAATGTCGGCTATGCTGGGACGCCCATCAACGAGCGGCGTTATCCCAACGCGCACCTCGCAACGGCGCTGCGCAAGGCCGAGGCCATGGCCAGGCTCATGGATGGCCTGGGCTACAACTGTTTCTGGCTCGCCGAGCATCACTTCCAGTCCGAAGGCACGGAGTGCATTCCCAACGCTATCCTCATGGCGTTGCACCTCGCCCACCAAACGAGGAACATCAAGATCGGCTGCGGCTTCAATATCACTCCGATGTGGCACCCGTTGCGGCTGGCGGAGGATTTCGCCACGGCCGACATTCTCACCGGCGGCCGCATCGTTTTTGGCGTCGGTCGCGGCTACCACACGCGCGAGGTGGAAACGTTCGGTTCTCCGCTGCGCGATCAGGAGGCCAACCGAGCTCTGTTCGAGGAGCAGGTCGAGATCATCTTCAAGTCCTTCAACAACGAGCGCTTCTCGCATAAGGGCAAGCACTACACGCTGCCGCCCGCGGTGCCTTATCGCGGCTACACCCTCGAGGAGCTCACCCTCGTCCCGCGCCCGCTCAATCTGCCGGTCGAGTGCTGGCAGCCGATCCAGGGCGGCTCCGCACGCGCGCTCGAGTTCATGGCGAGGCACGGCATCCAGGGAATGGTCGGGGGCGGCTCGGCTGAGGGCGGGGCGATGCATAGGGTTGTGCTCGACTGGCAGGCAGCGCATGCGAAGCTTGGAAAGCCGATCGAGCTGGGCGAGCGACTATGCTTCGGCTTCCACTTCTACATGGCCGACAGCCGCGAGCAGGGCATGAAGCAAGCGGCGAAGTATTACGAGGAGAACATGAAGATGTTTGGCGAGCTGCGTCTCGTGCGTGCGATCACCGAGGAGCAGGTGAATGTGATGCGCGATCCCAAGCGTGCGCCGAGTGCTAAGCTGCCGCGCATCGAGGATGCGGTCAAGGCTGGCGGCTTCCTATGCGGTAATGCTGATGACTTGATCGAGCACATCAAGGCGCTTGAGAAGAGATATCCGGCGCTCGATCGTATCTCGGTTAGCCTCTCGGTCGGGGTGCCGGAGAAGGTTGCCTTGGAGCAACTCGATCGGTTCGCGAAAGAGGTGATTCCCGCATTCAAAGGAGCCGGGGCGAGGATGGGACCTTTGCCGACTTCTGACCAGAGAATACCGAGATAATCAGGTGGCCCACTCAAACAGCTTTTACCTGCGGTGGCCGCCAATGCCCCTACCGGACAGCTGACTCACTAGGCCCCTGGATCTGCGAGTTCCGGTGGCCCCCGAGGTGATCGAAATTCGAACATTCAGCGTCGCTTACCATCTTGTACGGGATCGCGCATGCGCGTTCATAGCATCGAAGCTATTGCCATCGATATTCCTCTGACCAAAAACTTTGGCGGCAGCACCTATGCGGTCCGTAAGCGCTCAACCGTCATCACGCGATTGCGAACCGAAGATGGGTTGATGAGCGAAGTCTATAACGGCGACAACCGCGACGGCGGCCAGGAGATTGTCCGGTTGATACGCGAAGAGCTCGGGCCTCTGATCAAGGGCCTCGATATCTTCGAAGGTGAGCGCATATGGTCGAAGCTCTTCGCTCTCACCGTCGCCAGTCGCGACCGCAAGACGCTTCTGGAAGCAATCGCCTGCGTTGACTGCGCAGTGTGGGACGCCGTCGGCAAAGCGACCGGCCGCAGCGTGCGTGATCTGCTCGGCGGCTTCACTGAGAAGGTGCCGATCATCTCGATCGGGGGCTACTATATGGAGGGTAAGACGCTTGCTGACATCGGGCGAGAGATGGAGACCTATCGGCGAGCCGGGATGGCGGGCTGCAAGTTCAAGGTCGGAGGTCTGTCGCCACCAGCGGATGCCCAACGCGTAGACGCTGCACGCAAGGCGGCAGGTCCCGACTTCATTCTGGCGGTTGATGCCAATCGTGGATGGACGGCCGATGAGGCCATTCATTTCGCCATCCTCGTCGAGCCACTCGACATACGCTGGTTCGAGGAACCATGCCATTGGTACGATGACGCGGCGCAAATGGCTCGCGTCAGGGCCAGAACGCGAATACCGATCAACGCCGGTCAATGCGAGATCACAAGCCACGGCGTGCGCCGGCTGATCGACGCGAATGCCGTCGATATGGTCAACTACGACGCCTCCGAGGGGGGTGGTGTGACCGACTGGCGACGCGCAGCCGCGCTATGTGCGACGGCAGGCGTGGCAATGGCACATCACGAGGAGTCACAAATCGCGCAGCATTTGATGTCTGCGATTCCCCACGGCACCTGCATCGAGTGCTTTGCCGACCCCGAACGTGATCCTGTCTGGCAGCGGATGTGGGTCAACCGTCCGGCCATCAAGGATGGCATGATGAGCGTATCGCAGGGACCGGGCTTCGGCCTCGAACTCGACGTCGGTATGATCGCCAAATACGCTGTCGCCTAGGAAAGTGTTCGACATGCCGCCCATTCTCTGTGACGCGCCGACGAGGTGATCGAATGAAAAGGCGCGATTTCATCACGCTGTTCGGCGGCGCGGCAGCAGCTTGGCCGCTCGCGGCGCGCGCGCAGCAGGCCGTGCTGCCGGTGGTCGGCTTCGTCAATGCCGGATCGCCCGATGCGCTTCTTGTTGCCGGGTTCCGCAAGGGCCTCAACGAGGCCGGCTACGTCGAGAGCCAGAACGTAACGGTGGAGTACCATTGGCTGGAGGGCCAATTCGATCGCCTGCCGGCTCTCATGGCCGACCTCGCGCGTCGTCGTGTGGCTGTCATCGCCACACCCTTCGGCAACCTTGCTTCGATCGCCGCCAAAGCTGCGACGACGACCATCCCGATCGTGTTCAGCGTCGGCGAAGATCCGGTCAAGCTGGGTCTGGTCGACAGCCTGGCACGGCCGGGCGGCAACGCAACCGGCTTCAACATTTTCAGCAACGAAGTTACTGCCAAGCGGCTGGGGCTGCTGCACGAGCTGGTGCCCAAGGCTGTTCGCATTGCCGTGCTGGTCAATCCCGCAAATGCTGTGGTTGCCGAGACCACGCTGCGAGACATGCCCGAAGCGGCCCGTGTTCTCGGATTGCAAACTCACATCCTCAACGCGAGCACCAGCCGCGAGATCGAGGCGGCCTTCGCCGCCCTCGGGCGCGAGCGGGCCGATGCCCTGTTCGTTGCCGCCGACGGCTTCTTCAACAGCCGCCCTGGCCGACTAGCGACGCTCGCGGCGCACTATCGAATTCCCGCGGCCTATTCGATTCGCGAGGCTGTCGAAGCCGGCGGGCTAATGAGCTACGGGGCCGATCGCGCGGACGTGTCTCGTCAGGTCGGCGTCTATACCGGGCAAATCCTCAAAGGCGTGAAGCCCGCCGACCTGCCGGTCTTGCAGTCGAGCAAATTCGAGTTCGTCATCAACGCGCAAACGGCGAGATTGCTCGGCATCGAGGTGCCCAATTCGTTGCAATTGCTCGCCGATGAGGTGATCGAATGAAGCGGCGCGCG
>DATFQX010000211.1:0-2302 GCA_035263865.1 Xanthobacteraceae bacterium
TGCTTTGCTGCATTGCCTCGCCAGCCGCATTCGCGCAAAGCAGCGATCCGGATCAGCTATCCGACAAGGAGCGGCTCGGATGGCGGCTTTACGAGCAGAGCTGCAGCATCTGCCATACCAAGCCGAATCTCGTGCTGGGCCAGTTCGGACCTGCGCTGTCGCGCGAGTCGCTCAACGGGCGGCCTGAACTCGTGCGCGAGGTGATCGCAAACGGCACGCCACGCATGCCGGGCTTCAAGCATCATTTTAGGCCGACAGAGATCGACGCAATTGCCGCCTATCTGCAGACGCTGCCGCCGGCTGAAAAGCGCTGAGCGGAAAATTCAAGGGGAGACTCCGATGACACGTGCGCAAGTCTCAACGATCGCCCTCATCGCGTTGCTCACCACCCTGCCTGCGCCGGCCCACGCCGGTGACGTCATTCTGAGCGGCACTGTCACGTCCGCAGTGGGCGAAAAAATGGGCGGCGTCACGGTCTCAGCCAAGGCCGAGGGGCAAACCATCACCACCAGCGTGTTCACCGATGAAGCGGGCGGCTACTATTTCCCGCCGCTGACGTCGGGCAAATATCGGGTGTGGGCGCAGGCGCTGAGTTACGAGACCGCCAAGAGCACAATCGATCTCAGCGCGGCGAAGCGGCAGGATTTTGTGCTCAAGCCCGCGAAGGATTTCTTTCCACAATTGCCAGGCGACGTCATGCTGGCTTCGCTACCGGGTGACACGCCCGACGATTTCCGGATGAAGACACAGGTGCGCAAGAACTGCACCGGCTGCCACACTGCGAGCTATCCCCTGCAGCACAAGTTCGACGAGACCGGCTGGAACGCCGTCCTCGAGCTGATGAAGCGGCTCAACGTGTTCGGCCACTATCTTGGCGCGGAGCACAACGGCACACCCAACATCGACTTCCACCAGAAGGAGCTCGCGACCTATCTCGCCCGCGCCCGCGGCCCGGGCGAAAGCTCGGTGAAGGTCACGCTGCCGGAGCGGCCGAAGGGCGAGACCGCGCGCGTGGTGTTTAAGGAGTACGACTTTCCGAAGGAGCCGGGCAACGGCCCGCCGCAGCCCTCGAATGACGGCAGCGACTGGATGCTCGGCACGCCGTCCGATCTCAACGGTATGGTCGGGGTGCACGACGTGCAGGCCGATCTCGATGGTAACCTGTGGATCGCCTACAGTCTGCCGAGCCGCGACACCACCGTGGCGAAGATCGACGCCAAGACCGGGGCGGTGAAGAAGTTCGGCGTGCCCGACATCGAGGGCTTTGCCGCCGGCAGCCATGGGATCGTGCGCGACGAGAACGGCAATCTGTGGTTCAACACGCGCTCGACGGTCGAGCGCAGCCACGGCAGCCTCGCCAAGATCGACCCGAAGACCGAGAAGATCTCGGTCTACACGCCGCCGAAGCCCATGTCGGGCACCGCCGGCACGCTCGACGTTGATCTCAAGGGTAATGTCTGGGTCACCTCGCCCGACGGCGCTCTGCGCTTCGACATCGCCAAAGAGACGTTCACCGAATTTAAGTCGGTGAGCTACAAGACCCCGCACGGTATTGGCACGGTCTATGGGCTAGCCGTCGACCGCACTGGCAACGGCTGGTGGGCGATCATGAGCCAGGACCTGATGGACTACAGCGACATCAGCACGGGCAAGACGGGCGAGCTGAAGATGCCGCCCGAGCAGGCGGTGATTGATAATCTGACCCCCGAGCAGCGCAAGTTCTATGAGACCTTCGTGGCACCGGACTTCAACGCGCCGTTCGCCTGGGCGCAGGGCTCGCGCCGGCTCGGCGCCGACAAGGACGGCGACTACGTCTGGGTCGGCAATTCGTTCGGCGGCACGCTCGGGCGCATCGACATCAGGACGAAGGAGATCAAGCTCGTGCCGCTGCCGAACCCCGAGGCACATCAGCCCTATCAAGTGCAGGTCGATTCCAAGCACAACGTCTGGACCAACCTATGGAGCACTGACAAGGTGGCGCGCTACGATCCGGGCAATGGGCAATGGACCTTGTTCGACCTTCCGAACCGCGGCACTGAGGCGCGCTACATCGCAATCGCCGAACGGGATGGCAAGCTCGAAGTGATCCTGCCGTACTACCGCACGCGCAAGGTTGCGGTGATGACCTTCCGCAGCGAGGCGGAGTTAACGGCGCTGAAGGCGCAGGCGGAAAGGCAGTAGCGCGGGTCTGAGGCGCTCGTTACTGCGGCTTCTTGCTGCACTGCATGAGTCCGGTCCTGGCAGCACTAAGCGGAAATGGCCGTCACATCGGGCGATGTCCGCTTTCGGGGGTGAAGGCGAC
>DATFQX010000212.1:0-4594 GCA_035263865.1 Xanthobacteraceae bacterium
TCGGCGCAGATCATTCTCGCCGTCCTTGCCGGATTTCTCGGCTTGTTGTTCGCGACACCACTAGTTGCCGTAGCAATCGTCATGATCCGAATGATCTATGTTGAGGACATCCTCGGCGATCGCGGGATAAGCAAGCCCGCCTAACCGCCGCAGATGGCGGGTGGGTTCTCGCTAGTATTGTAAAATTTGTAACGATTGATCCAGATCAAAGCTAAGTCCGGAGGGCAGCGGAATCGAATCGATGCCGGTATTCTTGCGACGCAATCTTGGCGAGCAAGCACGAAGCGGTGTTCGGGCGGTGGCGCGGCGCGCCTGCACCTATGTGACGCTGTTGATGTTCTTTTTCCTGACCTTCGGCAGCTCCCGCTGAAGATCTTCGACGTACCGCTCAGCCAGCGTGCGGATCGTCGGCGGCTCTTGCTGCTCGACAATATCCGTCCGCAAAAGTCTGATGCTGCGGGTGAATTTACGTGTTTGGCCCACGGCCAACCGCGGGGCCGCGTCGTCAATCCGGCACCGGTACAATTGCTGACCAAACCGCAAGGAGGCAGGCCAGCAGCACCGGAACCCAAGTTACCACTCCGCCTATGCGCATGTACGCAGCACCGCCAATTGTCGCTCCGACAATCAGTCCGGCCCACGGCGAGGCTTGCACCAGTTACGCGCCGGGTTAGAAAATCGCCAAGACCCTGACCGAGTTTACCAGAGTGTCTGCTGCAGCTGCGGACTTCGCTCTTGACCAAGTGCTTCAGCCACGGCACCGCTTCCCGTATATTGGGGCTGTGGGACGGAGAGGACGTGACTGATACCAGCTTGTGCTGCGCCCCGATAATCAACCTGTGGGGTGCTTATTGGCCAGCCTGGGTGATGTGCCTGGTGTCCGGCATCCTCCTCACGCTTGCATCCCGGCTCATCCTCTCATGGGCCCGCCTGGAGCCCCATCTGGGTCCGCTCCTGCTGGTATACCCGATGCTGATCGTCGCCTATGCCTGCGGGCTCTGGCTTCTACTCTACCGTGCTTGAGCATGAACAGCAGCGCAACTTGGCCGCTTCGCATTCTCGGGCGTCTGATCGGGCTCGTGATCGTCGTCACCGGCATAGCCGCGGCAGTGATGGCCGCGCGGACCAGCACCGGAAACCCGCGCACCGACGATGCCTACGTCAGTGCCAACGTCATCGGGATCGCGCCACACGTACAAGGCCCGCTTGTACAACTCAATGTCGTCGACAATCAGCCGGTCGAGGAGGGCGATCTGCTGTTTGTTATCGACCCGCGACCGTACCAGGCTGAGTTGGAGCGCGCGCGGGGCGAACTCATCTCGGCTCAGGCTGAGGTCGGCGGCATCGAGCAGGCAATCACTGCGGCGCGGGCCGAAGTCACCCGGCTGCGGGCGGACACCGCTTATGCGCGCACCCATGCCGGCCGGCTGGAACCGTTGCTCGGTGGCCGCTTCATCAGCGCCGACCAATATCAAGAGGCAGTCACCAAGGCCAGGTCGCTCGATGCCGCGGTTCAGCACGCCCAGTCCCAGCTGGCCCAGCAAGAGCAGCTATTGGCGCAACAGGGTGATGTGAACGGCAGGCTGGAGACGGCCAAAGCGCGCGTCCGGCTGGCGGAGCTGAATGTCGAGTATTGTTACGTCCGTGCCCCTTTCAAAGGGCTGGTGACGAATCTCAACATCTCTCTGGGCGACTACGCGCATGTCGGCGAGCGGGTCTTTGCATTGGTCGACCGGCGCATGTGGTATGTGCTGGGGAACTTCCGCGAGACCCTGTTGCCGGCGATCGAGCCTGGCATGGAAGCGCGCGTAAACCTGGTCGGTTATCCCGGGCGCACCTTTCGCGGCGTCGTACAGGGGATTGCCTGGAGCGTGTTGTCGCCGGCCCGACAGGCAGAAGGCATACTCCCCAGGATTGATCCGACCTTGAACTGGGCGCGTCTTGCGCAACGTATCCCGGTGCGCATAATCATCCTCGACTCACCCTTGCCCGATGCCCCATTTCGAATGGGGATGACCGCGGTCGCCACCATCACCGGCTTCCCACCGAATGGCAAACCGCTTAGCGTTCCGGGGATGCCGGTAGCTTCCGCGCAGTGAACTCCGCAGCTCGGACCGAAGCTGCCGCACCGCCGGAGGATCGGGCGCTCCGCTTCATTCGTCGCGAGCTGGCAGCCTCGCGGGAGCGCTGGATCGCCACTCTGGGCTTCAACGGTCTGGCGATGGTCGGGGTAATCGCGACCGTCACGTTTCGCATACCTTATCCGGTGCTGGTCTTCGCTGGCATCCTGCTGCTCACCGTGCCGCCGGCACAGCGGCCCTTCCACCAGGCCGCCGAGGCGACCGGCGCGGCGGTTCTCGGCGCCGGTTTCGCGATTCTGCTGGCGATCACCGCCTATGATCAGCCCTGGGTCTACCTGCCGCTGCAATGCGCGGCGTTGACGGTGTTGCTGGTACTTTCCCACATTACTGCGACACGAGCCGGCTTCATCCTGGCCGCCCTGGTTCTGTCCTTTGCCGAACCTGCTTACCTGCCCGACCCGCAGGGAGCGATCGACGCTGCGCTCTTTAATGCGCTCGCCCTCGCCGGTACCGCATGGACGGTCGCTGTGGCCACAGCTCCGTTCCCGCCGCCGGTGACCCGCGAAGACGCCTCCGCGCGCCCCGGACGACGAGAATTGGCTGGCTTTGCGCTGCTTGTGCTGACCGCAATCGGCCTGCAGATGCTGTTCTACAACACGATCAACTTGCCCGAAATCCGCACCGGGGTCATTGCGGTCCTCCTCACGGCCGATCCGGATCTGTGGGCAGTCTGGCGCAGGATGCCCCTGCGCCAGCTTTGCGCTGCGGGCTGCGCCGCGGTCGCCTTGCTGATGATCGCAGTCGGCGCGCCATGGATGGACGATCTCGGCTCTTTTGCCGTACTCGCGGGATGCTGTTATTTTGCGGCGGGTTGGGTCGCGCATGGCGGCCCGCGCATCTCTTTTGCCTGCGTGCCAGGTGCGGTCACGGTAACACTCGTACTGTTGCTGGACGTCCGATTTACGATCGACATCGTGCCCAGCCTCCTGAATGTCGCCGGAGTTCTTTGGGGCATGTTTGTCACGGCGCGATCGCGCTGTTGCTGGCTCCATTAGTGGAGCGAGGCGCCGAACGACAATCTTAGATTGCGGTGGTTCCCACGGCGAAGGCGAGCGCAGCGGCGCTGTCCAAAATGGCGGCGCGCGTGTCGACCTCAACGGCGAGCGCGCGGGCGTAGTCGCGCTCGGCGGCGAGGAGATCGACGAAATTGGTGACGCCGCTGCCATAGCCGGTCAGTGCGCTGTCGTATCCGGACTTCGTCGTGGCACCGAGGGCAACGGCGAACTGATGCTGCGAGAGGGCCGACTGGAAGTCGGCATAGGCGGTCCACACCTGGGCTTGGCTGGCGAGCTGCAAGGCGTCGAGATCGGCTCTCGCCTGATCCCGTCGGGCTTTGGCCTCGCGCACCCGGTTGTCCCTGATGAAGCCGTCGAACAGCTCCCAGCTGAGCTGCAGCCCGATGCCCGCCGTGGTTTTCTTTGGATAAAACGTCGTGCCGTTGGGACCCAGATCGATGCTGTCGAGCTCGCGATAAACGCGGCCAAGGGTGCCGTTCGCAGACAATTTGGGCAGATAATCGGCACGCGCCCGTTCCAGCTCCGCCTCGCGCACCCTCACATCAGCGAATTTTGCGGCGAGATCCGGGCGGGTGGAAACGGCCCGCTGCAGCATTGAATCCACCGATTGCGGCAGCCCCACCGGCAGCGGCAGGGACGAGAGTGACGCAACCTCCGGCAGGGAAGCAGGAGAGATCCCGATCGCCTGCGCAAGCTGCGCTTCGGCGGCGTGCACGTCGCGGCGTGCGCTGTCTATGTCGAATTGCTGTTGCAATACGACCTGGCGCGCGAGGAGGGTATCGGTCACCGAGGCGAGTCCGGTGCGGCTACGGATGCCAGTCGCCTGTTCCACTGCGGTTGCAGCCTTTAGCGCCGTCTCTCGTGCTGTGACCCGGGCACGGCTCGCATCGAAAGCGAAATACGCCTTCTGCACAGCGAATATCACGCTTTGCTGCTTGCGGTTGAACTGAAGATTGGCGGCAAGCAAGGTCTGGGCCGCGCTGTCGAGATCGGCGCTGCGTCGACCGAAGTCCAGCAACAGCCAATCCAACCGCAACAGCGGCTCGAGCACACCAGTGCCAACCAGAAACGGCCCCATCTTGTCGTAATCCGGCAAGTGGGCATAGCTGGCCATACCGATGGCACTGAGTGTCGGCAGATAGGCGCCTTCAGAAATCCCGAGCCTAGCCGCCGCGGCGCGTGCTTCTTGCCACGCCGCACGCGTCTCGGGGTTCGTCTGCTGGGCAAGATCGATCAGCTTCGGCAGGTCGTAGACGCGCCCGGGCTGAATTGCAGCAGGAGGCGGATCAGACCGGGCGGAGAACGCGTCCAGCGTGGCCTTCCCGCCGGGAATGCGCGTCGCCCCTTCCGGCGCCCATAGTTTTGTCGCGGTCGGCGGTGCGAGCGAATTGGGATCAGTCGCTAGCTTCGGCTGGATCGCTCCGCAAGCCGCCAACA
>DATFQX010000213.1:0-2209 GCA_035263865.1 Xanthobacteraceae bacterium
TGCATGAACTGGTGCCGGGAGCGGCTCGCGTGGCAGTGCTCATCAATCCGACCGCCCCCAATGCGGAGAGGATGTTGCGAGACGTGGAACCAGCTGCGCGCGCCATTGGACTGCAAATCCAGGTCCTCAACGCCAGCACCATCCACGAGCTTGATGCGGCCTTCGCAACTTTTGTACGCGAGCGGCCCGACGCACTCTTCGTTGTCCCCGACGCGTTTTTCGCCGGTCGGCGGGTGCAACTTGCCAACCTGGCGTCGCGCCACGCGATTCCCGCGGCATATGCGACGCGTGAAATTACCGAAGTGGGCGGGCTGATGAGCTACGGTTCCAACATTCAGGATGCGTGGCGTCAGGCCGGTATCTATACCGGCCGCATCCTCAAGGGGGCCAAGCCCGCGGACCTGCCAGTTGTGCAGGCGAGCAAGTTCGAACTGGTCATCAATGCCTCGACTGCCCGGATGCTCGGCGTCACCGTACCGGACAAGCTGCTCGTTGCCGCCGACGAGGTGATCGAGTGAAACGCCGCGAGTTCCTCACACTGCTCGGCGGCGCGGCCGCCGTTATCCCACTGACCCCGGCAGTCGCGCAACGTCGACCCTTCCGCATCGGATGGCTTGTATTCGGCGGTGCCACGCTGGGTCCAATCGATCAGTCGCTGAAAGACGCACTTGCTGAACGAGGATTGATCGACGGCCGCAGCATCGAACTCTTCTATCGCTACGCCAACGGTGTACCAGCGGAACTTCCGAGCTTGGCTCAGGAACTTGTAGCGCAAAAACCCGATCTGCTCCTCGCGATTGGCGGCGACATTATCAAGGCACTGTTCGACGCAAGTAAAGGCACGATACCCATCGCGGGGGCCGTGAGCGATAGCCCGATGCGCGCTGGTATCGCCGCGTCTCTTGCCCGGCCGAGCAAGAACTTCACTGGGCTTACGTTTCTCACCGACGAAATGGCGGAAAAGCGGATGGAACTACTCAAAGACGTAGTTCCCAATACAAGGCGCGTTGCGGCAATATTCAATCCACAACACCTCGACGACGAAATGAGGTTTGCGCGGCGTGGAGCTGACTCGCTTGGCATCGAGCTAACCGCCTACCCGATAAACGACGTTGCCGAACTTGACAAAGCGCTGGACGCGGCGAGTGCGAGCGGGGCCGATAGCCTATTCGTCATCGCGTCGCGAATGACCAATTTCTTTGCCGCGAAAATCGCAAAGTATGGCGAGGAGCGACAGTTACCTGTGATAGCTTCGTGGCGTGAATTTGCCACCGCGGGTGCGCTCTTATCCTACGGCCCGAGCCGAGTTTTTGAGGCCAAGCGCCTAGCCGGCTACGTGGAAAAGATTGTAAACGGGGCCAAGCCCGCCGCTTTACCAATTGAGCAGCCCGTCAAATTCGAGCTTGTTATCAACCTTAAGACGGCACGAGCCCTCGGCTTGAACATTAACCGGGATTTTTTGCTGCGCGCTGATGAGTTGATCGAATGAAAAGGCGCGAGTTCATCATGCTGCTCGGCGGCGGCCGCTGCGTCAGCGTGGCCGCTCGCGGCGCGCGCGCAGCAGGCTGACGGGATGCGGCGGATCGGCGTGCTGATGGGCTATCCCGAGAGCGACTCGGAAGCTCAGACCAAAATCGCCGCGTTTCGGGACAGACTCCAGAAGCTCGGGTGGACGGAGGGCCGCAACACCCGGATCGACACTCGCTGGGCAACACCTGCCGACGCGGAGTCGATGGAACGATTCGCGAAGGAACTCGTCGCGCTACAGCCCGACCTCATTCTTTCGAGCACCACACCCACCACAGCCGCGCTCCTGCAACAAACGCGCACCATCCCCATCGTTTTCGCGACAGTTGCCAATCCGGTCGGCTCAGGCTTCGTCGCAAGCTTTCCGCGACCGGGCGGCAACGTTACCGGTTTCGTCGTCTTCGAGGCCTCGTTGGCTGGCAAGTGGCTTGAGCTGCTCAAGGAGATTGCGCCGCGCGTCAACCGGATCGCCTTCCTGTTCAACCCGGCAACGGCGACATATGCCGAGTTTTACCTGAACCCCTTCAAAGCTGCCGCTGTGTCCTTCGCAGTAGAGGCGATCGCAGCCCCTGTTCGCGATAGGTCCGAACTCGAATCCGTGGTTTCCGCTCAGGCTCGCGAGCCGAATGGCGGACTGATCGTGATGCCGGATTCCTTCACGGACCTCCATCGTGCAGAAATC
>DATFQX010000214.1:0-84742 GCA_035263865.1 Xanthobacteraceae bacterium
GACCATCGTCAGCCACCAGCATCCGGATCATGATTGATATGCTAGGATTGGATTATGCTCCGTTTCTTGGCAGAATTTCTGATCGTAGTGACCTCACTCGGAGTGCCCCAAATAGTGATCGAGTGGTCCATCGAGTATCACTTCACCAAGGTTCAACCAAGGAGCATGGCCAAAAGGAAGCTTCGAAGACTGATCGAACGAAACCGCAGGTTTGAGGAATCCAAGGAATGAGCCGCATTCCCAATTTCGCCGATGTCGCCTTCGAGCGAACCGCAACCGGCGCGCCAACCGGCAGCGCCGAGCCGTGGCTGACGCCCGAAGGCATTCCGGTCAAGCCGGCCTACAGCGAGGCCGATCTCGACGGCATCGACTTCCTCGACACCTGGCCCGGCATCGCGCCCTATCTGCGCGGCCCCTACCCGACCATGTATATCAACCAGCCCTGGACGGTCAGGCAGTATGCCGGCTTCTCCACGGCGGAAGATTCCAACGCGTTCTACCGCCGCAACCTCGCCGCCGGGCAGAAGGGCCTTTCGGTCGCCTTCGACCTCGCCACCCACCGCGGCTACGACTCGGATCATCCGCGCGTCTCCGGTGACGTCGGCATGGCCGGGGTCGCGATCGATTCCATCTACGACATGCGCACGCTGTTCGCGGGCATTCCGCTCGACCAGATGAGCGTGTCGATGACCATGAACGGCGCGGTGTTGCCGGTGCTTGCACTCTACATCGTGGCGGCTGAGGAGCAGGGCGTAAGACCACACCAACTCTCAGGGACGATACAGAACGACATCCTCAAGGAATTCATGGTGCGCAATACCTACATCTATCCCCCTGAGCCTTCGTTGCGCATCATCTCCGATATCTTCGCGTTCACCGCCTCGCACATGCCTAAGTTTAACTCGATATCGGTTTCCGGCTACCACATGCAGGAAGCAGGCGCGACGCAGGATCTCGAGCTGGGCTATACGCTGGCCGACGGCGTCGAATACGTGCGCGCTGGGCTCAGGGCCGGACTCAATGTCGATCAGTTCGCGCCGCGCATTTCATTTTTCTGGGCGATTGGCATGAACTTCTTCATGGAGGTGGCGAAGCTGCGTGCTGCGCGCCTGCTCTGGGCGAAGCTGATGAAACAGTTCGAGCCGACCGATGCGCGCTCGCTGTCGCTACGCACCCACTGCCAGACCTCTGGCTGGTCGCTCGCCGCACAAGACGTGTTCAACAACGTGGTCCGCACTGCGATCGAAGCAATGGCGGCGACGCAGGGCCAAACGCAATCCCTGCACACGAACGCGCTCGACGAAGCGCTCGCGCTTCCGACCGACTTTTCCGCACGCATCGCGCGTAACACGCAGATCGTGCTGCAGCAGGAGAGCGGTACCACCCGCATCATCGATCCCTGGGGGGGCTCATTCTACGTCGAGCGCCTCACTTACGAGCTCGCCAGGGCCGCCTGGGGCCACATCCGAGAGGTCGAGGCGGTGGGCGGAATGGCCGAGGCGATCGAGGCGGGCCTGCCGAAGCTTCGCATCGAAGAAGCGGCGGCGAAGACCCAGGCGCGCATCGATTCCCGAGAGCAGGCGGTCATCGGCGTGAATAAGTATCGGCCCGAGCGGGAAGCACCGGTGCATCTGCTCAAGGTCGAGAACGCTGCCGTGCGTCAATTGCAAATTGAGAAGCTTTCGCGCCTCAAGCGCGAGCGCGATCCGAAGGTGGTCGAGGATGCGTTGTCGGCGTTGACCCGCAACGCTGCTGGCGGGAACGCCAACCTGCTCGCCCTCGCAATCGATGCCGCCCGCGCCAAGGCAACGGTGGGCGAAATCTCATACGCGCTGGAGCGGGTCTTCGGCCGTCATCGCGCGGAGATCAAAGCGATTACTGGCGTCTACAAGCGGGAGGTCGGCGCTATGTCGGAAGCCTTGGAGCGTGTGCAGAAGGTCGTCACCGAGTTTGAGGCCAATGAGGGTCGCCGGCCGCGCATCCTGGTCGCCAAGATTGGCCAGGATGGCCATGACCGCGGACAGAAGGTGATCGCGACCGCTTTCGCCGATCTCGGCTTCGACGTCGATATCGGTCCGCTATTCGCCACGCCGGAGGAGGCCGCGCGCCAGGCCGTAGAAAATGACGTCCACGTAGTCGGGGTATCATCGCTCGCAGCGGCGCATCTCACGCTCGTGCCGCAACTCAAGGCCGCGCTCGTCAAGGAGGGACGCGACGACATCATGATCGTGGTCGGCGGTGTGGTGCCACCCCAGGACAGTGAGGAGCTCAAACGTGCCGGCGCCGAGGCCATCTTTCCGCCGGGCACGGTGATCGCGGAAGCCGCCGTGACGCTGCTCCGCAAGCTCAACCAGCGTTTGGGACACGGACAGCAAGCCGCCGAGTGATTAGACTCGTCCATGCGATGGCCGCCCTATTTGCGGCCAACGCGCGGTCCCGCCGTCTGAAACACATTGATGTCTTTACGTCGGCAGCCCACCATTCCTGATCTTGCGGATCTCGCGCGCGGCGTTCGTGCGCGCGAGCGCGCGGTTATCGCCCGCGCGATCACCCTCATGGAGAGCCGCCGCTATGATCATCAAAAGGCCGCTCGGCACCTGGTGCAAGAGCTTCTGCCCTCGACCGGCAAGGCGATCCGCGTCGGCATCACCGGCGCACCGGGCGTGGGCAAGTCGACCACCATCGATGCCCTGGGCACGTTTCTCACCGACAAGGGCTGCAAGGTCGCGGTCCTTGCCGTCGACCCCTCCTCCGCGCGCAGCGGCGGCTCGATTCTCGCAGACAAGACCCGGATGCCGCGGCTCAGCAGCGACAGCAACGCCTTCGTGCGCCCCTCGCCCGCCTCCGGGACCCTGGGCGGCGTCGCCGCAAAGACGCGGGAATCGATGCTGATCTGCGAGGCAGCGGGCTACGATGTGGTGCTGGTCGAGACCATCGGCACGGGCCAGTCAGAGACCATGGTCGCCGATATGACCGACTTTTTCCTGGTACTGATGTTGCCCGGCGCTGGGGACGAGCTACAAGGCCTCAAAAAAGGCGTGGTCGAGATCGCGGACATGATTGCCATTAACAAAGCCGACGGCGACAACATCGAGCGCGCCAACGTCGCCGCCGCCGAATACCGCGCCGCCCTGCATATCCTCAAGCCCCACTCCCCGAATTGGTCGCCGTCCGTCGTGACTTATTCAGCGCTGACCGGTGCCGGGATTGCGGAACTGTGGGATACCGTTCTCGCGCACCGCGAGCGCATGAGCAAAGCCGGCGAGCTCGAGGCGCGGCGACGCGAGCAGCAGGTAAAATGGATGTGGGCGATGCTCGAACAGCGCGTGTTCGCACGACTGAAATCCGACCCGACCCTCAAAGCCAAGCTTCCGCGCATCGAGGCTGCCGTCGCGGCTGGGCGGATGTCGCCCGCCGTAGCCGTAGACGAGATCGCCGTCGTGCTCGGCGTTTAGCGAAACGGCCGCCATTCACGCAAAGCGGCGCGGCGAAGTATCGTCCGGTCGCGGGGGTCCCCTCTCGCGCGGAAAGCCACTTGTCCAGCACAGGATGAATGACGGCCACGATCCTCATCACCGGCTTCGGTCCCTTTCCCGGCGCCCCATTCAATCCCAGCGAGCCGCTGGCACTCGAGCTGGCGCGGCGGCGGCACCCTGCCTTCGGCAGCGTGCGGCGCGTCGCGCACGTCTTCCGCGTGACCTATGAGGCGATCGACCATGAGCTGCCGGAGTTGATCGCGCGCGAAAAACCAGTGGCGCTCGTCATGTTCGGGCTTGCAACACGTACCAAGTATGTGCGGATCGAAACGCGTGCGCGCAATGTGCTCACGCGCGTTGTGCCCGACGCCGACGGGCAAATCCCCATGGCCAGCGCCATCGCCCGAGCAGCGCCCACGACCCTGTCGTTACGAGCGCCCGCGCAGCGGCTGCTGATGGCCGCACTGGCGACCGGCATGCCGGCCGTGCTCTCTCATGATGCCGGCCAATATCTTTGCAACTATCTGTGCTGGCGGGCCGCCGAAGCCACCCGTGCGGGCGCGCTGCGGCTGGCCGCATTCATCCATGTTCCGGGGGTGCGCCGCCTGGGCGTCCACCAACGCGGCTTGCCATTGACCCTCGATGATCTCACGCGGGCCGGTGAGGCCATCGTGCGGGCCGCGCTCGCCAGCGCGCGCTGATCTGTGGGGGTTTGTTGCGCGATTTTCATGTGCCGCCGTGACGCATTGCCGTTGCACGTGGGAGGTGGCACACGCCATATTTTGGACCGCAAACCTGGTTCTCGTTCCAATCCATGCGCCAAGTCATTCGAAAAGTGCTGCTCGGAATCTTTGTCCTTTTCCTGCTTCCCCTCGCAGTCCACGCGGCGCTCTATGCCGGCAAGGACCGCCCCGCAAGCTTCCGCGACGCCGATTGGTCAAGCGTCGGGATGCTGCGGCCGCCGGACAGTGAGCGCGAGGCGAGGTTCCTCGTTTTCACTAGCCGTACCGGCCGCTGGAAAGGCATTTTCGCCGTGCACAGCTGGATCGCATTCAAGCCCGAGAACGCCACCAGCTGGAGCCGCTACGACGTGGTCGGATGGGGCCAGCCGGTGCGCACCAATGGCTGGGCGGCGGACGGACGTTGGTTCGGCGATACGCCACGCGTTCTGGTAGATGTGCGGGGATCTGCCGCAACGGCGATTATTCCAAGGGTCAAAGCGGCGATTGCGGCCTATAGCTACAGTCATTTCGGCGACTACCGCATCTGGCCGGGACCGAACAGCAACACCTTCACCGCCACTGTGTTGCGGGCCGTGCCGGAACTCGAGACGACCCTGCCATCGAACGCCGTGGGCAAGGATTTCCGCGCTTATCCTTACGTGGGGCTCACCGATAGCGGCACAGGTGTTGAAGCTTCACTGTGGGGTGTTCTTGGCGTGAAGTTCGGTTGGGTTGAGGGGGTCGAGTTGAACTTTCTCGGCCTGGTCGCAGGTTTTGATCTGCGCCATCCCGGCGTGAAGCTTCCGGGTTTCGGCCGCATCGGCGTGGATGACGGGACGGCGATTGCCGCGCCTGCGAGGGCGAAATGACGTGCGCGCCTCCAGGCAACGGCGCGCATAATTCCGCACGGTGACTCATCCTGGCAGCAGCCAGCTCCGCTCGACATCTCTCACGCGCTTTTGTCCGGGAGCGGCCCCGTGCTATCTGTCCGGAGTGTCGCGGTGGAGCAGAAGCGCCGTTTAGACGCGGCGCCATGTCACTATGGCAAGACTCACGATTATCATGCCGGTGCTCAACGAAAGCGAACGGATCGTTGCAGCGCTCGAAGCGGTTGCCGACCTGCGGGCGCGCGGCACCGAAGTGATCGTCGTCGACGGCGGCAGTCGTGACGCCACCGTCCAGCTGGCACGACTCGGCGCGGACCATGTCTTGTCCGCGCCCCAGGGGCGAGCGTTGCAAATGAATGCCGGCGCAGAGAGGGCCTCCGGCGACGTACTTCTGTTTCTTCACGCCGATACGCGGCTTCCGGCCGGTGCCGACCGAATTGTATTGAATGGCCTCAAACGGTCCGGACGTGCGTGGGGCCGCTTCGACGTCAAGATCGACAGCCGTTTACGACTGTTGTCCTTCGTTGGCTTGCTGATGAACCTGCGCTCGCGCCTCTCCGGCATCGCAACCGGCGATCAGGCGATCTTCGTGTGCCGCGCGGCGTTCCAGACGGTCGGCGGCTTTCCCGCTATTGGCTTGATGGAAGACATCGCGCTGTCCAAGCAGCTCAAGACTGTGAGTAGACCGCTGTGCCTGGGCGAATCGGTCATCACCTCCGGCCGGCGGTGGGAGAAGAGCGGCATACTCAACACGATCGCCCTAATGTGGCGGCTGCGGCTCGCCTATTTTTTCGGTGCCGATCCGAACAAGCTCGCGCAGCACTACCGTTATGAATGAGCCGGTCGCGGTAGCGGTTCTCGCGAAAGCGCCGCTACCTGGTTTCGCAAAAACTCGGCTCATTCCCGTCTTGGGCGCCGAGGGTGCCGCCTTGTTGCAGGCGCGCCTGGTGGAGCGCACCGTTGCAACGGCCTGTGCTGCTCGCCTTGGCCCGGTGACCTTGTGGGCGGCCCCTGACGAGAACCACCCGCTGTTTCAGGCGATCGGGGCGCGCTTTGGGATCGCACTTGCCCGCCAGGACAACGGCGACCTCGGCGCACGGATGCTGACTGCGATGGCGGCCGCAAATGTGCCGACACTCGTCATTGGCACGGATTGCCCAGTCCTTACGTCCGACCATTTGCGCCAGGCGGCGGGCGTTCTAGGCGTCGGATCCGATGCAGTCATCATTCCAGCGGAGGACGGCGGCTACGTCCTGATCGGGATGCGGATGCCCACCCGGGCCGTTTTTTCGGACATGCGCTGGGGCGCCCCGAGCATAATGGACGAGACGCGACGTCGTTTCAAAGAGCTCGGACTGACCTGGCGAGAGCCGGTCGCGCTTTGGGACTTGGACGTGCCCGAGGACCTCGCCCGATTGCGGGGCACTGACCTGGTCCATCTGATTCCATCGCGATAGCCGCACGCACCGGCGCGATCATAGTCAATAGAGCCGGATCAATGTCAGCCCAGCAACGATCATCAATGCCGCGGCAACACGGCCGGCGCGGAGTGGCTCCTTGAGAAAGAGGATGGCGATCAGTGCGCCGAAGAGAACACTTGTTTCGCGCAGCGCAGCCACGATCGCGATCGGAGCCACTGTCATCGCCCAAATCGCGATACCGTAAGAGCCGAGCTGCAGCGTGCCGCCAGCGAGCCCAAGGCGCCACTGACGTCGCATCGCGGCAATCACCTCAGGTCCGCGTCGAGCGAGCGCGTAGATCACCATGACGGGGCCGATCCCCATGAAAAGCGTGACCGAGTAGGCGTTAGCGCCCGCTGCGCGCCGTGCGCCCACGCCATCCACCACCGAATAGGCGCAAATCGTAAGCGCGGTAAACAATGCAAACCCGACTGCCTTCCAATCGAGCCGGGTGAGGTCGCGACCGCCCCGCAGTGACAGCAACATGACTCCCGCGACCAGCAGAATGATGCCGCTCCAGCCAGCAAGGCCGAGCCGCTCACCAACGAACGCGGTGGTTACGATCGCGGTCATCAGCGGCGCCGACCCGCGGGCGATCGGATAGACCTGCCCCATGTCGCCGGCACGGTAGCTTTCGATTAGTGCGGCAAAGTACACGAGGTGGATCAGTACCGACGCGCCGCACCACGGCCATGCGGCGCCAGCGGGAAACCCAACCGCCGGCAAGAATGCAGCCGCAACGATCGCCGCACCGATTGAAATCAAGACCGTGGTCGCCAGCGGATCGAGCCCGGCCTTGATTGTTGCGTTCCAACCGGCATGGCAGGCGGCGGCAAGCAGCACGGCGGTAAAGACGACTGGGTCCATGGCGGGGAATTTCGAGCCGCGTGCATCAATCCCGGAACGCTGCCCCCGCCCACACCTTCGGCGCAGCGCGCTGGTATTGCTTGGGGCGGGCGACCTCCGCGCCGAGCACATGCGCGGCGCGCCAGCCCCAATGGGGATCGTCGACCATAGCCCGCGCCAGGGCCACCATATCGGCCTTACCCTCGGCGATGATCGCCTCGGCCTGCTTCGGCGCGGCGATCAGCCCGACCGTGCGCGTCACGATGCCGGCCTCGCGCTTTACCTTCTCGGCGAACTGGACATTGGTATTAGCAACCAGGATCGGGCGCGCGTCGGCGCTGATCCCGCCCGAGGAGATGCAGACGAAGTCAACCCCCACCGCCTTCAGCGCCCGAGCAAAAGCGGCTGCATCGTCTGGAGTGAGCCCGCCCTCGACCCAATCATTGCCGGTGATGCGCGCTCCGAGCGGCATGCTGCGGGGCATCGCACCACGCACTGCCCGCGCGATTTCGAGGGGATAGCGCATCCGCGCTGGCAGTGAGCCTCCATAACCATCGCTGCGCTTGTTGGAGATCGGGGAGAGGAAACTGTGGATGAGGTAGCCGTGCGCTCCATGTAACTCGATGGCATCGAAACCGATGCGGATCGCGCGCTTTGCCGCATCGACAAAGCCATCGCGCACACGCTCCATGTCCTCACTCGTCATCTCGCGCGGCAGCGGCCAATCGGCTCCGAACGGGATCGCCGACGGGGCGATGATCTGCCAAGCATCCTCAGCCGGCGCGAGCGGCTGTCCCCCCTCCCATGGCCGCCGCGCAGAGGCCTTTCGCCCGGCATGAGCGAGCTGGATGCCGAGCTTGGCGGTGCCGTAGCGCCGGCAGTGGGCGATGACGCGGGCAAGCGCAGCTTCGCAGTCGTCAGAGTAAAGTCCGAGGCAGCCGTGGCTGATGCGCCCACGGCGCTCGATGCCCGTGGCCTCGACTACGAGCAGCGCCGCCCCGGAATTGGCGAGCATACCGAGGTGGTTGAGGTGCCAGTCGGACGCCGCCCCGTCATCGGCGCTGTACTGGCACATCGGCGAAACAACGATGCGGTTGGCGAGTTCGAGATCAGCGAGGCGTACAGGAGAAAACAGAGCGCTGGTCATGTTAGACGCGTCGATTGAAAACCCAGGACAAAGCGAAGTGCACCATAAGGAATGACGCAGCGTCCCGGAAGCATTTGCGGTGCTGTTGTGACGTCCGAGCGGGCTGAATAGGGACTGAAGGAGGGAGTACTTTAGGCCGCTGTGCGGGCCTTGTCCGTCGACACGGAAGGCTCGTCCGCCTCCATTTCATCGGCGGGCGGCGGAGCAATCCCGGCCCATCTGTCGCTCAAGCGAATCGCCTCGCGTAGCCGATAGAGGAACTGTGTCTTGCTGTAGTAATGCTTCCAGCGCCCGCTCTCATAAAGCTCGAGAAAGTGCGCACGGCGACGCTCGGCAAGCGCGCGCCATTTCTGGGCGACCGCCTGGAATGCATGTGCGGGTAGCCGCGCCGACATAGAAGGGCCGGGTCGCACCCTCGTGCTGACATCGAACCGTCTGAAACACGCATAAGCAACGACAGCCGCCTTACAGCATCGCCAAGTCTGAGGCGCACACAAACCGAATCGCTCGCGGCCAAACGGCAGGGCGGAATTGGGCGGGAGACTTCGCTTACCTGCGCCCAAGGACACAACCCAAGGGGGAAAAACTGACCCGCCCGGACGGGGAAATCCGGGCGGGTCGCGTTGATCGGCGCAGGGGATCGGGGGGGCGTGAGCGCCGATCGGGGCTGTAATCCAGGCTTTTTCGGCCTGTTCGCCTATTAGTCTCCGCAACTGGCCGAAAGGTTCAAGTCGATTTTTGAGGATCCGAAGGGATTTTTTGGCGCGCCCGATGCCGTAACGCGCCGGGACAGTGCAGGAAAATACAAGCGATTTCAGGGAATTATGGATTGCAGCTGGAACGATCCTGGGCTGCACCAGTTCTAGAGGCTTAAGCGGCATGCCCGGCCAGTCGAGACGAACCGCACGCGGGTTGCCTTCCGCCGCCTAACACCCTTTTCGGCCGACTGGCGGACCGACATGGTGCCGCAAGCGCCCAACGCTACCGTCCCCGGCCGTTTACTCCTTTGCAGCGACGAAACCGACCACCTTCGATTCTGACTGCATTTGCCGAACGATTTTGCCGACCTCGTCCTTCGGCAGCTTCGTTTCGGAAAGCCGAATGCGATAGAGCTGCCCTCCCATGTTCAGCGGTCCCTCGACCAGCGTGGCTTTGTAGGCCCCGAGAAAGTTGCTGATGTCGTTCGCAGTGGCTTGCGGCGCAAATCGCACGACGGCGAAAGAGCCTTCGCTCGGCGCGCTCGCGAGACCCGGACCGCTCGCAACGCCTTGCTCTTTGACCACGACCGCAGCAATGACAACCGCTTGCACGAAGATCGCGACAAGGGCGGCAGTTGCCGACCAGACCAGCGTGCGCGGGGTGAGGCTCGATAACAACTCGGAGAGGCGGCCACCGAGATCGAATGATCGTTGACGCCGCGGGGCGCGCGCCTCTTCGGCGTCGATAGCGGCGAACAGCTTCTCCATGGCGCGCGCCGACGGCGCACCGAGCGTCTCGTTGAGGTGAATCGTCTCGGCAAGCTCCTCGCGGACGAGATCATAGCGCCGCGCAAGTTCGCGGTCGCCCGCAAGCGCTTGTTCGACGCGATCAGCGTCGCGGCGACTGAGCGTCCCTGCGGCGTGCCACGGCAGCAGGGCCTCGATCTCGTGGCGCTCCGGCTCCTTATTGATCGCGTTCATGGCCAACCTCTTTCAATTCCTCCGGCCTTGAGCAGCTCTGCGAGCCGCTTGCGCGCGTAGAACATGCGCGTCTTGACAGTGTTCGCCGGGATGCCGACGATCTCGGCTACTTCTTCGACCGATTTCTCGTGGTAGTACACGAGGTCCACGATCTCCCGATGTTCTGCCGAAAGTCCCATGAGGCACTTTCGGATGCTTGCACTCTTGTCCTTCTTCTCTAGCGCGGTCGCGGGATCGTCCGATGGATCCTCGATCGCGCCTGCGGTGTCTTCGTCCAACTCCTCGTCAGACCTGCGTCTGAGTGCCGAGATGGCCTTGAAACGCGCAATGGCCAACATCCATGTCGACACCGTCGATCGACCTTCGAACCGACCAGCCTGACGCCACACGTCCAGAAACACCTCGCTGATTAGGTCCTCGGCCGTGCCCTCATCACGAACTAGGCGCACGACGAAGCGAAACACGCGCACGTGGTACCGCGCGTACAGCACCTGCATCGCGAGCCGATCGCCGTTCGCGATCCGTCCGATCAGCACCTCGTCTGATGTCGATTGCATCGCTCTCGGGCGGTCGGACTCGTGACTTTAGTCGCAAGCGGCTACCGTTGGGTTCACGCTTCCGCCACAGAGATGGCAAGTGATCGACCCCCTATCTCGTGCCCCAGGGATGTGCATGTTTGCCGTCTATGCGGCTAAGATTATGGCCGACTGGAACTCGCGCCAATTTAAAATTATCAAATAAATTTAAGTACTTAGACTCCAGCCTGGGCGCCGCACAGGCAGAGGCGGTCCGACCTTTTTGCCTGTTTAGCGAGGGTTAACTCAGGTTCCAATTCGCAGCGGTGAGTGAAGTTTGCGCAGGGCGGCGAGCACCGAAAGCGCCGTAATGCGTCCGGTTCGGGGATTGTCCGAAGGGATGTTTTCAATCGACAGGGTGAAGCGAGCCGAGTCGCTGTCCACCTCGACGGTGTGGCAGTTACGCTCGATCAGGGGGTCGGCCCAGATCTCCGCTATTGTGCGATCGGGTCCAATGCCGGCCAGCGCCAGCGCCGCCGCCACGTTCACGTTAGCAGGAAAGCCGGCGGCGGCATCTCGCGCCGTTCCGGAGAACACGAGTCTAGGCTCGTTCAGGCCTTCCAGGGAGATGCCGTTTTCAACGAGGTATGGCGCACCCACAAGGCTGCGCGGCGGCTTGCGTGTGATCATGCGCACCGCATGAATGCGGCCTTCGGCCGCAGCGGTAACGGCGTCAAGCCCCAAGAGGGCACCACTCGGCACGATGATCTGTCCTCCGCGCACTTTCGCCAGCTCTATCAATTCGGGCCGGGGCAGCAGCGCGCCGACGGACAGCACCATCACGTTTTTCCCTGCCTCCAGCATCGGCCGGCAGATTGCTTCGAGCATGGACGCGGGGGTGCATTCGATCGCTAGGTCAGCATGGGCCGGAAACTCCGCGGGCCCCACTAAAGGACACGTGACCCGTTCCGCACGAAGCCAAGCTTGAGCCTTCGCCTGGTCTCGCACCGCGGCGCAGGCCAGCACAAAACCAGGCATGCCCGCCGACAGCTCGCGCGCGACCACGCGGCCGATGGCGCCGAGACCGCCAACAGCAACGCGGGTCATCGGCATGGGCGAGACCTGGGCACGATGAGACCTCCCGAACGTTGCTTACGCGGCTCGCTTGCCCGTCACAAGCCAGCCGCGACTTGACCGGCATCTGTCCAAAGCACAAATCTCTCGAGCGATCAGGGAGAAAACGAAATGTTCAGATTAGGCATGAGCCGTGTGCTCAAGAGCGTAGGTGGGGCATGCGGCATCGTGCTCGCATTCACCAGCGTGACGCTAGGCCAAGCGTATCCCACAAGGCCGATGACAATGATCATTCCATTCGCGGCCGGCGGCCCCACCGACGTACTCGGCCGCGTCATGGCGCAACGTATGAGCGAGACCCTCGGCCAGCAGGTCGTGGTCGAGAACGTCGGTGGCGCCGGCGGCATGACCGGCTCCAAGCGCGTGGCCGATGCTGCGCCCGACGGCTACACTTTCGTACTCGGCACGGTCGGTACCCATGCGCAGAGCCAGACCATGTACAAAAAGCCCCTCTACAATGCAGCGACCGATTTTACGCCGGTTGCCCTCATCGCCGAGGTTCCGATCGTGCTCATTACGCGCAAGGATCTGCCGGTGAATAACCTCCAAGAATTTATCGCTTATGCCAAAGCCAACCAGACAAAGATGCAGTATGGTTCGGCCGGGGCGGGCTCGGCGACCCATCTTGGGTGCGTTCTGCTCAACTACCTCATCGGTGTCGACATCACCCACGTCCCTTATCGTGGCACCGGCCCCGCCATGCAGGATCTGCAAGGCGGCCGAATCGATTACCTCTGCGAGATTGTTAGCACCGCCAAGCCGCAGATCGACGGCGGGACGGTGAAGCCGATTGCGATCATGACAAAGGAGCGCTCCCCCGCGCTCTCGAACGTGCCGACCGGTCTCGAGCAGGGGACGCCGAATCTCGAGGCCTATACCTGGAACGCTATCTTCCTTTCCAAGGGCGCGCCTGCCGACGTCGTCAAGAAGCTCCATGACGCGACGGTTGAGGCCATGAAGACGCCGTCGGTACGCGAACGACTCGAAGCGCTTGGCGCCGTCATCGTGCCCGAGGAGCGTGCCACCCCGGAATATCTCGGCCAATTCGTCAAGAGCGAGATCGACAAGTGGGCCGCTCCAATCAAAGCAAGCGGCGTGGCCGTGGATTAACCGGACGCGCGACGGCAGTGCCAGCAAGCGCGAACGTGCTTGCTATTCCAGCTCGATTTCGCCTTTGACCTCGTGCGAAAGGCCGACGCCGCGCACCGTGACCGTGGCTGTGGCGGGAAATTTCTCGTTGCCTTTGAGCCTACCCTCCGCAACGGCCTGGCGCACCGCCTTCTCGATCTCGCGCTGGGCGCTTACCCCAAGGGTTTTGAGGAATTTGCGAATACTGCCATTGAAGACGTCCTCGTCCATCATCGCCTCCTTTGCGCCATTATACGCCTGAGTGGCCGCCGTCGAATCGCCCCGTTTGAGCCGCGGATTGCGCGAACAATTCCCTATTTGCGTCAATGTGAAGCCATGACATCCGGTGCGTATATGTGTGTGCCCGCATTGACCAATTGGGGGGATCGATGCCCACGCCACGCAGATTGGCCGTTCTGATAGCCGGCGCCGCGGTGCTGGCCAGCCTGTCCGCGAGCCCAGTACAGGCGTGCGATAATGATCGTTACCCATGCCCGGTCATCGCACAGACGCAGAATACGCCCGAGGCTACAGCTAAATCATCGTCGCGCAAGAAAACGGCGCACACGGCGCGCCAGGAGAAGGACCGCGCGAAAAGTGAAGCTCAAGCCCCATCGTCGGTTTCGAAAAATGCGGCTGGTGGCCAGGGGCAAGCGACTGCGTCCGGCAGCAAGACAGCGGCCAAACCCGCATCCACATCAACCCTGAATGAGCAGATTGATCGCGAGGAAAGCCAAGTATCCGCGGCGGCGGCGGCTTGGCTCGTTGGCGCCAATGCCGAGGAAACCGCCGCGCAGCCAGGAATTGGTGATGACGCGGCCACGGCCGTTCCGGCAAATGCGGTGCAATTAGTCGATCCGCACGAGCCCAACGAACTCGATCTTGCGGCAGCTTCCCCGGCGCCAGCGCAGTCCAGTTGGCTCAGCTCTCTCCTCGCAACTTTGGGTGCAGCTCTCGCCGCAGCCTCCGCTTTGCGCTTCTTCGTCTGAATCTTTCCTGCCTAGGGCCTTGGTCGGGCTGCTTTGCTTGACAAGAGTTCCTGTTCTGTTCTTCATGGCAGCCAAGAGCCGAGGGGCTGCCGATGCCAATTTTCACGCCTCATCAAGATGCCGCCCTGATGGCGGCTTCGGCCTGGCTCAAAACCGCGCGCGGGCGTGCTTCGATATTCCGCTTATTCGGCTATGCCGGGACCGGCAAAACCACGCTCGCCAAGCATCTCGCCGAAAGTATCGACGGCAAGGTCCTGTTCGCGGCCTTCACCGGCAAGGCCGCATGCGTAATGCGCAGCAAGGGCTGTCACGGCGCCACCACGATCCACAGCCTCATCTACAGGGCGCGCGACAGTGGTCAGGAGACGCCCACTTTCGAGCTTTGGGACGAGGCGCCCGCCTCCAAGGCAAAGCTCATCATCATCGACGAATGCTCGATGGTCGACGACGAGCTTGCCCGCGATCTGATGTCGTTCGGTGTGCCGCTATTGGTGCTCGGCGATCCCGCACAACTGCCGCCGATCCAAGGCGGCGGGTTTTTCACCGGCGCCGAACCTGACGCCATGCTCACCGAAGTTCATCGGCAGGCCCAGGATGATCCGATTGTGCGGTTGTCGATGATGATCCGAGCGGGCAAGACGCTGCAGGAAGGGCGCTATGGGGAGAGCGAGGTGGTGCGCCGCGAGGCGGTGGACTCTGCGCGCGTGACCGGCGCCGACCAAATCCTTGTGGGCCGCAACACCACGCGGCGCGCCTACAACGCGCGCTTGCGGGAGCGGCGCGGCTTTGTCGACGCATTGCCGATCGCGGGCGACAAGCTCGTTTGCCTGCGCAACAACCGCCGCAAGGGGTTATTCAACGGCGGCCTGTGGGTGGTTAGTGAATCCCCGAAGAGACGGCGGCAAATTCTCCGCATGCGGCTCAGGCCGGACGAGGAGGTTGGTGGGCGAATGACCAGGGTCTCGGTCCGTCCGGAATGCTTCACCGGCGCCATCGAGCAGTTGGACTGGCCAGCGCGCAAATCCTATGACGAGTTCGACTTCGGCTATGTGTTGACCGTCCACAAGGCACAAGGTTCACAGTGGAATGACGTGGTGTTGTTCGACGAGTCAGTCGCATTCCCGGAGAACCGCGACCGCTGGCTCTATACAGGAGTAACGCGGGCGGCGAAACGACTCACCCTGGTGGTGTGACGAGTTTCACTTCGTTTGCCCTTCCACCTCGCGCACCGGCGTCTCCGGGACCAGGCCAGCGCGCCGGCGGGCAAAGGTCTCCTCGCCATTTTGCTGCCAGCGGCCGGCGACGGCGCGCTGTGCATAAACGTCCCAGCTCGCCGACCAATCGCCGAGCGAATAGCCGTGCCATGGCGCTTGGGGCGTCAATGCGGGTAGCTCGAGCTCCTGCCAAATCGTGCGCGCCCGCTCCATGAATTCCCGCGCGGGCAAGGCAAGCGGCGGCGCTGCATGTTTTAGCGTTGCATCGATGAGAATGCCCGAATCTTCCTCCCGCGGAGCAGATTTCGGCCCATGGCCGGCGGAGCGATGGGGGGCGATATGTACGTCTTCCATCGGGTTCGAGCGGTAGGCGAGCGCCCAAAACACAGCATCGGCGTTCGTCGGATCGATGTCCTCGCTCACCGCAATGCAGACCTTCCCACAATCGGGCAGGAGCGTCGCGGCCGCGTGCAAACCCCGCCAGATTTCGGTACGCGGGGTCCCCTGCGCGTACTGCACCAAGATGATCTTGCGCAAGTTGGAGAGCGGCTCGTGCATGACCACCCGGCGGACTTCTTTGATCCCCAGGTGCTGGCGCAGATGCGTGAAGAACAACGGCTCCATCGCCACCTTCTTGAGTACGCTCGATTCGCTCGGCGTCACTTGGCTGATGATGGAGGTAAACACAGGGGACTTTCGCTGCGTGACCGCGGTCACCCGCATCGACATGTTGAAGTCCTCGAGCGCGACGTGGCCGTGACTTTCCCCGAACGGACCTTCCGGTTCCAGCAGATCAGGATCGATCAGTCCTTCAATGATGATTTCGGCGTCGGCCGGTACGTTGAGATCGACGGTGACCGCTTTCGCCACACGCATCGGCACGCCCGCGAGCGCCCCCGCCACTGCCATTTCATCGGAATCGACGGCAAGCTTCATTCCGCCCGTGAACATCGCGACCGGCGCACAGCCGACGACGATCGCGGAGGGCATCGGCTCGCCGCGCCGGTTGTGCTTCTTCCAATGCAGATATCCGCCGGCGCCGCCGATCCGCGCGGCCATGCGCACGCCGAGCCGGTCAGTCGCCTTCAGCGCCGCGCGGTATGTTCCCATGTTCTGAACGCCCGTTTCTGGGTCGCGCGTGATGCACAGCGTCGCCGTCAGGTAGGGCGCAGCGTCGAAGCCCGGTGTCGAAATCGGCACCGGTAGGCGCGCCAAGCCCTTGCCGCTGCCGCGCAGCTCCTCGCCCGTGATCACGACCGCCTGGCACGCCGGCGCCTCAACGAGAACCGGCGGGATCGGGCTTGCGATCGCGCGCACCCACGCCGCTTCGATCTCCTCGACGGGGCACCCCATGCCGATGGCGTAGATCTGCGGCGAGGCAGCGAGCGCGCCGACCGCGACCGGAATCTCGTAACGACGACCGGACGAGTCGATGACATTGGTGAACAAGAACGCGCGCCGCTGATCCTCCCTCAGTCCCCCCTGGAATTGCCAGCGCACCAACGGATGCAATTCGGTATCCTTGTTGATCGCCCGATCGATGCGCAACAGCATTCCCCGCGCCTCGAGGGCGGCGAGGTGTGATTGGAAATCGAGCGGCGGTCCCGCGTCCGGTTTTCGTGCGGACCGACGCGCATCGGCACCCACGTCGAGCATAGTCGCAACCTTATCGTTTCGCGGCTAACGTACGATCTGTCCCGATTGCAATGCAATGCTTTCGGTATATCGTGGCGAGCGCATTGCGCTGTTCCGGGACATCCGACCATGGGCGCGAGGCATTTCGGCGCCCGCATCGCGCGCCTTGAGGACCCGGCGCTGCTGACGGGGCGCGGGCGCTTCGTCGACGACATCAGACTCGCGGGTGCGTTGCACGCATGCTTCGTACGCAGCCCGCACGCCCACGCCAAAATCCGCGCCATAGATACGTCGGCGGCGCGCGCCC
The DNA here is from genome assembly GCA_035263865.1 of Xanthobacteraceae bacterium. Taxonomy (GTDB): domain Bacteria; phylum Pseudomonadota; class Alphaproteobacteria; order Rhizobiales; family Xanthobacteraceae; genus VAZQ01. The sequence continues at coordinate 17,140 of DATFQX010000214.1, forward strand.
TGCCCGGCGTCCACGCGGTGCTGACCGCGGACGATCTGCCGGCGCGCATGGCGCGCAACGAGATTCCGATGCTTGTGCCCAATCCGTCGATTGCGACGCCGCGAACCCAGCTCGCCTTGGCGCGCCGCGAAGTCTGCTATGTCGGCCAGACCATCGCGGTGGCGATTGCCGACAACCGCTACCTCGCGGAGGACGCGGCCGCGGCGGTCAACGTCGAATTTGAAGTCTTGCCGGCGGTCAGCAACTGCCGCGAGGCCGCACGCCCCGGCGCTCCGCCCACGCACAGCGACCTGGCGAGCAATATCGCGGCCGTCGTTCCCATGAGCTACGGCGACGTCGAGGCGGCATTCGCCGGCGCCGCATACGTGTTCGAGGACGAACTCTTCCTTCATCGCGGCGGTGCCGTGACGCTCGAAGGCCGCGCCGTGCTCGCAACTTATGACGGCGGCGCCGATATATTGACGGTGTGGTCGGCGACACAGACGCCGCACCTTTGTCGCGCCACACTTGCCGATCTCTTTGAACGCGACCTCGAGGCGATCCGGGTGATCGCGCCTCACGTCGGCGGCGGCTTCGGCACAAAGGCGCCGTTCTATGCCGAGGAGGCGGTCATTCCGGCCGTCGCGATGAAGCTTTGCCGCCCGATCGCGTGGCAGGAGGACCGACGCGAACATTTTCTCTCGGCGACTCAGGAGCGCGACCAGTATTGGAAAGTCGCCGTTGCCGTCGATGACGAAGGAAAAATCCTCGGGCTTTCCGGCACTATGCTCCACGACTCCGGCGCATTCCTGCCCTGGGGCATCATCGTGCCTTACATCGCCGCTACGACGTTCCCTGGGCCTTACGTCGTGCCGGCTTATCGCATCGAGGCAACCGTCGTGCTCACCAACCGCGTGCCGACCACGGTCGTGCGCGGCGCCGGTCGCCCGCAGGCGGTTTTCGCCATGGAACGGCTGATGGACAGGCTCGCGCGCGAACTCAAGCTCGATCGCGCTGAGCTACGTCGGCGCAACATGATCGTTCCCGAGCAGATGCCTTACTCCGTCGGACTGACATTTCGCGACGGCAAGCCCCTCATCTATGCGAGTGGGGATTTTCCGAAAAGCCAAGAGCGGGCGCTCGCGCTCGCCGCCTACGCGGAATTTCCGCTGCGCCGAAGTAAAGCAGGCACCGAAGGGCACTATCTCGGCATCGGGCTCGCCAACTATGTGGAAGGCACGGGGCTTGGACCGTTCGAAGGGGTCACCGTGCGCGTCCTGCCCAATGGCAAGGTCGCGGTGGCAACCGGCGCCACAACGCAAGGGCAAGGCACACGCACGACGCTCTCGCAAATCGTGGCGGATGAGGTCAGCTGCCGCATCGAAGACATCGTCATGACCGTCGGCGATACCGCGGCGATCTCGCAAGGCGTCGGCGCCTTCGCCAGCCGGCAGGCGATCAACGCCGGCTCCTCCGCGCTGATTGCGGGAGCAAACGTGCGCAAGCAAATCATCGCGCTCGCCGCCCGCCTTCTCGGATTGCCCGAGCCCGACATTGAAGTCGAGGATGGACGCGCCACCGCCCGCGGCGGCAACAAGCCGTCTATCACGTTTGGAGAGCTTGCGCGGGCCGCGCAGGGCATGCCGGGCTTTTCGTTTGCCGTCGAACAGACGCCTGGCCTTGAGCACACGGCCTATTTCGTCCCGCCGCAAGCCTCGTATTGCAACGGTACGCACATCGCGGAGGTCGCGGTCGACCCTTTCACCGGCGGGGTGCGCCTTCTGCGTTACACGGTCGCGCACGACAGCGGAAGGATCATTAATCCGCTGATCGTCGACGGCCAAGTGCAGGGCGGCGTCGCCCACGGCATCGGCAACGCGCTGTTCGAGCAGATGAAGTACAATCAAGGAGCGCAGCCATTGACCACCACCTTTCAGGACTATCTGTTGCCGACCGCCCTCGACGTGCCGGGCTGCGATATCGAGCACGTGGAGACGCCGAACCCGCTCAATCCGCTTGGTGTGAAAGGTGCCGGCGAGGGCGGCACGATTCCGGCGCCCGCGGCAATCATCTCAGCCGTCGAGGACGCGCTCTCGGCCTTCGGCGTGCGCTTTACCGAGATGCCGTTGACTCCCGACCGCATCGTCGATGCGTTGCGCAAAGCCGGTGCGTACGAGACGTTGGCGTAACCACTGCACGCCAAGCTGATCGCCTGTAGGATCGGTCGTTTCTTTTTTTCGAGATCCCAGCGCGCTCTACCGCGCGGGACGCCGCTGCCCAATCGTCCTATATAAATTCCGCAGTCATCTGGAACTCTGGAGGCTTCCCATGCCAGGCAATGGAAGGCGGCCGCCCCTGCGCTCGCAATTGTGGTTCGACAACCCTGACAATCCGGGCATGACTGCGCTTTATCTCGAGCGCTACCTTAACTTTGGACTGACGAAGCAAGAGCTCACATCCGGCAAGCCGATCATCGGCATCGCCCAGAGTGGGTCGGACCTCTCGCCTTGCAATCGGCACCATCTGGAACTCGCCAAACGGGTCCGCGAAGGGATTCGCGATGCTGGAGGTGTCGCCTTCGAATTTCCCATGCATCCGCTGCAGGAGACTGGCAAGCGCCCGACCGCGGCCCTTGACCGCAATCTCGCCTATCTAAGTCTCGTCGAGGTGCTGTTCGGCTATCCGCTCGACGGCGTCGTTCTCACCACGGGGTGCGACAAGACCACACCTGCGGCCATCATGGCGGCGGCAACGGTGAATACGCCGGCAATCGTGCTCTCGGGTGGGCCGATGCTCAACGGCTGGTGGAAAGGTGAGCGCGCTGGATCCGGCACCGTCGTTTGGTGGGCGCGCCAGGAGCATGCCGCTGGCCGCATGGACTACCAGGAATTTCTCGATCTTGTCGCCTCCTCAGCGCCATCAATCGGCCATTGCAATACCATGGGCACAGCCTCGACCATGAATGCGCTCGCTGAAGCGCTGGGACTTTCGCTGCCCGGCTGCGCCGCCATTCCGGCGCCCTACCGCGAGCGCGGGCAGATCGCCTATGAGACCGGACGACGCGCCGTGGAGATCGTGCACGAGGATCTCAAACCGTCCGACATCTTGACCCGCGAGACGTTCGAGAATGCCATAGTCGCGTGCTCCGCGATCGGCGGCTCCAGCAATGCACCCATTCACATCAACGCGATCGCCCGCCATGTCGGCGTTGCGCTGTCGATCGAGGACTGGGAAACAATCGGCTATGAGGTGCCGCTCCTCGTCAATATGCAGCCCGCCGGCAAATATCTCGGCGAGGAATATTACCGCGCTGGCGGATTGCCCGTGGTACTCAACCAATTGATTGCGGCCGGTTGCATCCATGCCAATGCGCGGACGATCAATGGCAAGACCGTTGGCGAAAACGTCAAGGACGCCAAAATCGCGGACGCCGACGTGATCCGCCCGCACGACAGGCCGCTCAAGCAGCATGGCGGGTTCAAGGTGCTGTCCGGAAATTTGTTCGAGTCAGCAATCATGAAAACGAGCGTGATCTCGGAGGAGTTCAGGCAGCGGTATCTCTCGAATCCAAAAGACCCTAACGCTTTTGAAGGCCGCGCGGTGGTGTTCGACGGACCGGAGGACTACCACCGTCGCATCGAAGACCCGTCATTGGAGATCGATGCGAACACGATGCTGTTCATCCGCGGCGTCGGGCCCATCGGCTATCCGGGCTCGGCGGAGGTCGTGAACATGCAGCCGCCGGCCGCGCTGATCAAACGCGGGATCACGTCGCTGCCCTGTATTGGGGACGGCCGCCAGTCGGGTACCTCGGCCTCGCCGTCGATCATCAACGCTTCGCCCGAAGCCGCGGCTGGCGGCGGGCTTGCTCTGCTCAAGACCGGCGATCGCGTTCGGATCGATCTCAACAAGGGCACTGCCAACATGCTGGTCTCGGAAGCCGAACTTGCACGGCGCCGCGTCGAGCTGGAGCAAGCGGGCGGCTACAAATACCCTTCAAGCCAAACGCCGTGGCAGGAAATGCAACGCGGGATAGTCGACCAGCTCGCCGGCGGCATGGTGCTCAAGCCCGCCCTGAAATATCACCGCATAACGCCAGCAAATGTGCCGCGGGATAATCACTGATTGCCACGAAGACGCCGCGCCGCGAGCAAGAATCCTCTGGCTGCGGCGGCGCATGAACCAAACCGCCTGAAACCCGTTGGTGGCCAGAGCACGGAGATGCTGATCATGGCTTTACGTTTGCAGAACAAGCTCGTGCTCATCACTGCCGCGGGACAAGGAATCGGCCGCGCCATTGCACAGATTTTCGCGGCAGAGGGCGCTCGTGTGATCGCCACCGATGTGGACGACAAAAAACTGGAGGGGCTCAAAGCTCTCAAGCACCGCAAGCTCGATGTGCGCTCGAGCGCATCCATCGAGTCGTTTGCCCACGAGATCGCGACCGAGCTCGGCGCGCTCGATGTGCTCGTGAACTGCGCCGGATACGTCCACCACGGCAGTGTGCTCGACTGCTCCGAGCAGGACTGGGACCTCTCGTTCGATCTCAACGTGAAATCGATGCATCGGACGATCAAGGCCTTCCTGCCGGGCATGCTGGAGAAGCAGGCGGGCTCGATCGTCAACATTTCGTCCGCGGTTTCGTCGATCCGCGGGGTTCCGGATCGTTATGTGTATGGCGCCACAAAAGCCGCCGTCATCGGGCTCACCAAAGCAGTTGCCGCCGATTTCATTAAGAAAGGCATCAGAGCCAACGCCATCTGCCCCGGCACGATCGAATCTCCGTCGCTGGAGGAGCGGATCAAGGATCGTTCGCGCGCGACCGGTAAATCGCTCGCGGAGGTGGAAAAGGCATTCGTGGAGCGCCAACCCATGGGTCGGCTCGGCCGTGCCGAGGAGGTAGCCGCGCTCGCGGCTTTTCTCGCCGGCGATGAAGCGAGCTACATCACGGGCCAAGCACATCTCGTCGACGGCGGGATGGCACTCTAGGCGTAAGAACCCTTATACTCCTGAATAATCTTGATTGGTCTTGTGGAGCTCGCGAACTGCGTATGACAGGGTAGCTATGCAGGTCTGCCATTTTTTTTCCGGAACGGTCATTGAATCAAGTTGTTGGTGGGTCGGGAGCTGCCATATCTGATTCGAGAGCGTGACCTTTCCTCAAGGGGCACACGCCGGGTCGAAGGTGAAATTGCAAGATTAGCCGCACGGACCGCCATGTTAGAGCCCATTCCCTCGCTCCCTGCCGCGCTTGATCAGTTCGCGATCTTGCTCGACGTGGACGGAACGATTCTCGACCTCGCCCCTACGCCGCGCGAGGTTTTCGTGTCGCACACGCTGCGCGATACGTTAGCACGGCTGTGCGAACGTACCGGCGGCGCTGTGGCTTTTGTGAGCGGGCGCCCCGTCAATGAGCTCGATCTCATCTTCTCGCCATTGCAGTTGCCGTCGATTGGCGGTCACGGTGCCGAACTCCGCGCCGTCGCTGGCGGTGCAGCCGGCGCTCCGCGGCTGCCGCCGCTCGATCCCGCGTTCAAGCGGCGCTTTGCCGCGATCGCGGAGGCCGGCCCCGGCATCGTTCTCGAGGACAAGGGCTACTCGCTCGCGCTGCACTACCGGCTGGCACCGCATAAGGAGAGTGTTGTGCGCGCGGCGGCTGCCAAGATTTGCTCCCAGCTGGAGGCTGGTTCGATCGAGCTTTTGCCAGGCAAGCTCGTGCTGGAGATCAAGCAGACCGGCTGCACCAAAGCGACTGCCGTTCGCGAGTTAATGACCTACGCGCCGTTCTCAAATCGGCGTCCGATCTTCATCGGCGATGATGTGACGGACCTCGGCGTGTTCGGGATTCTACCGGATTTCAATGGCATCGGCATTTCGGTCGGGAGAGACGTCCCCGGCATCACCGCACGCTTTGATCGGCCGGCCGACGTTCGCCGCTGGCTCGAGCAAATCTCTCGCGCGGATGCATTTGCGACGCCATGACCGATCACGGGCTTGATCTTGCCGTTATCGGTAACGGGCGTACTGCCGCGCTCGTCGATCCGTCGGCGCGTTTGGTGTGGTGGTGTTACCCTCGCTTCGACCGCGACCCGATCTTCTGCCGGCTCCTTTCCGGCGACGAAGAAAAAGGATTTTCGGACGTCGTGCTCGACGACATGGCCGATTTTCAGTCGGAGTACCTTCGGAATACGGCGGTCGTGTCGACGGTTCTCACCGATCGTCAAGGCGGCGCCGTCCGCATCACTGACTTTGCCCCTCGTTTTCGCCAGTTCGGCCGCGTCTTTCGACCGCCGCAGCTTATTAGAATGATCGAGCCAGTGGCCGACTTGCCGCGGATCACTATTCGTTTCCGCCCAACGCACGATTACGGCCACCAGTTCAACCACCGCTCCCTCGGCAGCAATCATATCCGCTACATCCACGAGGGCAACGTCATCCGCCTCACTAGCGATGCGCCGCTATCCTACATCGAGAGCGAAGCTCCCTTCGTTTTGACGCGGCCGCTGCATCTCGTGTTCGGTGTCGATGAGCGGTTTCAAGACGATCTCGAAACGACCTGTCGCGAATTCTGCGACCGAACGATCGACTATTGGATGGATTGGTCGCGGGGTCTTTCCATTTCATATGATTGGCAGGACGAAATTATCCGCGCCGCGATCACGCTAAAGCTCAGCAACTTCGAGGAGACCGGCGGGATCATCGCGGCCCATACCACCTCCATCCCAGAAGCTCCGGCATCCGGGCGTACATGGGATTACCGCTATTGCTGGCTTCGCGATGCCTATTTCGTCGTGAAGGCTCTCAACCGCATCGGCGCGACCCAAACGATGGAAGACTTCATTTCCTTTACCTTGGGCATCGCCTCAAATCCCAACGAGCCGTTGCGACCGGTCTACAGCGTGGTCCCGATCGAACGGATGGATGAAAAGACTGCACCCGCGCTCAAGGGCTACCGCGGCGACGGGCCGGTGCGGGTCGGCAATGCCGCCGCCGGGCAGGTGCAAAACGATACCTACGGCAGCGTCATTCTCGCCGCGATGCCGATGTTCTACGACCGTCGTTTGCCGCGGCTCGGCGACGAGGGACTGTTTCGGCTTCTGGAGACGCTCGGGGGCAAGGCGGGAGAACTCGCCTTGGAAGCCGATAACGGCATCTGGGAATATCGTGGACGGCAGCGCATCCACACCCACTCGACGGCCATGTGCTGGGCCGGCTGTCACCGACTCGCCGCGATCGCTCGCCGGTTGGATCTGCCGGATCGGGCCGCGCATTGGAACGCTGTCGCCGAGCCCGTGCATCACGCGCTTCTACAGGGAGCCTGGAACGAGAAGCGACAGGCTTTCACGGCCGCCTTCGGCTCGGATGACCTCGACGCCAGCGTTCTGTTGCTGCCAGATCTGGGCGTGATCGAAGCGGACGATCCGCGCTTCGTTAGCACCGTCAAGGCGATGGAGCGTGAACTTTTGCGCGAGAAGCACGTTATGCGCTATGCTTCGGCGGACGACTTCGGCTTGCCGGCAACGGCCTTCCTGATTTGCCGGTTTTGGCTCGTAGATGCCTGGTGGTCACTTGGTCGTCGCGAGGAGGCGCGTGATTTGTTCGTTGATGCGTTGGCATATCGCAATCGCTATGGCTTGCTGTCGGAGGATATCGATCCGCAAACCGGCACTTTGTGGGGGAATTTTCCGCAGACCTATTCGATGGCCGGCCTGATCTTGACCGCGATGCGGCTGTCGCGCAGCTGGGAGGATCGATATTGGCGCGGCTGATAGTCGTTTCCAACCGGGTCGCAGTCCCGAGCAGCGACAACAATCAGGCTGGCGGCCTCGCGGTTGCCGTGCGTTCATTGCTCAAAGGCCGCGGCGGCCTCTGGTTCGGCTGGAGCGGGACCGTTTCACCCGAGGAAGACGTCGTGACCAGGACCATCCAGCGTGGCGACATGTCCTATGTCGTCACCGACCTCGGCGAAGCTGATTATCAGGAGTACTACAACGGCTTCGCCAATCGGGTGCTGTGGCCGATTCTGCACTATCGCCTCGATCTCGCGGAATTTTCCCGGCGCGATCTTAGCGGCTATCGACGCGTCAACGCCCATTTTGCGAATGAGCTGCACAGTCTGATGCAACCCGACGACGTCATCTGGGTGCACGACTATCATCTCATTCCGCTTGCAAAGATGCTGCGCGACCGCGGTCATGAGAACCGTATCGGCTTTTTTTTGCACGTGCCATTCCCGCCGCCGGAAATTCTCACCGCACTACCCAACCACGAATGGTTGATTCCACAATTGAGCGCGTACGATCTCGTCGGGTTTCAAACCGAGAACGACGCCACAAATTTTGCTCGGTATCTCGAAAACGAGTGCCGATTTCAAAAGCACGCCGAATTTGCCTATCAGACGGCTGAACGAATCGTGCGGCTGGGCGTCTTTCCCATCGGTATCGAGACCGGCGAATTCAGTCGGCTGGCAAGACGCTCGGCGCGCTCGCCGCTGGTGCAGGGAGTGTTGGAGAGCCTAGCGGGCCGCGCCATGATGATCGGGGTCGATCGGCTCGATTATTCCAAGGGACTCGCCCAGCGCATGGATGCGTTCGACCGGTTCCTGGCGGTCTATCCGGATTGGCGTGGCAAGGTGACCTATCTCCAGATCACGCCTAAAAGCCGCTCAGAGATCCAGGAATATGCCGAGATGGAGCGCACGATCAGCGAGGCCGCCGGACGGATCAACGGCGCCTACGGGGAAATCGCCTGGACTCCTATCCGCTACGTCAACCGCGCGTATAGCCGCAGCGTGCTTGCAGGCCTGTTCCGTTCCGCACGCGCTGGGCTCGTCACGCCGCTGCGCGACGGAATGAATCTGGTGGCAAAGGAATACATCGCCGCCCAGGATCCGGACGATCCCGGCGTTCTCATCTTGTCGCGCTTTGCCGGCGCAGCAGCCGAATGTAAGGCCGCGCTGCTGGTCAACCCGTACGACCCCGAAACGGTCGCCACTTCGATTGCGCATGCGCTCTCGATGCCGCTCGAGGAGCGCCGGGCGCGCCATCAAGTGCTTTTTCAGGTGATTTCGGATAACGATCTCGATTCATGGGGCGCACATTTTCTAGCAACATTGAGCAACGGCGGGCCCGCACAGCCATTGCACGAACATCTCGGACTCGGCCCAGCAGTGACCGCGGGGCTCGCTTAGGGCTGCATTGCCGACGCAGCAAAGCAGGCGTCCGAATCGAAACGCGGCCAACACAGCCAATCGAGCGAGCCATTGCGCCCGAGCAGGGCGGCGGCTTCGCAATCGCCGATCAGCGCGTAATCCTCGATACGAGAGGGCATGATGCGCTAAGGCATGAAATCGACGACCACCTTGATGTCGCCTTTGCGGTGCTCGAGCGCCTCACTCCAGCGCTCAAGCGGGACCGTGCGCGTGATCAGCCGCCCGAGCCAGCGCTGGTCGGCCTGCACGAGCGCCTCTGCAGCCATTTGATAATGCCGACGGTTCGCGTTCACCGTGCCGAACACGACATTGTTGTCGAGCACCGTCCTTCGATTGAAGCGGCCGACATCGAGATCAAAGATCTTTCCGGGTTCGGTGACCCCGGTCAGGCACAAGACTCCCGCGGCTGCCGTCGCTTCAAGGCAAGCATGGATGACGGCCGGAGCGCCGGTGCATTCCATCAGCACGTCGGGCGCAACACCCTTAAGCGTGCTCGGGTCGCTGTGATAAGTCGCGCCTAGATCGCTCACGATCGCCTCTTTCGGCCCGCCTCTGTTGTGATCGAGCGCATGCACGTCGAGGCCCCGCTGCATTCCCATCAGGGCCGCCAGCAGGCCGATGGGACCGGCGCCGGTGACAAGCAATACTTTCGGGCGCCACCCCCACGCGCGTTGGCCGATGCGCTCCGTGTGGTCCCACGCCTTGGCCAGAATGCTGGCGGGCTCCAGAAGAACGCCAAGAAGCCCCAATGTAGGGTCGATTTTGACCGCAAACTCCGGTTCGATGCGGAAGTATTCGGCGCCGTAGCCGTGGCGCTCCTTGATGCCCCGCTCAGTGTAACGTCCGTTGCGGCACATGTCCCATTCGCCGACGGCACAAGCAATGCACGGTTCGGGATCGGGCCGACGCACGATCCCGACAACGAGGTCCCCCGGCGCGAGGCCGCACCCGTTGGGGGGCGCCTCGACGGCGCCTAACGATTCGTGGCCGAGAATAAGCCGCTGCTGGCCGGGAGGGGCAAAGCCGTAGCTGCCGTTGAGGATTTCACGGTCAGTCCCGCAGACCCCAAGGGCCAAACTGCGCACCAAAACACAGCCATCCGACTCCGCCGGCTCAGCCACATCTTCGAGCCTCGCCGAGTGGGGGGTGCGGGGCAAAACGGTGATTGCGCGCATCGCTGTCCTGGACTGCCTCGATTGGACCGCCGCGGCGGCCGCAGTGAGCCTTTTTGCGCTTTTGCAACGCGCTGGCTTCCCGGAAAAAGCGGTTCGCCACACCTCTACGTCGGACCGTGAGAAATGTTCCCGCGCAGATGAAACGAAAAAACGGTCGTCGGCGTTATCGATCTTGGTGGAAAGAGGAGGCACGGAATGGAGGCCATCGGTCGCCGGCGGTGGGCGATTCCGGAGGGATATATCCCCTCTGAAAGTTCATATTCCGATCGCGACTTAGCCTCGCACGAGACCGCATGCATCCTCAATGCCGGCGACCGTGACGCGCATGTGGCCATTACTATTTTTTTTCGCCGACCGGGAGCCGGTCGGGCCGTATCGCGTCACCGTCGCCGGACGGCACACGTTGCATCTGCGCTTCAATGATCTGGATGATCCGCAGCCGATTCCGCGCGATACCGACTACGCCTCCGTCTTCGAATCCGACGTTCCGATCATCGTGCAACATACGCGGCTCGATTCCCGTCGCGCCGAGCTCGCCCTTCTGTCGACCGTCACTTATCCGCAAGACTGATTAGCATTTATCCGTAAGACTGATTAGCATATGGCCAAACTTGCTTTTTATTTTTCATCGCTGCGGCGCGCGGAGGTACGGAACTTTTCGCATCGCAATACGTTGCGGCAAGAACGGGTCCTGGTGGAGAGGAAAATATGAAAATCGCGCAGATCGCGCCGCTCATGGAGAGCGTGCCGCCGCGGCTTTATGGGGGAAGCGAGCGAATCGCCTCCTATCTCACCGACGAACTGGTCCGAATGGGCCATGACGTGACGCTCTTTGCGAGCGGAGATTCCGTCTCCAGCGCGCATCTGGTGCCCTGCGTCCCAATGGCGCTGCGTCTTGATGACAACGTGCGCGACCCAATCCCCTATTACATGCTGATGCTGGACCGGGTGCGGGAATACGCGGACGAATTCGACATTCTGCACTTCCACATCGATCAGTTTCACTTTCCGCTGTTTCGGCCGATAGCTCACCGGACCGTGACCACGCTTCATGGCCGGCAGGATCTGCACGACCTCAAGCCCCTCTATGTCGGCTTCAGCGAGATGCCGCTGGTGTCGATCTCCAACGCACAACGCAAACCCATCCCTAACGCGAACTTCGTCGCCACCGTCCATCACGGCATTCCCACCCACTCGCTCAGACCCACTTACCAGCCGCGCGACAACTATGTCGCCTTCCTCGGACGGATCTCGCCTGAGAAGCGGCCAGATCGTGCGATCAGGATCGCGCGGGCGCTGGAAATCCCGCTCAAGATTGCCGCCAAAGTGGACAAGGTCGACGAAGTCTATTTCCGCGAGAAGATCGTGCCGCTCCTCAACCAACCGGGTGTGGAATACATCGGCGAGATTGATGAGCGGGCCAAGAGCGACTTCTTGGGCAATGCAGCGGCGCTCCTGTTCCCGGTCGACTGGCCCGAGCCGTTCGGATTGTCGATGATTGAAGCGATGGCCTGCGGGACTCCGGTTCTCGCCTTCGGCTGCGGCTCGGTCCCCGAGATTATCGATCCAGGCATAACAGGCTTCATCGTCGATAGTATGGACGAGGCGATCAGGACCTTACCCGCGGTCCTTGCGCTCGACCGGCGGGCCGTGCGGCAGCGGTTCGAGCAGCGCTTTTCCGTTGCCCGGATGGCCAAAGATTATATTCATGTGTATCGTTCACTGTTGAAGCGGCCCTCGCTCCCCGAGCACGAATCCGCCATGGCGAGGCTGCAGCCGGAGATGGAAAAAGGAATGAACTGACGGGGTTTCATGGCGATCGAGAGCGTCGCGCTCCCGAAATTGTCGCTGCATACTGCTGCTGAGGGACCGTTCTACTTTCCGGCGACGGGTCCGGCCTCTCGACCGCGTCGCACCCTCAAGCACGGCGATACGTTCATCGTCGTCGACAGCCACGGCGACATCGGCGCCTCGCCGGGCGGCACCGACGGGCTCTTCTATTGCGACACGCGCTTTCTCTCTCGTCTCGAGCTCTTGCTCAACGGGGTACAGCCGTTGCTGCTCGGCTCAAACGTGCGTGACGACAACAGCCAGCTCACTGTCGACCTGACCAATCCGGATATCTATTTCGACCAGCGGCTTGTCCTGCCCAAGGACACCCTGCATCTCGTGCGCACCATTTTTCTCTGGCACGATACCGCGTATCAGCGGTTCGCGATCCGCAATTACGGCGACAATGCGGTCGATCTGCAGCTCACCATTGTGTTCGATAGCGATTTTGCCGACCTTTTCGAGGTGCGCGGCTTGCATCGCAGCAAGCACGGTCGCATCGATCACGCCTGCGGGGCGGACACAGGAGTCCTGACGTATTCCGGTCTCGATGGCAAGCGGCGCCAAAGCACGTTGAATTTCGATCCGCAGCCTGCCGAGCTGACGCAGACGAGCGCCAGCTATGTCATCCATCTGCCGCCGAAGCGGGCGAAGACAATGTTCTTGACAGTGGGCTGCGGCATTCCCGCCCCGCCGAAGCCAGTGGCGTTCCTGCGCGGATTGCGAGCGGCCCACCGCGAGCTGCGTCATGCCTCGCAAAATGCCGGCACGGTTGTGAGTTCAAATGACATCTTCAACGAGATCGTGTGCAGATCCATGGCCGATCTGTACATGCTGATGACGCAGACGCCGCAGGGACGCTATCCCTACGCCGGCATTCCTTGGTACTCGACCACCTTCGGCCGCGACGGATTGATCACCGCCCTGCAGATGCTTTGGGTCGATCCACGCATTGCCGAGGGTGTGCTGCGACGGCTCGCTGCCTTTCAGGCCAAGCATCACGACGACGCATCCGACGCCCAGCCGGGAAAAATCTTGCATGAAATGCGCGAAGGAGAGATGGCGACGCTTGGGGAGGTGCCCTTCGGGCTCTACTACGGCAGCGTCGACGCCACGCCCTTATTTGTGATGCTGGCCGGGCTTTTTGCCGAACGGACCGGAGACGACGCCATTATCGTCGAGCTGTGGCCGGCAATCGAAGCCGCGCTCGCCTGGATCGATGGTCCCGGTGATCTCGATGGCGACGGCTTTCTCGAATATTACCGCGCAACCGAGCGGGGCCTCGCCAATCAAGGCTGGAAGGACTCCGAAGACGCGGTTTTTCATGCCGATGGGCGCCTTGCAGAGGGCCCAATCGCGCTGGCGGAGGTGCAAGGCTACGTCTACTGCGCCAAACAGGTTCTGGCGCGTTGCGCCGAACGGCTCGGCTGGACAGAACGCGCGCGGCTCCTCAAGGCTGAAGCCGATCAACTGGCCGAGCGATTCGACACAAGCTTCTGGTGTCCGGAGTTGGGCACGTACGCGCTGGCGCTCGACGGAAATAAGGAGCCTTGTCGAGTCCGGAGCTCCAATGCCGGGCAGGTTCTGTTCACTGGCATCGCCAAGTTCGATCGAGCCGTCGAGGTGGCCGACGGCTTGTTGCGGCCGCAATTCTTCTCCGGGTGGGGCATTCGCACCATTGCCAACTCGGAAGCGCGGTATAATCCAATGTCGTACCACAATGGCTCGATCTGGCCGCATGATAACGCGCTGATCGCGCTGGGTTTGGCCCGCTACGACCTCAAGCGCTCGCTCGAGCGGATGTTCGAAGCCTTGTTCGACGCCGCGAGCTATTTCGAAATGCGGCGATTGCCCGAGCTGTTCTGTGGGTTTCAACGCAGCCGCGGGCGCGGGCCGACCCATTATCCCGTCGCCTGCTCGCCACAGGCGTGGGCCAGCGCGACTCCGTTCACGCTAATCGAGGCGTCGCTCGGATTGCAATTCGACCCTGCTGCAAACGAAATTCGCCTGCGCAACCCCCGCCTGCCGCGGTTTCTGGACGAGCTGGTGCTGCGCAATCTGCAACTCAAGCAATCCAGCGTGGACTTGAAGGTGCGCCGCCACGCCAACGAAGTCTCGGTGGAAATTCTCGAGCGGCGCGGGCACATCCAGGTTTCGGCCGTGTTCGGCCGAACCGCCGATCCTGCCGGACGCGCCCCTGGAGAATCTTGGACCAGCTCGGATCCGCATCGGCCGCCAACTTGATTATGGCGCCTTCATGCGAGCGTTGGCGATAGCGAACGATGGCAAAAACATGTGTCGAAACATAAGGACCCTTTACAACTTCCAGCCACCCGCCAATGACGAGGAGATCCGTGCGTCAGCTCTGCAATTCGTCCGAAAGTTGAGCGGCTTCGCGCGCCCCTCCAAAGCAAACCAGCAGGCGTTCACCCGCGCGGTTGAGCAGGTCGCCCAAGCGACGCGCGAGCTCATCGATTCGCTTGTCACCGATGCTCCACCCCGCGATCGCGACGTCGAGGCCGCGAAGGCGCGCGCGAGGGCAGCGAGCCGTTTTCCACCCTCGCAAGCCCGACGCGGCGCGTAGCGCATCCAGTGCGCGTGCGATCGCCTCCTACCAGCGAACTTACTCGCGGTGCGAGACCACGCGGAAAGTCCAGCTGGCAAGTGCATCCATCATCTCACGTCTGACCTCGGCATCCTTGACCCCGCTGCGCGCGGGCAGGCGGAAGGAATGATCAGCGTTTTGGAACAGCTGCAACGATGCGCGCGCGCCAAGACGCCGTGTCAGCCGCTCGAGCAGGCTGAGATCCGCGAGCTTGTCGCGCGTCCCTTGCAGAAAAAGCATCGGTACCTGGATATCGAAAAGATGCTCGGCGCGCTCGTCGGACGGCCGCCCGGCCGGATGCAGCGGAAAGCCCAGAAACGCGAGGCCGCGGACGCCAGGTAGCGCGGACGCAGCCTGCGCCTGCGACGTCATGCGCCCGCCGAATGATTTGCCGCCCGCGACGAGAGGTAGTGCCGGCAGAACCCGGCGGGCTTCTGCCACAGCGGCTCGAACCGTCGCGTGCGCGAGCTTGGGCGCGTCCGGCCGTTTGGCGCCTTGCTCGATGAACGGAAACTGATAGCGCAGGGTGGCAATGTCGCGCTGGCTGAGTTCCATTGCGACAGACTCCATGAATGGGTGGAACATTCCGGCCCCCGCCCCGTGCGCAAGTACGTAGCAGGCGCGCGGCCGCGGCGGCACCGAGAGGAGCCCGGAGACGGTACCTGCATCCCCGACCCTTAGGGTGAAGCGTTCCGCATCTGAGCGGTTCATGCCCTAGTCGGACTGACCCATCTGTGGAAAGGGAGCCGAGTTTCGCCTACATTTTCCAACATGAAAAGATCGCGCCGGCTTCATGCAAGCCCGCGATGAGCTGTCCCTGAGATGGCGCAATGAGCGTCAAAGATTTCGATATCCTGCGCCAACAGATGCTGGTGGAAATCTCCGCCGGCGTATTTCACGTGAGCGGCGTGCTCGGCAAGACGGCTCTCGATGACCGTGTGATGAGTGCGATAGGGAAGGTGCCGCGGCACGAATTCGTACCGGTCGAACTTCAGCCGTACGCCTACGCCAACATTCCGCTTCCGATCGGGTTCGAAAAGACGATCTCGCAGCCGTTCATTGTCGCGCTGATGACCGATCTGTTGGACCTTAGCGAAAACGACACCGTGCTCGAGATTGGCACCGGGCTAGGCTACCAGGCGGCGATCCTCGCGCAGCTGGCGCGGCAGGTGTACAGCATCGAAATCATCGAAGAGCTCGCCCGACAAGCAAAGCAGCGATTGCGTCGGCAGGGCTGTAGCAACATTGAGATCAGGATCGCCAACGGCTATCATGGCTGGTCGGAGCACGCTCCGTTCGACAAGATGATCGTCACGGCGGCTCCGGATCTCATTCCGCCACCCCTGATCCATCAACTCAAAGCGGGTGGGAAAATGGTGATTCCCGCAGGCCTGCCTGATGCGCAGCAGCTGCTGCTCCTGGAAAAGAACGGCGCCGGGAAGGTGACGACGAGGGAGATCCTGCAGGTGCGGTTCTCGCAACTCGAACAAACCGAACCGGGGATCACATCAAACTAGGGGGGCAGAACACCGTGCTTGAATTCACCGTCGGGATCAACATCGCCGGCAAACACGAGAGCGTGACGGTAGCGGCGGAGGATGCACTCATCGCTGCGCTAAAGGTGAAGTGCGAGCGGCCGGACGCTCTAATCAATTACGTGCGCCGACGCAACAAACGCGGCGACGTCCGTCATCCGCACGGGGCCATCGCCGCCAAGACCGAGTGATCGCGAGATGCTGCATTGATTGGATTGCGGGCGCATGATTGAAGGCATCAGTGCCGTTACGCTCGCCACTCACGACATGTCGCGCGCAGTGCTTTTCTATCGCATGCTGGGCTTCGAGATGCTTTATGGTGGAGGCGACGCGGCGTTCACGAGCTTTCGGGCGGGAACGAGCTATGTCAATCTGATCGCCCAACCCTCCGAGCAAAACTGGTCCTGGTGGGGGCGTGTCATCTTCTACCATTCCGATGTCGATTCGCTGCACGCCAGCGTGATCGCAGCCGGCTATCGTCCGGACACCGCACCGCGCGATGCCGAATGGGGCGAGCGGTTCTTCCATCTGACCGACCCGGACGGTCACGAGCTCAGCTTCGCCAAGCCGCTGCGCTGATCAGCCTGCGATGACCAACCTCGACCAGGTAGCCCCGCTGGCGAACTCGAGCTTCCGCTCGATCGGCAAGCCCATCCCTCGCAAGGAGGACGAGCGGCTCGTGACCGGCCACGGCCTCTTCAGCGACGATTTCAACGTCGAGGACCAGGGCTACGCGGTAATGCTGCGCTCCCCGCACCCGCACGCGCGCATCATCGGCATCGATGCTGTGCAAGCCAAAGCGATGCCGGGGGTGCTTGGCGTGTTCACCGGCGTTGATTGCCTTGCCGATGGACTTGCGGCCGTTCCCCACGATCCACTGCCGAAGACCAAATGCGACATGAAGTTGCATGCTGCCGGCGGCGGTGCGGTCTTCATCGGCCCGCACATGCTGTTGCCCGCCGAGCGGGTTCGCCATGTCGGCGAGGCCATCGTCATGGTCGTGGCCGAGAGCGTGCCGCAGGCGCTCGACGCGGCGGAGTCGATCAAGGTCGACTACGAAGTGTTGCCGGGAATCTACCATTCCGAAGACGCGCTACGCCCCGCCGCGCCGGTGCTTTGGAGCGAGGTGCCGGACAACGTTCCGATCGACACCTTATTCGGCGATCGGCAGGCGACCGACGAAGCATTCGCGCGTGCCGACCACGTCTTGGCGATGGACTTCCATATCGAGCGTGTGACTGGCGTGCCGCTCGAGCCGCGCGCTGCGCTCGGAGAGTACGATGCGGCGAGCGGCCGCTACACCCTTCACGCCGGCAGTGGGGGTGCGGTGCGGCAGAAGCGCGAGCTTGCCGCCGTGCTCGGCATCGCGCCCGAACGCCTGCGCGTGCTCTCCAACGACGTCGGCGGCAATTTCGGCACGCGCAACCGCATCTTCGTCGAATTTGCACTCGTACTGTGGGCGGCGCACAAGCTCGGTCGCCCGGTCAAGTTCACCGCAACGCGATCCGAGGCGTTCCTTACCGATTACCAGGGGCGCGACTTAGTCACCCGCGTCGAGCTAGCGCTCGCCCGCGACGGCCGCTTCCTCGCGATGCGCGCGACCAATATCAGCAATGTGGGCGGCTACTGCGTTTCCCTTTCGCCGTTGTCGAAAGGAGCGGGCCTGATTGTGGGGCCATACCTCATTCCCCACGCTGCGCTGCGCGCGATGGCGGTATTCACCAATACCATGCCCACCAACGCCTATCGTAGCTCCGGGCGGCCGGAGGTGACCTTCGCGATCGAACGGCTTGTCGACACCGCCGCGCAGCAACTCGGCATCGATCGCATCGAGCTGCGGCGCAAGAATCTCATTCGCCCCGAAGCGATGCCTTACCGCAATGCTGTCGGCATGACCTACGACAGCGGGCGCTACCGGGAAAATATGGAACGGGCGATGGACGTCGCTGATTGGAATGGTTTCGAGGAGCGCCGCAGCGCGGCGGCAAAACGCGGCAAGCTGCTCGGACGCGGACTCGCTTGCTACGTCG
Organism: Xanthobacteraceae bacterium; assembly: GCA_035263865.1. Taxonomy (GTDB): domain Bacteria; phylum Pseudomonadota; class Alphaproteobacteria; order Rhizobiales; family Xanthobacteraceae; genus VAZQ01. Next base: position 35,505 of record DATFQX010000214.1, read on the forward strand.
AATCCTCAATCGGCGCACCCAACGAGCAGACGCGGATCACGGTTCGGCCGCAGCGACGCGTGGACGTGGTGATCGGCACCCAGCCGAGCGGCCAAGGCCACGAGACAAGTTTTGCGCAAGTCATTTCCGACCTTCTGCACGTTCCCCTCGACAGCGTGAAGATCATTCACGGCGACACCGATGTGGTGCAGGTGGGTGGAGGATCCCATTCCGGCCGTTCCCTGCGCCATGCCGCAACGCTGTTCACGAAGGCGCTGCCCGATCTCATTGCGCAGGGCAAGAAAATCGCGGCACAAATCCTGCAATCGACGCCGGATCAGATCGAATTCGACGACGGCAGGTTCAGCGCGCGCGCGACCAACCGCACCTTCGACTTTCTCGACCTCGCCGAGGAGGCCGCCCGACGCGACCTGCCGCAGGAGCTGAAAGGCGGGATCGCGGTGGTCACCGACCACGAGATGCACGATCCGGTATTCCCCAATGGCTGCGCCATCTGCGAGGTCGAAGTCGACCCCGAAACTGGCGGAGTTGCGCTGACGCGTTATGCGTCGGTTGACGATGTCGGGCGGTGCATCAATCCGCTGATCGTTCATGGCCAGACTCACGGCGCAATCGCGCAGGGCGTTGGGCAGGCACTGTGGGAGCAGTGCTACGTCGATCGCGAGTCCGGCCAGCCGCTCGTCGGTTCCCTCATGGACTACGGCGTGCCGCGGGCGGATACGCTGCCGTCGTTCGTAACGGAGATTGCCGAGGTCCTCTCTCCCACCAATCCGCTCGGGATCAAAGCGGGCGGCGAAGGCGGCACCACGGCGGCGCCGGCGGTGGTGATCAGCGCGATCGTGGACGCGTTGCACGACTACGGCGTGCGCGACATCAAGATGCCGGCCACGCCTTACAATGTGTGGAAAACAATTCAGGACGCTCAGTCAGCTGGAAAAGGCATCAAGGCATGAGGGGAGTTGGGCCTCTCATGCGATCGTTGCGCGCGTGGCGGAGTTCTAAAGCCAGCCGACGAGCAGCCGCTATCGTGCGCGGATGGGAAAATCATGCGACGACGTGCGAGCGGATCTTGTGTAAGAAAAATGCCACCACTCGCGGTGGTAGTTGCCGAATCCCCGTTTGCGCATGGCCTCCAGCAGCGTGTTTCGCCAGCGCCGCTGGTCGGCATTGATGGCGTTGCTCGCGGTGTGGCTCGCCGAATCGAAGCAGTCGAAGCTCGTGCCCATGTCGACGCTATTGTCCGGGCTGCGCTGCGCTGCGAGCCCGGTGCATGGGCCATAGTCGGCGGCCCGATCGAAGGGCGCGGGCGGCGTGGCCGGCGTCTTGATCAACGTGAGGTCGATCGTGGTGCCGGTCGAATGCTGAGATCGCGCAGCGATATAGCCGAGCCTCATCAGCGAATTTTTTGGCAGTCTAGGGAAGAAGCGCTTCGTGGCGCCGTCGGGGCGGCCATTGTTCACCCATTCCGCCATGCCGCGCACGGCGCGCGTCGGCCGATAGCAATCGTAAACCTTGAGCGAGAGTCCCGAGCCCGCAAGGTCCGCCTGCACTCGCTTGAGCGCAGCCGCGACGTCTTGCCGGAGAACGCACTCTGCCGCCTCGTAGCCGGGCAGCGGCCGGCCGACGAAATTGTCGAATCCGGAGTAACGAATATCCTGGGCGATGCTCGGGTCCACGTCGCGCAGATAAACAAGGCCGGAGGGCAACGCGCTCTGCGCCCCTGCATGTTTCCCCAACGCGAGAAGTGCGATCGCGACCGCGGCGGCCCACGATCGAAGGGCGGCCGCTTCAGCGCAATCCAATCGCATGCAATGTCCTAGGAGGAAGGCCCGCGGTCGAGTATATATCGCATTGCCGTTCTTGGATCAGGGGTTTCCGACGGCGGATCACTGCGGTGCAAGCCTGGAGAAAAATTTGAAGGCTCGAAACGTACTGTTGCTGGGATTGGCCGGCATGATTTTGGGATGCGAAAGTCGCCTCACCCCGGAGCAGGCAGGCTTGCTGGATGCCGTTGCATTCATCACCGGCGGCCAGCAGGAAGGCGCGCAACAGCAAGGATTTGAGACGCGCTGGCGACGGACCGTTGAAGGGCAGCAGATCCAATATGAGTCCATCCGCCAGAATACCGGCTTCGGCGAAGCAAACGATGCGCATCGTGAAAGCCGTCATGTCAAAATCGACGTGAACATCTCCTCGCCGCAAAAATGCGTCTTCAAGACGGTAGTCATGACCGCCTATTCCAAAGGCACAAGCAAGGAGAGCTTCTACGCGCCGTCGAATGAAACAACCACGTTGGATTTCAATAAAGTGCAGCGCATCGATCTCGAAGAAGGCAATCCCCCGAGCGTCGTGATCGAGGGGAAAGACTGGCTGTGCAGGCAGGACACGTGTCAGGACAAGACCACGATGGGAATTTCAGCGTCCCGACAGGACGACCTCGCTCGCGCGATCGAGAGTAAGCGTCGCGCCACCGATTTCATCAGGAAAGCGTGCCCGGGAACGCGGCGCTAGAACGCGCGCCTCGGCGCGAGGTGATCACTCCGCCTTGATACCGGCAAAGTTGGCCACGCTACGCCACTTCTCGATCTCTTCGGCAATGAACTTTCCGAAATCGGCGGGCGAACCCGCGAACACCGCAGCGCCCACGTCGGCCAATCGCTTCTGCATGTTCGGATCGGCGAGCGCGGCGTTCACCTCTTTGTTGAGCCGCTCGATAATCTCGACGGGAGTCGACTTGGGCGCGACAAGTCCGTACCAGCCCCTCGCCTCGTAGCCCGGCAGAAATTCGGCGATGGTCGGGACGTCCGGCAAAAGCTCCTGACGCTTTGCCGTAGTTACGGCCAGTGCGCGCAGCGTGCCCGCCCTGATATAGCCAAGCGACGCAGGCATGACGCCGAACAAGACCTGCACCTGTCCGCTGATCAGATCAGGCAGCGCGTGCCCCTCCCCGCGATAAGGAACGTGGATCATCTCCACGCCGGCCATCATCTTGAACAGCTCTCCGGCGACATGCAGCGGGGTCGCATTCCCACCCGAGGCCATGTTGAGCTTGCCGGGATTAGCCTTGGCGTAGGCAATGAACTCCGGCACCGTCTTCGCCGGAACGGATGGGTTTGTCTCCATGACCAGCGGAATGCTGGCGATGCTTGCCACAGGCGCAATGTCGCGGATGAAATTGAAAGGGAGGTTCTCATAGACGGCCGCATTGATGGCATTCGCGGAAATCGCCAAGAGTAGAGTGTAGCCGTCCGCCGGCGCTCGCAGGGCGATTTCGGTACCGATAGCAGTGCCGGCCCCGGTGCGATTCTCGACAACGATCGGCTGCCCGAGCCGCTCCAATAGCCACTGGCCGATCAGGCGGGCGATGATGTCGGGCGATCCCCCCGGAGCAGTGGTGACGATCAGACGAATCGGCCGCGAAGGATAGCTCTGCGCCCGTGCAACTGGAGAAAGGGCGTGCAGTACGGCAGCACTCGCTCCCGCAGAGAGAAGCCAGCGCCGCCGACGTTTCATTGCCGCCGCCATGCCTTATTCGCTTTTGATGCCCGCGCCTCTAATGATCGGCCACCACTTTTCGGTTTCCTCCTTGTGGAATGCGTAAAGCGCGTCCGCCGTTTGCTTGTCGCGCGGGAAAATCTCCTGGCCGATATCGGTGAGCCGCTTGCGCACGGTCGGGTCGGCGAGCGCGGCGACCACCGCCGCATTGAGCTTGACCACAATGTCCTTCGGCGTGCCCTTGGGCACCCATAAGCCGTGCCAGAATGAAATATTGATCCCGGGCACGCCGAGTTCTTCGCTGGTCGGGATGTCGGGCGCCGCGAACCAGCGGCTCTTGGCCAGCACCGCATAGGGCTTGACCTGCCGGTTGAGCACGTAAGAAAGCGCGCCCGTCCCCTCGTTGAACATGAGGTCGACATGGCCGGCGACCTCGTCCTGGATGGCGGGGCCGCCGCCGCGATAAGGCACGAATTGGAAGCGGGTGCCGGTCACGCGTTGAAAATAGACGCTGCTCACATGCGACGCGCTGCCCGCTCCAACAGTTGCGGCCGTCGCCTTGTCGGGGTTTGCCTTGAGCCAGGCGATCAATTCGTTGAGGTCGTTCGCCGGGAAATCTTTGCGCGCGGTAATCAGGATCGGGCTGCTCGTCAACAGCGACACCGCTTCAAAATCGCTGAGTACGTCATATTGGACGGGGTAGACGGCGCTCGCGCCCACGTGGCTCAGCCAATTGCCGATGCTCAGCGTATAGCCGTCCGGTGCGGCGCGGGCGGCGCGGCCAACGCCAATGCTGCCGCCGGCGCCGGTGACGTTCTCGACCACGACCGGCTCGCCGAGCGTGACCGAGAGATGATCGGCAAGGATGCGCGCGATGGGGTCGGCGACCCCGCCGGGCGGCACCGGCACGATGATGGTGATGGGGCGCGAGGGATAAGCCTGCGCGCCGGCAATGGACGAGAAAATCGGCAGCGTGACCGCGCTCGCTCCGAAAGATACCAGCCAGCGGCGAGAAAGTTTCATCTTGGGCTCAAAATGGCTCTACAAACGCACGGTATCACGCGCGGCAAAGGATTCGAGAGCTTTAGCGACGCGCCGCGCCTACCCTACTGGTGGCCTCCTATCATAGGATGGCAGCGCAGGAAGGCGCAGCATGCGCAACACGTGGCGCGCGGTGCGGCCTTTTGCATTGAGAAAGGCTCGAGGAGAATGTGATGCGCTTGTTTTCTTCCTCCGTACTTGCCTTGGCTCTGATCGCTGTTGGCCCAAGCGCCGGTGCCCAGCAGCCCTATCCCACGCGCCCGATCACCGTGGTCGTGCCGTTCGCGGCGGGTGGGCCGACCGACGTCATGACCCGCATTCTCGGCCAGCACATGAGCCAGACGCTGGGCCAGCAGATCGTCGTCGAGAACGTGACGGGCGGCGGCGGCTCCATCGGCGCCGCGCGCGTCGCCAAGGCTGCGCCCGACGGCTACACCATGGTGATGGGCAATCTCGGCACGCACGGCGCCGCGGTCGGGCTCTACAAAAATCTCTCGTACGATCCCCGCGTCGACTTCGAGCCGGTGATGCTGGTGGCGAGCACGCCCATGGCGCTGATCGTGCGCAAGACCTTTCCCGCCGGCACGCTCAAGGACTTGACCGCCTACGCCGCCGCCCATCCGCACAAGCTCACCTTCGGCAGCGCCGGCACCGGCTCGATCTCGCACCTCACCTACCTGCTCTACACGCATCTCACGAACACGCAGATCGAGCACGTGCCCTATCGCGGCAGCTCGCAGTCGATGAATGACCTTATCTCCGGTCAGATCGACATGAGCTTCGAGCAGGTCGTTTCGGCTGGCCCGACTATTCTTGCAGGCGCCGTGAAAGCACTGGCGGTGACGGCACCACGGCGCGCGGCCGCCATTCCCGAGGTGTCGTCGGCAACCGAAGCGGGCCTGCCCGAGTTACAGACGACCGCCTGGACCGCCCTGTTCTTCCCCAAGGGAACGCCGCAACCGATCGTCGAGCGCATCAACGCGGCGCTCGACAAAGCCATGCGCGATGAGACCGTGGCCAAGCGGCTCGCGGAATTGGGCGCCGACCTGCCGGCGGAAAGCGAGCGCACGCCGCAGGCGCTGGGCAAGCTCGTGCGCAGCGAAATCGACAGATGGGTGCCGCTGATCAACGCGGCCGGCGTCGCGGGCAACTGACGCTTATCACAAAAGCGCACCACGGCTGACATTGGAGGTGCACCGTTCGACGGAGGTCTGTTGAATATGCAAATCCCTGGAATCACCAGTTTCGAACGCCGTCGCCAACCGCTTATCTCGCACCGCCGCTTCGCCGATCGCATGCTAAAGGCCGTCGGACTGTGGTGCATGCTTGCCGGCGTCGGTTTGGCGATCGGAATGGCCGGCTACGCCGCATTCGAGGGCATGTCGCTTGCCGATTCGTACGTCAATGCGGCGATGATTCTGTCCGGCATGGGGCCAATGGGCGAGCTCAAAACGACGGCTGGAAAAGTCTTTGCGGGATCCTATGCGATCTTCTCGGGTCTTTTGATTGTCATCGCAACCGGCTTCGTATTGGCTCCAATCTTCCACCGCTTATTGCATCATTTCCATGTGGAAACCCACGAGTAGGATTGAGAGGCGGTGCATCGCAGCGAGGGCGGAACTTTCGGTGGCTGTTGCGCGTTGAACGCATCGCGGGGAGTCCAAAGGAGGCCCGAGGATGCGAACAGCCCACCTTGTCGCCATTGCGATCGCCGTGGCGGGTTCTGCCGCGCTTTCGCTCCCCGCGAGCGCCGAGCGCTTCTGCCGGGAAGACTGCGTCGGTCCGCTGTGCAACAGGAACTGCGTGCACCGGGATCGCGACGTCACGATCGTGACCGCGATGTCGTCATCCAGGAGCGCCGCCGCGTGCGCGAACCCGGCGTCGAGATCAGAAGGTCTCGTCCCGGTCTCAGACTCGACATCGATTGACCTAAAAGCCCCCGCGCAAAATGGGCGGGACTTTTTTTAACGATCTATCGCGGCTGCTCTGCGGCCGGCTGCTTTGACTCGGTCTTTGCCGCCGGGAGCAGCATCTTCGCCAAGTAGCTTTCGATATCGGACAGCGTGATCGGCCAGAGCGAGCGCGTCTCCTGCTTGCTCGTGGCCGGCGCAGGACTCGGGGTTGCCGCCGGCGCAGCGCCCGAGGTGGCGGGCGGAATCTTCTCGGCCGGTGTGCTCAATGCGGCGGCAGGCGTCTTCTCGAACGGCACCGCCGGGCCGGGTGCCGTTGCCTTTTCCTTGTCCGCTTTATCGTTGCCGCTCGATTGTGCGCTCCCTGCCGACGGCGTCGAGGAATCCACGTTGCCGAGTATGACCGGCAACCCGTCCTTCCCGCTGCCGATGATGACAACCTTCGAATTGGTGGATTGCGACAGCTGCAGCGTTGCCTCGATGCCGCGCCAGCGTAGGTAGGACTCGTTGATTCCCTGGCTGACGGTCTGTTGAAAGTCGCGGATGCCCTCGCCCTCGATCTTCTTGCGTTCCGACTCGCGTTTCTCGCGCTCGACCCGGAACTTGTACTCCTCCGCGATGTAGTATTGCTCGGTCTTGCGGTTGATGGCGGCGACGATGGCCGAAGGCAGCTCGATCCCGGTCACCAGGATGTCGTAGAGGATGATGGTATCCCGCATCGAGACGCGGTACGACTCTTCGCCCTCGTGCTCCATCATCTTCTCGGAGAGCCTGTTCTCCACGAGTTCGCGAATTTTATCCTGAATTTCCTGGCGCGCCGTCGAATAGACCTGTTCGGCCGTGTATTGCGCGATTACCTCGCGGGTGAGGCTGCCGATTCCGGGCTGAATCAACACTTGCTGGTAATTCGGCCCGATCGCTTGGTGCAGCACGGGGACGGAATCGCGCTGCAGGCGGTACCGCACGACGACCGATGCCGTCAGGTTCACGCCGTCGCTGGAGATGGCGTTGTAGGATTCGGTGAAGGATTGCAGCCGCAGGTCGTACAGAAAAACGCGGTTCCAGGGCGAAACGAAATTGAAGCCCTCGTTCTTGAGGAGCCGCGGGTCGAGCACGGTGCCGTTGCCGAAACGCTTCCACAGAACGCCGACGTAGCCGCTGGGGACGGTGATCACCATGTGCGGGTAGAGCACCACCCCCACGAGCGTCAGCACCATCAAATAGATGACAACACTCGGCAGATGCCGGTCGGCGAATCGCCGCCACTTCGTTCGGGTCATGGGCGGAGGCGGCGTCCCGTCCGCTGGCCAAAGATACGCTTTCAACTTGCTCTCCATCGTTGCCGGCGGCAAAACCGCCGTTCTTTGAGCCGCAGTCTGGGAGCGGAAATCCAAGTCGTCAATATGACGCGGACGCGCGGCCCGACGGACAGAGAGCAAGAATCCGGCACCCGCGACATCACGCGCGCGTGATAGCGCAATGCGAGATGCCGCGAGAAAGCTGACGATGCCCGCGGCCGTATTTCAAGTCGGCTTGAAGATACCGCGATCGAGTGCGTTAATCTGCTTAGCAATCACTCACTGAACTGTGCCGTGCGCCCATGAGCGAGGAAAAGCATCGCCGGGAATATCGTCACCAGCGATCCAAGGGATGCTCTTGGGGAGAGCCCCATCCGTTTCCATGAACTCTTTCACGGCAATCCAAGCGGTTTCGAAGGGAATATACAGTCCGATCGGCATGAGACCGCCATGCAGCGTGAGCAACCCCAGCTGTCAGCGCCGTCCCGGAGGCGCTAAAAAATAGCGCCGCAGCTCGGTTGGCGCGGGCCAGCCAGGCCCATCAAAGACGTCGAACTGCAAGACGCGCGCCGTCCCCAGAAAGCCGCGGCTCAGCTCGGGCGCGAGGGGCGTACCACCTTGCGCGTGGGCTTGTCCCGCCACTGGCAGCCGTAGGGCCACGGCTCCTGCGGACAGGCCCAGCTGAGCGGCCGCGATTTGACGGTGGGAATGGCGAGGCGATCGCTTTTCGCCCCGGTTGCGGGATTCGTCCCGGTTGCCGCATTCGCTTCCGGGCGCCCCGTGACGGGACTCATCGGCGGCGGCCTTTCGTCGGGATTGGCGGCAAGCGCCGTCACCACGGCAGCGCCGATGGCGAACGCGACGAAGCCCCCTGCGAGCCTGGACACGGACATGCGACCCACCCAGCCGCTCGTTAGTCGGCCCGGCGCAGCAAAAGGTTCATGCATGCGAGGCGTTTTCCCCAATCTGCGGCAAGGTGCCACGTGCGATATGGCTCAAGCGCGCGACCTAGCGCCTCCTGGGAAGCGTCCGGCGTTCGTTGAGTGCCGCTTGAGTGTAGTCCAACTGGTCGGCGAGCCGGCGCCACTGCTTGGCGAGATTGAGCAAAATTCGCGTGTGCTCGGGGGTATCGGCCGTTTTGGCCAGCTCCTCGCATCGCGCTGCGTGCGCACGACATTCTTTCGGATCGCCGGGCATAGCGCCAACCCTTGCGCCACACTCCATACTCGCAAAAGGCAGATGGTTGCCCCCAATTTCAAGCCCCGAAATCGATCGGTGGGACCGCTTTTCCGGTGCGAACGGGGCGCGCGGAAGTAGGACAGCCGGGGGGGGGCCGCCGAACGGACCGGATTTCGTTCATCGAGGGCCGATGCAGGGAACAAACAGCAGGGGAACGAGGTTTACGCCAGTTGGGGCACGAGAGGGTCCGTCATGGCAGACTACGAATCTCCGTCCGCGCGCTATCGGCGCCTCGCGGCCGAATGTCTTGAAGTAGGCTCGACCTTTCCCCTCGGCGAGAGGCGCACCGTGCTGCTGCAGATGGCGCAAGTCTGGCAACGCCTGGCCGACGACTACCAGGGGAGCACGCCGCCGCTCATCCGCCCGGATGCGGGCGCCTCGCCAACGCTGCAGCAACAACAGCAATGCCAGCCCAAGGACGAAGACGAAAAACCCTCCGGATGACCGGCAATTCCGGCGACCGCGGTCACTATCTTCGTTCCGGGAAATGTCCCTGATTTGAAAATCAGGCCTAACTACTGCGTCGCAGCTACGGCTACGCGTCAAGCTCGCGGATGATGTGCTCGCGATGATCTTCGTGCATCTTTAACGTGGTGCGCAGCGTCGCCAGAAGCTCTTTCGCCAACGCGCTGTCATGGCCATCGCGCTCGAGCTCGGCGATGATCGCCAGCTGCTTTTCAATATGCCCTCGGCCTTCGGCAATGTGCCCGATCGGCCATCTTTAATTCTCGCTTCAACTGATCGCGGCGGCGGGGGTCCACGACCCTGTTTAACACAAAAGAGGGGGGTGGAGCGCCCGGAACTGGCGCGGCGCGACGCGGAGGCGAAGCGGGGGCGAACGCGCGGACACGTCAGCGCCGCGCGCTGCAGCGCCTGAATACACGCCACCGTCTTGCCGGCGCGGCGGTGCGTCACGATGCAGGCGAAGCGCTCCCCTCGCGCATGGAAGCCGAAGAATTGCTCGCGCGCGCGGTAATCGAAGACGAGCTCCGGTGCCGGCGGCGGATTGGCCGTCGACGAGTCCGGTTGCGAATTTCGTGCCGTCATCGCCGTGCTTTCGCTCCGCCCTCATGGTGAGGAGCCCTAAGCGCGTTTACGCGCGTCTTCGACGCGCTATGGCGTCTCGAACCATGAGGGCGGCCCGATTGCGGCGGCCACGCTTCGAGACGCCGCGCACGATGGGACAGATGCGCGCGGACGCGCTGTCGCCGTGCGGCTCCTCAGCGTGAGGACTGCCTTTGCGGGGCGGCTCCGTGCCGGATACTCTGACCCGCGGCGAAACAATGGAGTATCTCGTTTTGAAAACGGCCGAGGAGCTGGTCAACGAAATCGGATTATCCGTGCAGCCACCGCGGGGCGTTGCCATCGTGCTGACCGAGGAGCCGGGAACGCAGCCCAATTGGGTTGCGGCTGCCGGGCCCATGGAAAACACGCTCACGGACAAGTTTTCGGAAAAGGTGGCCGAGCTTCGAAAGACCGATCCCCTCGTTGATTGGGGCGAAAAAGGCGAAAACGAATTTCGTCGCGTCGTCAAATTTGCATCCGAAGGGGCGCAGAGACGATGCGGCTGGTTCTTTCCCGCGTGTCCACTTGGCCCCGAAAGCAGACAAAGCGGCAGCCGTCTCGGTAGATCAGCTTTGTGCCAGGAGCCGACTCATGCACTGCAACAAACGATGCGCACCGGTAGCAATGATTTACTCGATCACCTCGTCGGCGCGGGCGAGCAGCGTAGGCGGGATGGTGAGACCGAGCATCCTGGCGGTCTGAGCGTTGATGGTCAGCTCGAACTTGCTCGCCTGCACGACCGGCAAGTCCGCAGGCCTCGCGCCCTTGAGGATGCGACCGGTATAAACGCCCATCTGACGATAGGCATCCGGCAGACTCGCTCCGTAGCTCATCAGCCCGCCGATTTCGGTATATTGACGCCCCGGATATGTCGCGGGGACCGCGCGGTACGCAGTCAGTTGAACCAGTTGAACACGTCGGGCAGTGAGGAAGGGGCTGCTGCCGACGAAGAGCGCGTCGGGTCGCTCACGCACAAGAGTCGCGAAGGCTGCATCGATCTCGCCACTGGTGTTAGCGTTGAGGACCTGGATTTGCAGCCCCATGGCGCGAGCCGCGGTTTCAATGTCTCTCAGCGTGGCCGCAGTAATCGAAGTATTGTCCGGATTGACGAGCACGGCAACGCGAGTTGCCCCAGACATCAGCTCACGCAGGAGTTCTAGGCGCTTTGCAGCCAACTCGAGTGAGACGAAATTGGTCCCCGTCAGGTTGCCGCCCGGCCGCGCGAGGCTGGCAACAAGACCAAGCGTGACCGGGTCTTCGGCTACACCGAACACAATCGGGATCGTTATCGTTGCCGCCTTGGCCGCGAACGTTGCAGGGGGAGCGTTGGCGACGATCACGGCGACCCGCTGGCGAACCAATTCGGCCGCCAGCTGCGGCAGTCGATCGATTTGACTCTCGGCCCAGCGGTATTCGATCGCCACGTTTTCGCCCTCGACATAGCCGGTCTCCTTCAGGCCCTGGCGAAATGCGCGCAGACGGTCCACGAACGAGTCTGGCGATGTGGAGTCGAGAAACCCGATCACTGGGATGACTGGCTGCTGGGCGTCCGCGGCGAGCGGCCATCCCGCTACACCGCTGCCTAGAAGCGTGATGAATTCCCGCCGCCTCATGAGCTTTCCCCAAGGCCAATGGTCACGAACCAAGCATACCAGGTCTTGGAGAGGGTTCAGAACCGTGCGTCGCACCAAAAAAACGGCGCCTGATGTCCGGTTCGGCTCAAAAGCAGCGCGGCCAACCGACCCGACCGCTCCAGCTAAGTCCGGTTCGCCTTTCACAGCTGACGTAAATTCGCGCAATATGGCGCGCACTGCCAAAGGGAACACGCAGCCACGAAGAGGACGTCATGACGATTCGCGTCGCCGCGATCGAGGTTAGCCATTGGCATGCGCTCAACGATGCCGCGTACCTGCGTCATCTCATCGCCATGCCGGACGTGGAGCTGGTCGCCATCCAGGACTTCGACGGCGGTCTTGTCGCAAAACGCGCCGCCGAGCTGGGGAGCCCGCCAACCTTCACGGATTACCGAAAGATGCTAGCGACGACCCGTCCAAACTTCGTCGTGGCGCTGGGACGGCACTGCCAAATGGCCCAGATCGCCCACGACCTGCTCGATCTGGGTTATCCCTTCCTGATGGAGAAGCCGATGGGGATAAGCGCGCGAGAAGTGGAGGCGGTCGCCGCCAAGGCAGCTCGGCTCAATGCGTTCGTCGCTGTGCCGCTGGCGCAGCGCTACGGGCCCTTCGCCGCACGCGCCGGCGAGCTGCTCGCGGCGGGGCGCCTCGGCCCGCTGTCGCACATCTACGTTCGGATCAACCGGCCGGGCCCGGCACGCTACCAAGCCTGGGATTGCGCCTGGATGCTCGATCCTGCGCAGGCCGGCGGCGGATGCCTGCGAAACCTGTGCCCGCACGGCTTGGATATGTTCCTTCACCTGACCGGCGAGGAGGCGCAAGTGACCGGCGCGCAACTCAGCCGTCGCGCGCATGAACACCCGGTTGAAGACTACGCATCGGTAACCGTGCGCTCGGCGAGCGGCATTCTCGGTACCGTCGAGGTCGGAAATGGCTTCCCCCGTGACGGGACCGACGGCGAGTGGAAGATCGCAGGCCGCGACGCCATCCTCACGATGAAGGACGGGATCATGAAGCTCGCGACTGCCAATGGCGACGAGATCTTCCCGAGCGCGAGCGCCACACCGCTCTATTTCACTGCTCTGCGCGATGCGCTCGACCGCTGGCAGCGAGGCGAAGCGCCAAAGATCAGCGTGCACGACTGCGCGCGGGTCGTTCGGTTGATCGACCAAGCGTACGCGCGCGCAGGGTGACCCGATCCGTCCTATGAAAAGGCAACATGATGGAATGGCGCAACCAAGTGGCGGTGGTGACGGGCGGTGGCCGCGGTATCGGCCGAGCAACGGCGCGGCTCCTGGCGCAACGGGGCGCCGCAGTGTGCGTGAACCATGCGGTGCATGCCGATGCCGCCGAGGCCCTGGTCGGCGAGATTGTGGCCGCGGGCGGACGGGCTATCGCGGTAGCGGCAGACGTCGCCGAGATGGCCGCGGTCGGGGCGATGGTCGCCCGCACCGAAGCAGAGCTCGGTCCGGTGACTATCCTGGTGAACAACGCCGGCGTGAGTTGGCAGGGCACGCTGGATACCTATGATCCTGAGCAGGTCGCCCGCATGCGCCAAGTCAACGTGGACGGCCTGATCCACGCCACGCGCGCGGTGATCGGGAGCATGCGGGCGCAGCGCTACGGCCGGATCGTCAACGTGGCCTCGATCGCGGGGATCGGCACGGCGCTCTCGGGGAATGCGTTTTATGCGGCAACGAAGGCGGAGGTGCTGATTCTCACGCGGCGCTTTGCTATGGAGCTCGGCCAGCATGGCATCAGCGTGAACGCCGTGGCGCCGGGATTCGTCCGCACCGACATGACGCAGCGCGGCCGCGGCGCAGCAGACTGGCCGGGGACGGCGAAAAACTTCGCCGCACGAGCGATGATGGGCCGTATCGGTGAACCTGAAGACATTGCCAATGCGGTGGTGTTCCTAGCGTCGCCGGAGTCAGGTTGGATTACGGCACAGGTGCTGACGGTGGACGGTGGACGGATGGACTATATTGGTCACGGTTAGATCGGACGCTGCACAGATGGCGACCGTCGCCGCTCGCTACTGAGCCTTTGCGGACTATCTCGCAAGCGCCTGTCCTAAGCCCAACCTCAAGCTCAACGACCGATGCCCCGCGGGGCATCGTGCCGCTGCACTCCGTTTGTCAGCATCATTTGCGGAAACCTGGTCTGGATTTGCCCTACGAAAGCCATCGACTACACGCATTCAGATAGGAGAGATTCCACGTCGGGGGCTGTAGCAATGATCCGCGCCACGGTGGTCCGTGCGCTTGTGCTGGCGGCGGCTTTTGCCGCGGCATTGACGCCGGTCACGTCCCTTGGCGAAGAGAGCAATCAGTTGCCGGCCAGAGCAACAAAGGAGTTGCCGCCCGAGCTGATCTCGCTGCTTCGACAAAAGAAGATGCCGAAACATTCGCCGATCCTTGTGCGCATTTTCAAGGAAGAGGCGGAGCTCGAAGTCTGGAAGCAGGACACCAGCGGCCATTTCCAGCTCCTCAAGATTTTTCCGATCTGTCGGTGGTCGGGCGATCTTGGGCCGAAGTTGCATGAGGGCGACCGTCAGGCTCCGGAGGGGTTCTATACAGTTACGCCCGAGTTGATGAATCCCAATTCCAACTACTATCTTGCGATGAACATGGGCTTCCCCAACAGCTTCGACAAAGCGAACAACCGCAACGGCAGCCTGCTCATGATCCACGGCGACTGCTCGTCGAGCGGTTGCTATGCCATGACCGACGAACAGATAAGCGAGATCTATGCGCTGGCGCGCGACTCACTCCTCGGCCGGCCGTCATTCCAGGTCCAGGCCTATCCGTTCCGCTTGACGCCGGCGAATCTGGCGCGGCATCGAACTCATCCGCAGTTGGCCTTCTGGAAGATGCTCAAGATCGGCAACGATCACTTCGAGGCGACGCATCTCGAACCCAAGGTGGATGTGTGTAATCGCCTCTATGTATTCGATGCGCAAGCTGCCCCGAATTCGCCGAATCCTCTTGTGTTCAATCCCACCGGCAAATGCCCCGCCTTTGTCGTGAATCCGAAAATCGCGCGGCGGGCGCTGGAGAAACAACGCGCCGACGAGGTCAAATACGCGCAATTGCTTAAAGACGAGGTGCCAGCCGCCTCAATCTACAGCGGACTCGACGGCGGAATGAATGAGGTTTTCCTCGCACGGTTTCCGGGCAGAGTGACGCTTGCGAAAGTGATGCCGTATGCGTCTTACCTGCCGCAACTGCCGGCGGTCCCCTGGGTCGACAACGATGGTTCGTTGACGAGTAAATGGTTTGGCACCTTGTTCTCGCCGACCCAATTGGGTTGCGAGGTGTCCGATCAGGTAGGTGGCGGCATCTTCTGCTCGTGACGGCGACCCAACCGAGCAAATCCGCCGCTCAGGGCGTCCCAACTTGCCAGACCGCTTGCCAGCGACACGAAGTCGCGCCGGCTATGCGCTGATTGCGACCAATTTGCTGCGCCAGCAACGGTCATGGTTCTTCCGCCCAGTCGCGTGGTTGATGTAGTCTAATTCGAGCCTGGCCAGCGGGACGTGCCGAAGTCCCCTTTTTGGCGGCATGCTGATGCCATCGGCGGGCATCCCACTAAAGACCATCATTTGTGCGGTCTAGACCACGCTCGCATCATGCGCGTGCAAGGAAGGGTGCCAATGAAACTTCCGCGTCGGAAATTTCTGCATCTGACGGCGGCCGCTGCTGCGCTGCCGGCCGTATCAGAGTTGGCGCGAGCGCAAGACTATCCGACGCGGCCGGTGCACTTGATCGTCGGCTTTGCCGCCGGCGGCACTACCGACATCACCGCGCGCCTGATCGGTCAATGGCTGTCCGAGCGGCTCGGCCAGCAATTCGTCATCGAAAACCGGACCGGGGCAGCCACCAATATCGCCACCGAAGCCGTCGTGCGCGCGCCCGCGGACGGTTACACGCTGCTCCTCGTCACGGCGTCGAACGCGATCAACGCCACGCTCTATGACAAACTCGCTTTCAACTTCATGCGCGACATCGCACCGGTCGCGGGTATCATCCGCTACCCCCTTGTCATGCAGGTCAATCCATCGTTCCCGGCGAAGACCGTTGCCGAGTTCATCAGCTATGTGAAGTCCAATCCCGGCAAGATCAGCTACGGATCGGGCGGCGTCGGCACGTCGATCCATGTCGCCAGCGAGCTGTTCAAAATGATGGCCGGGGTCGACATGACCCATGTGCCTTATCGCGGTGGCGCGCCCGCGATGACCGATCTGATGGCCGGACAGGTGCAGGTCGTCTTCAACCCCGTGCCTGAGTCGATGGAATTCATCAGAGCGGGCAAGCTACGTCCGCTCGCGGTGACGACCGCGACGCGTTCGGAGGTATTGCCCGACGTCCCGACCGTGGGCGAGTTCGTGCCTGGCTACGAAGCGAGCGCGCTGCAGGGCATTGGCGCGCCCAAGAAGACGCCCGCCGAAATCCTCGACAAGCTCAACAAGGAGATCAACGCGGGCCTTGTCGATCCCAAGTTGAAGGCGAGGTTTGCCGACCTTGGCGCTGCGGTGTTTCCTGGTTCTTCCTCCGACTTCGCCAAGTTCATGGCCGAAGAAACCGAGAAGTGGGCCAAGGTGATCGAGTTCTCAGGGGCCAAGGCGGATTGATGCAGCCGACCTACATGTAATGTCGCCGCGGTGGATAGCGGCATCATTCGGGCCTGATGTTGGCCGCGCGGATCACCTTGCTCCACCTCTCGGCTTCGGTGGCGATGAATCGTCCAAAATCGGCGGGTGAACCCGCAAGCGGTGCCGCGCCTAGATCGGCGAGCCGCGCTTTAATGTCGGGTTCGGCAAGGGCTGCGTTGATCTCCTTGTTGAGCTTGTCGATGATTTCGGGAGCTGTGTTCTTCGGTGCGGCAATCCCGAACCAATTACTAGCCTCGAAGCCCGGTAGGAACTCGCTGACGGTCGGTAGTTCCGGCAGAATCTCCGGGCGCTCGGCTGTGGTCACAGCCAACGCGCGTAGTTTGCCAGCCTTGACGTGCTCGATGGACGACGGAGTGTCGGCGAACATCATTTGCACCTGACCGGCGATGAGATCGGTCAGTGCAGGGGCATTGCCTCGATAAGGCACGTGAACCATCTTCACGCCGGTCATCATGTTGAACAGCTCGCCGCACAGCTGGATCGTCGACCCAATCCCGGGCGAGGCAAAATTGACCTTGCCTGGTCTCTCTTTGGTGTAGGCAATGAACTCGGGGACCGTATAGACCGGTGTCGTTGAACCGACTTCCATGAGAAGAGGTCCATTGCTTATGCCCGCGACCGGCGCAGTGTCGCGCATGAAATTGAAATTGAGCTTATCGTAAAGCAGGTGAGCGATCCCGTTTCCGGGAACGACCAAAAGCAGCGTGTGGCCGTCGGCGGGCGCGCGCGTCACTGCCTCGGTGGCGATTTGCCCCTGGGCGCCCGCTCGGCTTTCGACGATGAATGGCTGCCCGAGACGCTCCGCCAGCCGCTGACCGATCAAGCGCGCAAGAATGTCGGCTGGGCCGCCGGGCGGAAAGCCGACCATGATGCGGACCGGTCGCGATGGATAGACCTGCGCCCGAGCGAAGCGCGACACGGCCGGCAGCGCGACGGCACTCGCGGCCAAACGCAGAAATCGTCGGCGGGGAAGTTTCATTTTGAACCTCCCTGTCGTTCAGATCACTCGATCACCTCGTCGGCACGCGCGAGCAGCGTTTCCGGCACGGTGAGGCCTATCGCCTTCGCGCATGGAGTGACAGATCGTGGACAGGATATCGGCTCCTCTCAATCGCTATGTTGCGCCCGTGCTTCTAACAGCTGATCTGGTCGATTACTGGATCCGTCGGCAAGTGATCGAGTTCTTGGTCGCGCAGGAAACAGCGGGGCGTCGCGACCCCTGCATCAAATACCACGCCAACGAGCATGAGCGGATCGCGCTTGAGAGCGAGTTATCGGCCCTATAAAGCCACACGCCCATGCAGGCCCGCTTGGCCCCGAAAGCCTTCCACTAGGCGACATACGCGGCGCAGAAATTCCGCTCTATTCGATCACCTCATCGACTTGCGCGAGCAAGATCGGCGAAAGGGATAATCCCAGCGCCTGCGCCGTCTTGCTGTTGACCGTCACCTGAAATTTGGAAGGTTGCTCAACCGGCAAGCTGGCCGGATTGGCCCCTTTGAGAAGCTTATCGACATAGACCGCGGCATACTCATACAGCAGGGGAAAACTAGCGGACATCGAAGCTAATCCTCCGTCCACCACGGTACTGCGCTCGTTCGACATGTACCCAATGTGGTGGCCGATCGCTAGCTGCGCAATCCGTTTTGAATAGGGTCCAAAAAATCCTTGGACAATGACGGCCTGCGCCCCCTCCTTAGCCAGGTCGGAAAAAGCCTCCTCCAGCTCGCTGGGGCCGCCGATTAGCACCGGCGCGACCCGCACGTTGAGCGCCGAGCCCGCGGCATGAATGTCCGCCACAAACGGGCGACTAAACGGATCAGTGGTCGGCGTGGTTGCGAGCACGCCGACACAAGCGAGCTTCGGAATGAGATCGCTCAACAGCTGGATGCGCTTGCCGCCGAGCTCGGCGTCCATGGCGGAGAGCCCGGTGACGTTGCCACCTGGTTCATGCAGGCTCTTGATGAATCCGGATTGTAGTGGCGCGCCCGCCACCATCACAATTGGAATGGTCTTCGTGGCCGCCATAGCGGCTCTCACCGCGGGTGTAAAATGGGCGACGATCATAGCGACGTCGCTCCTAACAAGCTCGGCGGCAAATCGAGCAGCGAGATCGCTTCGCCCCTGAGTGTAGCGGACGTCCAACGTGATGTTGCGTCCTTCCGAGTAGCCTAGATTTTGCAATCCATGCCGTAGAGCATCGGCAAACGGGTGGGGCTCCGATGCGGAGACCAGAACACCGATGCGGGCCACCTTTGCGGCTGGCTGCGAAACCGCATGACCGCGCGCGGACAATAGCCAAGCCGCGCTGCTACTGAGCAAGAAAAGGAAATACCGTCGCGTCATGGGACTTCCGCCTCCCAGCCCGGACCTTGGGCCCGCCGAGGCTATCACATCCGAAGACGGCGGCGCTTGTGCATCACAACAAATTTTGCTTGGGCAATGTCTCAGATGGGTCAATTGCGATTGACGCGGCGGAGGCCACACGCCCATGCACGTTCGCTTGGCCCCGAAAGCGGACCGTTGTAGCCCGTCGCATCAGGTCCACGTCTTGCCGTCACACCGGCGATGCTAAGGCCTTCTCGGTCCGCGGCATCAACACCGCTAGAATGATCGCGACGAGGAAGAGCGCGGGCACGTCCCCGATCAAATGACCGCGTTCGGCCGCATCGGTGAAGCCTTGAACGCCCATGATCACCGCGTGAACCACGCTTGACCACACAGTGAACCAGATAAGGCTCCTGTGAGCATAGGGATCTTGCGATGCGACGAGCAAGAATACGCCCAGCGTCGCATACACTCCAATGATCATCATCAGATAGTGCGAATGCCCTTGTCCCCAAGCCCAGCCCGAGGGCCACACAATGCCCAACGTGTATATGCCAAATATAAACGTTAGGCCGACGACGATTAGCGCGATGCGAAAAAGAAGCAGACGAGTTGCATCAGACATTTTTGACCCTCCTGTCCCATATTTCATTCTCAATTACGAATGCGGTCGTCGGATCGGTGACGCCGACGAATCCGCACCGGACTAATTGGAAAACTACTAAGCCGACGCGACTCCCTGAAATCGCTCGAGGCTCACATTGGCTTCTGGAACTTCAACACGAACTCGTCCACCGGCTTGCCGGGCGGCGGCTGTATTGAGAAATCGCGGGCGTCTTCCGGGTGGCGCCAGAAGCCGCCTTCGCCTACGAGCTTGAACCCGGCCGCCTCGACCTCGCGACGCAGCGCCGCCTCCTCGATGCGATGGAAGGTCTTGCCCACAGACGTCCCATCTCCGGGACGTGCCGAATGATCGGCAATGATAAGAAGCCCGCCAGGCTTAAGCGCAGCGTAGAGTTTGCGGTTCATCGCGGCGCGGTCGACGTTCATGTAGGTCGTATCATGATAGAAGAACAGGAATGTGATGAGATCGAGCTCGCCCACGTCAGCCGGTAACGGATCATCGAACGGCCGCGTCACGCGCACGATATCTTTTCCCCCCGGCGTCTGCAGCCGCGCGTCGAACCTCGCCTTCGCGCGCTCGCCGAGGTCCGCCGGGTTTTGCGCATAGACAGTGCCGCCTGGCGCCGCAGCACGCGCCATGAGTTCCGAGCTGTAGCCCCCGCCTGCGCCCATATCGAGCACCTTCATGCCGGGACGCACACCGCTGAAGACGAGCAGCTTGAGCGGGTCGCGCCGGTTGTCGGTCTGTCGGTCGGCATCGGTGCGATCGGGCGCGGCGATGATCGCGGCATAGTCGGGGGCGCCCTGAGCGACGGCGCGGGTCGCAGCGAGACAAGCCGCAAGTGTGACGGACGCAGCCAGAAAGGCTGCAGCGCAAACATATTTATTTGAGATCGCAGGCATGCTCCCTACCTTCCAGGTCCTTGATGCGCCGAGAACTGCCGCAGCATATCCTCAACCCCCCTCGACCCGAAGGCGCTTTTCCTCAATCTAACGTGATGATGCGCGCGCACAAGCGCGTCTTCCAGAACGCATTCAGGCACAATTTTGCTCAATGCGCGCTTCTGGAAGATTCTTGTAACGCGAGGCAAGCGAAAATTTGCGCTTTGCGTTTTCCCTCGATGCGGCCGCAGCTTGGCGCGGCGGCGGCCGCGCCGCACGCGGCAGCATTAACCGCAGCTTAACCATGCCGGAACATCATTCGCCTGCGCAGCTGAACAGGGCTTCGTGCGCAACTTGCGCCGAAGATGCCCGCACGATGGAGCAGCGCAATGCCGGATCGAAAAGCCTACAGCCTTCGGGATATCCCGGAGCCGGGCGGGGCCCCTCGCCTGCTCAACGCAGCCGCGTGGCTCGGAACGCTCGCCGCGCTCGAGACCGAATTCAAGACGGTGCTCAGCCAGGACGCAGCGGCGCATGAGAAGAGCCTGGAGCCACGCCGCGGGCAGCAAACCCGCCGCGATTCGTAAGTCGAAGGCGCCGAGCGCACCGATTGGCGCGTCGACGACTGAGGACGCTTTCGTAACGATCGGGTACTCGCCGGATTGGATCGTTCCCGATCCGGCCATCGAAAATAAAAGCCCCGCTGAAAGCGGGGCTAGTCCGTTGGGATGGAGGCTCGGGTCCAAGCCTCCACGCGAGCTTGCCAGGGCACCGATCGGGTGCAACTACGCGATTATACGTAGGTGGCAAGTCTGTGGAATGCGGTCCCCCCCCCCGGGCGCCTTCATACGTTCGTTTCACCCCTCGCGGTTGCCGATTCCCCATAGCCGGCACAGCTCATCAAGCGCCGCTTTCATGCGCTCAAGCGCGGCCGCATAGGCTTGCGGGCGGCTCGTCCACCCCAAAGCCTGCCCGATTTGCTCGAGGCCGAACTCCCTGCATACCGCCCATTCCAAAACGTGCGAGCTGATCTTGCCCAGCACCTGCACCGCCTCGCGATAGCGCTGCCGGTGAAACACCTGGCGTTCCGTCTTCGCAATCCCGGCATAGGCGCCGAGACCGACCGAGATCAGATGGCGATATTTCTGCCCTGCCGAATATTGTTCGGCCGTGAGCGCGCCGCGCGCAAAGGCGCGCTCGAGCGGGGCATCGCGCATGGTGATCTGGCCTGAGTTGCCGCGCGCGACGTCCTTGCCCGCGCGGCGCAGGCGCTCCGGCGTCGGCAGCGCGCGCAGGTCGCATCTCTTGCTCTCATCTTGGCTCTCCTGCTGATTGGTGGTGGATCGTTTTCATGTCTGTTGCCGATTGGCGTTGGTGCATTTTCATTTCTGTTCTGTTGGATGGATATCCGCGCCGCACACTCGACATGCTCCCCTCCCCGCGCTCGGTATGTCCCCTCCCCCGCTTGCGGGGGAGGGTTAGGGAGGGGCATGCAGAAAGATCCGCGCTTGTTCGCCCCTCCCCACCCCTCCCCCGTAAACGGGGGAGGGAGCAGACCGAGTTTGTCGCTCGCTGCGCGCCCGCATCGCGGGCTCGCGTCCCCGGTCGGCGATAGGCGCGCGCGCAGTGCGCGGGGCAGTAGGGCTTGTCGGCCGCGACCTGCGCGCCGCAGAAGAAGAACTCGGCAGAGGTCGGATCGCCCACCGGTCACCCGCAGCTCTCGTCGCCGAGCGCAAAGAGCGAACGGCGCTGAGTACGCGGGATCTGCGCGTCGAGCCGCGCATTCTCGACGTCGCGCTCGCCCTTATGGGGCCGGGGCGCTGGTCGCGGCCGGCGCGAGGAGACGGCGCGCCGGCGGGCGTATTGTGGCCGCGCCGTGCGCGGAATGTTTTGCAGCGCCAGCCGCCGTCCGGGCGCGCCGCCGTAAGGCGACAGGCGGGCAATGCCGAGACGATGGATCTTCGCGATCACCGCGTTCGCGGTGACCCCTAGCTCCGCGCCGATCTCGCGCGCCCGCGCCCCTTCGCTCCAGCGCCGGCGCAAATAACGCAGGCGCTTCTCGGTCCATGGCGAGGCCGCGGGGGAGCGTGGCGACCGTGGCAGGCCGAACAAATCTAGCACCATGACTCCTCCCGAATCGTAGTTTTATGCAGTTAACTACATTTCAACTACAAACGCCAACTACCACATGTAATGGAATTCACGTTATGAGAGCCCCCATGCGCACACTCCGTGGAGAGCGGCTACGAATGGCGCGCGAGAAGCGCTACAAGTCGGCGCGGCTTGCCGCCAAGGCGATGGGCATTGCGGTATCGACCTACGGCGCGCACGAGCGCGCGGAAACGCCGGGCGGGCGCGACTACGGTCCGGACGAGGCCAGGAAATACGCGCGCCGCTTCGGCGTGACGCCGGAGTGGCTCTTAACCGGCCGCGAGCCGTTCCCGGAGGGGGATGAGCCCCCTCCGCCGAAAGTACCGGTGGTCGGTTATGTTGGGGCGGGCGCCACCGCGCACTTCTACGATGTGCCGCCCTCGCACCTCGACGAGATCACGCCACCGGTCGGACTTGCGGAGAACACGGCGGCGGTCGAGATTCGCGGCGATAGCCTGGGCCCGTTTTTCAACCGCTGGTACGTCTTCTACGACGACGTGCGCCGGCCAGTGACGCCGGATCTCATCGGCCACCTCTGCGTGGTCGGGCTTCCCGACGGCCGCATCCTCATCAAGCAGATCCAGCGTGGCGCCTCCGAGGGCCTCTACTCGCTCTATTCCGCGACCGAAAAGCCGATTCCCGACGTGCCCGTGGAATGGGCGGCGCGCGTCAACGTGATTTCTCGCGGCGCCGACCGCCAGTAGCACGCCGCTCCGCAGCCTGAGTTTGCGGCAAGCGAAGCCTGGCCGCATTTGGCGAGCGCGTTCTCTCATCTGTTGTGCAAAATTCGCGCGCGCCCGCTCTCGACTCCTCTTCCCAAAACGAAAACAACGTGGGAAGCAGGTGCGGTCTATCAACGAATCACGCCCGACATCACCCCGGCCCTTCGCGCCGGCCTGTCCACAATGGGAGGGAGGCGGGCCGAATTTGCCGCTCGCGGCTCATTCCATTTCTGCCGAATGCCAAGCTGTCTACTACAAAGCGTAGTTGACATTCATTGCCGCATCTTTTCGTCATCCTCCCGACCGCACATTGCAAAGGAGCGGAAACAGGATGACCGCAATAGAGCAAAAGCAAATGCGCGCCACGAGCGGCGCATGCCGCGGCGTGGACCGCACACGCTGCTTCCTCGAGCGCATCGACCCGCATCTGGGAAGCCTGGCCGGTGACCGGGAGCGCCGCGCCTTCCTTAAGCGCCAGCTCGAGGGGTGGGAGTACCGCTATGCCCGCTTCATCGCCACGCAAGGCGCCTCGGAGTTTTCAGCAAGCACCAAGATCCGCCGCACGCCGCTGATTTTTTGCTCACCATCACCGGGCTTGCCGCGCGCGCCGGCGCGCTGGGGCGCACGCATCGGTAGCGCCGCCTTCTTTTTGCCTCCACCACGAGTCAAAGCGTGGATTGGTGGTAACTGGAGGAGGTTGGGTATGGGTAAATTTCTCGCTACGGCCGCATTCGCGACCGCGCTCATCGCGGTTGCCGCGTCCGAGGCCTCGGCACAAACATTCGTCTGCCAGGCGGTCGGCCTGCGCTCGGTTGCTTATGGCCGGGCCTTCTTCGTGGGCGACGCCAAGTGGATTGCGCTTTCCCGTTGCGCCCGCCGCAGCGGCCTTTGCACCATCAGCTATTGCGTCCCAGGCTAGGCGCATTGACGCGTCTCACGCGCGTCCTCGACACGTCGCCGGTGCGGTAAGTGCCCTCGCCCCGCGATAGCGGGGACTCGCCCCGCGATAGCGGGGAGAGGGCTCAAGATTCGATTTGCACTCGTTCGGGTGAGGGGCGCCACAAATGCCCCTCACCCCACCCCTCTCCCCCGTTCGCTTCGCTCACGGGGCGAGGGAGCAGGCCGAGCATCGCCGTGCTCACGCCATCCCGTCGACGATCACCAAATTGCCGGGGGCGCTCTTAAGCCGCAACGAGATCACTTTTTGATACTCGGCCGACCCGTACAGCCTTCCGCGGCAGCGCGTGAAGGGAATTCGATGATCACCAGCCGGGATGCGGCCATTCTCCTTCGACAACGGTCAGGTTACCCCCGCGTACGATGAACTGTCCCCCGAACGGAGCGAGCGTCGCTGGCACCGCCTTGCGATATTCATCGAACATCGCCTGGTCTTTGACGGTCTCCGCGGCAATCGCATAGGCCTTCATCAACAACTTCTCTCGCCGAAGTCACTAATATCGCCAAATGAGAGCACCGCATGACGCTAGCTCCCATTGTCGGGGGGCGCAAATGGCACGTTTGGTCGGCCGCGTCTGAACCTATTGAATTGTCCGGGCATACTTGCTTCGATTGTCTGTTCCCGTAGGGCTCACTTCTCGTTCTCCCGCATGGGAACTACTTTTTTGAGAAAACAAGGAGAATTTCATGCGACGCATCATTTGTACGATCGCGGGCGTTGTGCTGGTTGTTTGCATGATCGCTCCCATGGCCACTGCTCAGCAGAGCCAGTCCAACCAGCAAGCAACAACCGATCCCGCCAGCAACCCCGATCAGGAGTTGGGCAGACGCTTTTTGGTCAAGGCGGACCAGTTACCGCCGCCAAAGAGCGATCCGGTCGCGGCAAGCCGGTCTTTGGTCATTCCGTATGCGGGGCAGGCACCGCGCGTGATGGAGGGTTTTACCGCCACGCCGTTCGTCACCGGGCTCGAGCATCCGCGGCGATTGCTCGTGCTTCCCAACAACGACGTCATCGTCGCGGAGCAGAAGGCGGGATATCTCACGCTGCTGCGGGACCAGGACGGCGATGGGAAGGTGGACTTCATTGAACGCTTTGCCGACGACTTCAAGGCGCCTTACGGGCTTGCCTATCGCGACGGCTTTGTTCTCGTGGCGGATCAGGACGGCATCTGGCGCGTGCCGCATGTCAGCGGCGCGCTGCGCGCGGGTCGCCCGGATCAGCCGAAGATCACGGATGTGCCGCCGGAGCAGCGCAAGCCCGTGCCGGCGGCCTATGGCCAGGAAATGATCACGCAGAAAGGCGTGTTCGGCGTCGTTGCGGGTCATCAGAACCGCCACCTCGCATTGGATCCGAAAACGGGCGCGATGTTTGTGGGCGTTGGCTCCTCCGGCAACATCGGCGTCGAGCCGGAGGTCAAGGCATCGATTCAGCGCTTCGAGGCAGACGGCTCCGGCCAAACCACGTTTGCGTCCGGGATGCGCAACCCGACGACGCTCGCATTCCACCCAACCACCGGCGAGCTTTACGCCGGCGTTCAGGAGCGCGACGGACTGGGCGACAATCTTCCGCCCGATTATTTCACGCGCGTGCAGCAGGGCGCCTTCTACGGCTGGCCTTACGCCTATATCGGCCCCAACCCGCAGCCGGGCTTTGCGCAGCGCGCGCCGGAGAAAGTGAAAGCGACCGTGGTTCCGGACGTGCTCTTTCAGCCGCACTCGTCGGTTTTGGACCTGGTGTTCTACGACGGCGAGCAATTCCCGGCAGAATATCGCGGCGATGCATTCGTGGCGCTGAAAGGTTCGTGGAACCGCTCCGAGCCGACCGGCTACAAAATTGTTCGCGTGCGATTCAAGGACGGCAGACCGGACGGAAGCTACGAGAATTTCGTCACCGGTTTCTGGGTCTCCGGTCAACATCGGGCCGAAGTGTGGGGCCGCCCCGCTGCGCTCGCCGTCATGAGGGATGGCTCATTGCTGATTGGGGACGACACCGGCGGCACGATTTGGCGCGTATCGTACACAGGGCCAAAACAGCAGGCCTCGGACGGGGAAAGCAAGCCCGCAGCCCCGCAGCGCGGACGATAGCGCGTGCGCTCCCCAACGGCGGGCGGCTGAGGCGTATAGGCGCAGAGGCGTAGCCCGGGTTGAGCGCAACGAAACCCGGGACCTGCGCGGCGAGACCTGGGTTTCGCTACGCTCAACCCAGGCTACGAGAACTTACGCTGGCTATTTCATGCCATTGACGGCGACGATGTTGAATTTCGCGTATTTCTCGCCGAGCTTGAGTGCAGCTTGAAATTCGGGAGAATTGCGCCACCGTTGCAGCGCTTCCATGCTGTCCCATCGAAGAATCACAACCGGCCCGACAGGCAGCTTTCCCGCAAGCTGCGTGCCCGGTCCTGCCGCGACGTATTCGCCACCGTGATCTTTGACCGATTTCTGCGCCGGCGGAACGTATTCTTTTGCGTAGCCATCGGGGTTGGAGACCTCATTGATGGCGATCATGTAAACCGGCGGTTTCGCTTGCGCATGCAGAGCTTGGATCGCAGCGCCACCGAGTGCCGCTCCTGCCAACATTGATACCGCGATGGTCAATCGGGTTTGCATTATCGTCCTCCAACCGTCGTCGTGCTGCGAGGGGATAATGACGTCGCTCCAATCCTCATGCAATCCGAGCAACGCGTCCCTCCGCCGCTTCTTAAACGTGGCGTTCTGCCTTTCCAGGCTGCGCAGCCGCGTAGGGCGCAATAAGCGAAGCGCATTGCGCCATCCTTGCCGGGCCGGCGCGGCACCTGCCCTCGCCCCGCGGCAGCGCGGGCCATCGATGCGACCGGTGAGACGGCGGGCGCGACGCTTGCCATGGCCGCGCCGAACGTGCCGGCGCCGCCGGCGAGGCCAAGAGCGAGGCTCCTCTCGGCAGAAAGCGTGATGGCCGCCAAGGTAATGACTGCCAGAGCGACGGTGCGATACATGCGCGTCTCCTTAGTTTGAAGGCCCTTGCTTCAACGCCACAGCCGGGTGCCGGTTCAATCCGATCGCGAAGCCGGCTGCGGTTGATCCCCTCACCGCACCGGAGCAGACTGCGCCAACCGCACGAGGCGCAACTCGTGCCAGCCGCCTTAGGGAGGGGCACCTTGAGCGGAGAAAGGGTCGAGCGCCGCCTCGCGGCCATTCTCGCCGGGGATGTCGCAGGCTATTCGCGGCTGATGGGCGTGGATGAGGAAGGCACGCTGGCCGCACTCAAGGGCCACAGACGCGCGGTCGTCGATCCAAAAATCGCGGAGCACCGCGGGCGCATCGTCAAGACCACGGGTGACGGCATCCTCGTCGAGTTTGCCAGCGTCGTCGATGCGGTACGCTGCGCGGTCGACATCCAGCGGCAAATCGCGCAGCGCAACACCCAGGTCCCGCCGGAACGGCGTATCGAGTTTCGCATCGGCCTCAACGTCGGCGACATCATCATCGACGACAAGGATATTTACGGCGACGGGGTCAATATCGCGGCGCGTCTGCAAGCTTTGGCGGAGCCAGGCGGGATCTGCGTGAGCCGCAGCGTGCGCGATGAGGTGCGCGACAAGCTCGATTTTTCGTTCGAGGATATGGGCGACCAGCAGGTCAAGAACATCGCCCGGCCAGTCCCTACCCATCGCGTTCGGCTCGAAACGCCGGCCGATGCGACGATGACTGCAACGCTCACGACGGCCCGATCGCCACGACCACCGCCGCAGAAGCCGTCGATCGCGGTGCTGCCGTTCGCCAATATGAGCGGAGACGCCGAACAGGAATATTTCTCGGAGGGCATCACCGAGGACATCATCACCAACCTTTCGCGCAACCACGCATTTTTTGTGATCTCGCGCAGCACCTCCTTCACTTACAAGGGTCCGGGTGTGGACGTGGGCAAAATGGGTCGCGAGCTCGGCGTGCGCTATGTGCTGGAAGGCAGCGTGCGGCGCGCCGGCAATCGCGTGCGCATCACCGCACAGCTGGTCGAGGCGGCAAGCGGCCATCATTTATGGGCGGATCGCTACGACCGCGAACTCGCCGATGTCTTTGCCGTGCAGGACGAGATCGCCCGCAGCATCACCGGCGCGATCGCGCCCGGAATCATCGCGGCCGAGATCCGGCAAGCGCAGCGCAAGGATCCCGATCAGCTCGATGCCTGGGACCGCACGGTGCGGGCGCACTGGCACGTGCGCCGCTTCACGCGTCAGGATCTCGCCGAGGCGCGGCGCCTGCTGACGGAAGCGATCGCATTGGACCCGGCAAATTCAATGGCCTATGCCGATCTCGCCCTTGCTCGGCATTTCGAGGCGGTGTTCGGCTGGGGCGACGGACCTCTCGAGTCGCATAAGCAGCTCGGCGAAGCGGCGCGCAATGCGGTGGCCACCGATGACAACGACGCGATGGCTCACACGACACTGGCAATCTTCGAGCTGTTCTCTGGCCGCCACGAGGAAGCGCGCCGCCGCCTCCTTCGCGCCCTCGACCTCAACCCTAATTCGGAGTTCGCCCGCGGTTATCTCGGCGCAAGCTATGGTTTCGCTGGCGATTACGAGGCCGCCATGTTGCATCTCGAGGAGGCGATCCGGCAGAGCCCGCGCGGCTGGATGGTGGTGGTCTGGCACATGTGCAAAGGCTGGGCGGCATTCCTGGCTGAGCGCTACGAAGAGGCGGTCGCGTTCACCGAGGAGGCGCGCGAAGCCAATCCGGAATTTCCCGATATTTATGCGGTCTTGGCGTCCGCCCATGGACATCTTGGGAATGCCGGAGCCGCGCGCGAAGCCTTGGATCAGCTGCTGCCTCGCATGCCGGGATTGACCGCGAGCGATGCGCGTCTCGTTCGCCCGTTCGCGCGAGCGGCCGATCGGGGGCGCTTCCTCGAAGGCCTGCGCAAGGCAGGGCTGCCCGACGCATGAGCGCGTAGACGAGAGCCAGGCACCAGAAGAGGTCGACCGTGTCCAGATTAGGCCTTTTTGTCGCGCTCGCGCTCTGCTTCGTCGCCGGATATCTCTTGGCCGGTTTGTGGTCGCGCGGGCGCGATACGACGCCCCTCGCGCAAATCTGTGCCCGCGTCGATTACGTGACCAGCTTGCAAGAGAATCTCAAGGGACAGGACGCGGCAAGCGAGGACGTGCGCGGCGAGCTTAAGCGGCTCGTCGAGCAGTGCCGCACGGCACTGCGAGATCGCGCTGAGGAAAGCGACTGAGGGGGCAGATCGAAGACGTCTGGTGGGGGCGCTCGTGCTACGAACCACTGAGTGATACTCTGTCGGATACCAAGTCGGGGAATACCATGAAGCCTCCGCGCCGCCGGTTTCTGCATCTGGCCGCGGGTGCCGCCGCGCTTGCGGCCGTGTCGCGCATCGCGCGCGCGCAGTCCTATCCCACGCGGCCGGTGCGCATCATCATCGGCTATCCGCCCGGCGGTAGTACCGACGTTATGGCGCGCCTGATCGGCCAACAGCTATCGGATCGCCTCGGGCAGCCATTCGTGCTTGAGAACCGGCCGGGCGCCGGCACCAATATTGCGACCGAGGCCGTCGTGAAGGCGCCGCCGGACGGTTATACGCTGCTTGCGGTCGACGCCGCGCCTGCGATCAACACGACGCTCTATCACAACCTCAATTTTGCTTTTCTGCGCGACATCGCGCCGGTTGCCTGCGTCAACAGCGCCCCGCTTTTCATGGTCGTCAATCCAGCGGTGCCCGCCAAGACCGTTCCCGAGTTCATTGCTTACGCCAAGGCGAACCCCCGTAAGGTCAACATGGCGTCGAATGGCAATGGCGCCCTCCTCCATCTCGCCGGCGAGCTGTTCAAGATGATGACCGGCGTCGAGATGGTGCACGTCCCCTATCGCGGCGCAGCACCCGCACTCACCGACCTGATGAGCGGCCAGGTGCAGGTGATGTTCGCCGCCTCGACCGTCGAGCACATCAAGGCTGGCAAAGTGCGCCCGTTGGCGGTGACCACCGCGACGCGTTCGGAGCTGCTGCCGGATATCCCCGCCCTGAGCGAGTTCCTGCCGGGTTATGACGCGGCTGCATGGATGGGCATCAGCGCACCGGCGAACACACCGCCTGAGATCATCGACAGACTGAACAAGGAGATCAACGCGGCGCTGACAGACACGACGTTGAAGCTGCGACTTGCCGAGTTGGGCAGCACCGCGGTCGGAGGCTCGCCTGCGGACTATGCGAGGCTGCTTGCCGAAGAAGCCGAAAAGTGGGGTAAGGTGATCCGCGCGGCCAACATCAAGCCGGAGTAAGCCGGATTGAATCGTGTTGCCTCGGCACGCGAAGGCGCCGCGCACGATTCTTGGGGCACGCATCTTGACGGTCGATCGTCGCAAGCTCTTTCATCTCATCGCAGCTGCGGCTGCTCTGCCAGCCACATCCCGCTTTGCTTGCGCGGAAACCTATCCCACGCGGCCGGTGCGCATCATCGTCGGCTTTGCCGCTGGCAGCGCAAATGACATCCTCGCGCGTCTGATGGCGCAGTGGCTGTCGGAGCGGCTTGGCCAGCAATTCATCGTCGAGACCCGGCCGGGGGCCAGCGGCAATCTCGCCGCCGAGGCGGTCGCCCGTGCGCGCGCGGACGGCTATACGCTACTGCTGTCAGGTTCGACGGACGCCATCAACGCGACGCTATACGACAACCTCAATTTCAGTTTCATCCGCGATATAGCGCCGGTCGCCGGGATTGCTCGCGCGCCCCACCTGATGGTCGTGCACCCGTCGTTTCCGGCCAGCACGGTTGGCGAATTCATCGCTTATGCGAAAGCCAATCCGGGCAAGATCACCATGGCATCAGCCGGCGTCGGCAGCACGTCGCATATGTCGGGCGAGTTGTTCAAGATGATGGCGGGTATCGATATGCTGCACGTGCCGTATCGCGGACAAGTGCCCGCGCTGACCGACCTCATCGGCGGCCGAGTGCAGGTCGATTTCGCCACCATGCCGCCCTCGATCGGGTACGTTAGAGCCGGCACCTTGCGCGCCTTGGCTGTGACATCCTCGACGCGTTCGCAGGTGCTGCCGGACGTGCCGACGATCGCTGCTGTCGTGCCGGGCTACGACGCGAGCACCGCCAATGGGCTTGGCGTTCCCAAAGATACTCCCGCTGAAATCGTTCACATGCTCAATAAGGAAATTAACGCCGCCCTTGCCGATGCGAAGGTGCGGGCGCACCTCGCCGACCTGGGCGGCACGGTGCTTCCAGGCTCCCCCGCTGACTTCGGCAAGCTCCTCACGCAGGAGGTTGAGAAATGGAGCAAAGTGGTCAAGGCCTCTGGCGCCAAGCCTGAGTGACCGCCGCGGAGCTCGCATCAGGCGCCAGGAATCGGGCGTCACGCGTCAGGACGCGTTCTTCCTGACGCCTCGCTGCCTGCGCCCGGTATGCGATTGAAACCCGTTCTCGCTGTTTCTAATATATTTTTGAGGATCGCCGGCGCTTCAATGCGCGCCGGCGATAGTCCTCAACAGTATCGATTATCGGGAGGGTTTCATGCTCAGGGTCGTATCTATTGCCTCGGCGTTTACGCTCGCGTTGCTGTTTGGTACCCAAGCGATCGCGCAGCAGCCGCCGGCCAATGCACCATCTGGCGGCACTCCGGATGCCATGCCGTTCGACATTCCATACGGCATGGCGATCACCACGGAAAAGGCAAAGCAGATCTTGGCGGCTGCCGAAGCCGAAGCAAAAAAAGCGCAATTGGAAAATGAACATCGCTGTCGTCGACACGAATGGCGACCTCATCAATTTCCTACGCATGGATGGCGCCCAGGTCGCATCGGTAAACATCTCGCAGGGAAAGGCGCGCACCGCGGCGCGTTACCGTCGCCCGACGCAAGTTTTCTATAATGCCTACGAAACCGGCCATCCTTACATTGGAACCCTCGATCCCACGCTGGTCGCATCTCCGGGAGGATTCCCGCTAGTCGAGTGCGGCAAGCTGATCGGAGCAACCGGATGCAGCGGCGGCACTGGTGATCAAGACGCGCTGGTCTGCAAGGTCGGCGCCGACATGATCAAGTAGCATTGTGAGGGTCAGCCCAAGGCGTACCCCAGCGCCATGAAGCTTCCGCGCCGCCGGTTTCTACATGTGGCCGCGGGCGCCGCCGCGCTCCCGGTCCTGTCGCATATCGCGAGGGCGCAAGCCTATCCGTCGCGGCCGGTGCGTTTTGTCGTGGGCTTTGCGCCCGGCGGCGGCGGCGATCTCGCCACCCGGTTGATGGCGCAATGGCTCTCCGATCGGCTCGGGCAACAGTTCGTCGTCGAGAACAGGGTCGGCGCCGCCAGCAACCTCGCCACCGAACAGGTGGTGCGCGCGGCGCCCGACGGATACACGCTCATCCAGCTCAACGTCGCGAACGCCATCAACGCGACGCTCTACAACAAGCTGAGCTTCAACGTATTGCGCGACCTTGCACCGGTGGCGTCGTTCATGCGCGTGCCCAACGTGATGGAGGTGAGCCCCACGCTCCCGGTCAAGACGGTGCCCGAGTTCATCGCCTACGCGAAGGCCAATCCTGGAAAGGTCATGTTTGCATCCTCCGGCGTGGGCACGACCATTCACATGTCGGGCGAATTGTTCAAGGCGATGGCAGCAATCAACATTTTGCACGTGCCCTATCGCGGGCTCGGGGCAGGCGGCTACGCCGACCTCATGACCGGCACGGTGCATGTGACCTTCGACAACCTGCCGCCCTCGATCGAGCTCATTCGCGCCGGCAAGCTGCGCGCGCTCGCCGTCACGTCAACGACGCGCTCGCATGCCATGCCGGAACTTCCAACCGTGGGGGATTTCCTGCCCGGTTACGAGGCAAGCGCGTGGTATGGCATCGCCGCGCCGGCTGGCACGCCCCCCAACATTGTCACGACGCTTAATCGCGAGCTCAACGCCGCCTTTGCCGACCCCAAGATGAAGACGCGGATTGCCGAGCTGGGCGGCACGCCGCTGCCCGGCTCGCCCGCCGATTTTGCCCGGCTCTTCGCTGACGAAACCGACAAGTGGGCCAAGGTGGTCAAACTCTCCGGCGCAAAACCGGAGTGAGTTCGCAAATCCGCCGCCACATTTCTGGCAAACGCCATGAAACCTCATCGCCGACAATTTCTACAATTCGCCGCGGGCGCTGCCGGGCTGCCGGCGCTGTCGCGCATCGCGTGGGCGCAAGCCTATCCGTCCCGGCCGGTTCGCCTCGTTGTCGGTTTTCCGGCCGGCGGCACGAATGACATCCACGCTCGCCTGATTGCCGACTGGCTCTCCAAGCACTTCGGGCGCTCATTCATCGTCGAGAACCGCGCGGGAGCCGGCGGCAATATCGGCCTCGAATCGGTCGTCCGGGCGGCGGGCGACGGTTACACGCTGAGCGTTTGCGGATCGACCGAATTGCGCAATGAGATACTCTACAACGACCTCAAGTTCAGCTTCATGCACGACACGGGGCCTGTCGCCAGCATCATGCTGGCGATGAATGTTCTGGTAGTGCATCCCTCCTCCCCAGTGCACACGGTGCCCGAGCTGATCGCCGCGGCGAAAGCCAATCCCGACGGCATGACGGTCGCGTCCTCGGGGCTGGGCTCTACACCGCACGTGTTCTGGGAGCTGTTTCGGAGCATGACGGGAACGCGCATGTTGCACGTGCCCTATCGCGGTGGGGCGCCGGCGCTCACCGACGTGCTTGGCCAGCAAGTGCAGGTCTTCTTCGCCACGCCTGCGGATGCGATGGACCACATCAAAACAGGCCGATTGCGGGCGCTCGCCGTCACCGGCGCAACGCGCATGCCGGCGTTGCCGGACGTTCCGACCATCGCCGAATTCGTGCCGGGCTATGAAGCGATGGGCTGGTTGGGCATTGTCGCCCCAAAGGATACGCCCGCCGCGATCATCGAGATGCTCAACAAGGCGGTCAATGCCGGCCTCGCCGATCCCAAGATCAAGCAGACCATGCTCGATTGGGGTGAAACCGTCTTTGCAACGTCGCCCGGCGGGTTCGGAAAATTCCTCACGGATGAGCACGAGAAATGGGGCAAGGTCATCCGCGCAGCGAATATCAAGCTTTAGCGGTGTGAGGATGTAGGCCGGATTGCGCGGCGAGACCGCCCCGGGGTTTCGCTTCGCTCAATCCAGGCTACATGCTGCCGCCGGCGGCCTTCTCGGCGCCTGAATTGGATTTTATGCAACCCGCACGATTCAGTCCGAATGCGGGTTTCGAGATGCGATTTCGCTGCTACGTCTGTTTTGCGATCATTCTGTTAGCGTCGCTTTCCCTCCTGCCCTCTCCCGCCTTCGCGCAACGCGAAGATATGTCGATCGGCGACCAGCCGGGCTTAATTCCCAATCCTGCGGATGAAGAACTGCCGCTGCAGTTTCGGCGTCAGATCGTTCTTTACCGCTCCAGCGAGGCTCCGGGCACGATCATTGTTCATACGGCCGAGAGGTTTCTCTACGTCGTGCAGCCGAACGGGCGTGCCCTCCGCTACGGGATCGGCGTGGGTCGCGAGGGTTTTCAATGGCAGGGCCTTCTACGCATCACCCGCAAGCAGGAATGGCCCGACTGGACTCCACCGGCGGAAATGATCGAGCGGCAGCCGTACCTACCCCGCTTCATGGCTGGGGGACCGGGAAATCCCATGGGCGCGCGGGCGCTCTATCTCGGTGAGACCGTCTATCGCATCCACGGCACCAATCAGCCCAAAACCATCGGAAGTGCGGTGTCCTCAGGATGCTTCCGGCTGGTCAATGGGGACGTGATCGATCTCTACGATCGAATTCCCGTCGGGACCAAGGTAATCGTCCGGCAGAAGCCGGACTTGTGATCACGCCATGCAACATTCAGCAGCGAGATAGGACATGCGGAAGCTCTTTGCGCTGAACTTTCGATCCGGCCTCTTGATTGGTTTTGCGGTTGCCATCGCAGTTGCCGCGGCCGCCATCGCCTACGAGCGATACGACACGCAAACGCTGAAAAGAACGCTGCGTAGGGACGCGGTGCTTTGCGGCGTCAACACCGGCCTGCCTGGCTTCTCGAGCGCTGACGAGAAGGGAAAGTGGTCTGGTTTCGATGTCGACTTTTGTCGCGCCATTGCGGCTGCGATTTTCGATGATCCCAGCAAGGTCAAATTCGTCCCGCTCGATGCCAACGAACGCTTCACGGAACTACAGAAGCGCAAGGTGGACGTGTTGTCGCGCAACACCACCTGGAATCTCTCACGCGAAACCAATTACGCCTTGCATTTCGCGGCGGTCTCTTACTACGACGGACAGGGATTCATGGTGCCCAAGTCGCGCGAGGTCGAGAGCGGCCTGGAGCTCAATGGCGCCAAGGTCTGCGTGCAGTCGAACACCACCACGGAGTTGAACCTCGCCGACTATTTCCGCGCCAACAATATCAAGTATCAGGAAATGAAATTCGCGAAGATGGACGACGTCTTCAAGGCTTACGATGGCGGGCAATGCGACGTTTTGACAACCGACGTCTCGCGACTTTACGCGCTGCGGCTGAAGCTCTCGCGGCCGAACGATCACGTCATTTTGCCGGATGTCATTTCGAAGGAGCCGCTCGCACCGGTCGTGCGTCAAAAGGATGATGACTGGTTCTTGATCGTGAAATGGACGTTCTACGCGATGGTCAACGCCGAAGAGCTCGGAATTACCTCTCGGAACATCGACGAGGCGCTCAAATCCAAGAAACCGGATGTCATGCGGTTTGTTGGCACCGAGGGCGCTTACGGCGAGGAGCTGGGGCTCAGCAAGGATTGGGCCGCCCGCATCATTCGCCACGTCGGAAACTATGGCGAAGTCTATGACCGCAATGTCGGCGTCGGCTCGGAGCTCGGCATACCGCGCGGGCTCAACGAATTATGGAATGCGGGCGGCATTCTCTATGCCCCCCCGATCCGCTAGTGGCGTTCTCGCATTTCCCATGATCAAGTGCGACATGCGCGCGTCGCTGCCCGCCGCGCCGAGACGTCGGCCGCGGTGAAATCGCGCCCCCGCGCAGGTAATAACGAATCCCGCGCTATTCGGTTACTGTGCCTCGCGCAGTTCGGGATGCGCGGCAAGACGCGCCGTATTGAGCCGATGGATGATGAAGCAGATCACCGCTCCGATCGCGAACGGTAGCGCCGCCCATATATAGAGAGTCTGGACCGGCAGGCCGACAAAGATTGCCCCGACCAAGGGGCCGACGATTGAGCCGATCCGGCCAATGCCCAATTCCCATCCGGAGCCATTGGCGCGCAAAGAGGTCGGATAGATCATCGCTCCAACGACGTTGATGCCCGACTGGATGCCGAGCACTAAGAAGCCGGCGAAGAACGTCGCCGTCAGCAGCGCAGCTTCCGAAGTCAGTCCCGCAAACCCGATCGAACCGACCACCGGCACCGCCAGTACGAACATGATGGTGATGGCGAGGAAGCGATGCCGCTGCAACCACCAGCACAGGGTCAGCGAGCCGACGGTTCCGCCCACCTGAAGCACGGCGCCCGCGAGCGCCGCGGTCGTCACCGGCAGCTTGGCGGCTGTAAGCAGCGTCGGAGTCCAGCTGAGGAGAAAGAAGAAGCCCATCAGATTGAGCGCGAATAGGAGCCACAGCAGCGGCGTGATCAATGCCAATCCTTGGCGAAACAGATAGATCGGATTGAACCCCGGAAATTGCTTCTCGTCTTCGATCACGAAGCGCGCATTTGCCGGCACCTTGAAGTCGGGACGGATGGCGGCGATGAGCGCTTCGATCTTGCCGCGATGACTTTCGTGCAGCGCCATGTATTTGATCGACTCGGGCAGGCCGAATATGGCCGCAACCGCAATGAGGATCGGCACGATACCGCCGATTTGAAACAGGATCGGCCAACCATATGTCGGCACAAAAGCCGCGGCCACAAACCCTGGGATGGCTCCGCCGATGGGAACGCAGCCAACCGCAATAATGGCCAGCGTCGCCCGCAGATGGCGCGGAGCGGATTCGGCATTGACGGCAACGACGTTGGGAATGACACCACCGATGCCGAGCCCCGCCAACAGCCGCAGCCAGAACATCTGGTCCAGGTTGCTTGAATAGGCAGCGGCAAGGGTAAATATTCCGAACCACAAATTCGAACCGATCAAAGCGGCCTTGCGGCCATACCGGTCGCCCACCCACCCAAAAATCGCGGAGCCAAAAAGAATACCCACCAAGCTCGCGCTGAATACCGGCCCAAGCGAGCTTGGCGCCACGCCCCAAGCCCTGACCAGGTGGGGCGCGGCGAAAGCGATCGCCGCGATGTCATAACCGTCGATCAAAACGATAAAGAACGACCAGATGAGCAGGTTGATTTGGAATGAACTTAGCCCGCGCTCATCCAGCAGACGCGAGACTTGAACCTCCGATTGGGTCGTCATCGGTTCCCCAGGCCAATTCCAGTTGCCACGATCACTCTAATGCAGGTCCGGTGCGCAGTCTGCAAAGATCCACAAGCGATTAACCTAAATTTCGTAACAAGCCTGCCGTTCACGCATTGTTAGGTCGCGAAAGAACAAAGTCTTCGTTCAGGAAAACCTTATGTCGATGAGCAGATACTACCGCGCGCAAGCGCAAAGATGTCTCGCCTTGTCCCGGGCATTCTCAGATCCCAGGCAGGGCGCACAGCTGGCATTTATGGCCAATCGGTACTTTCAGCGCGCAGAAGAGTTAGAACGAGAGGCCCGGTTTCAAACAACCTCGGTTCTTCCTCATGAAGAGGCGCGGGCGGGTTAGCGCATCGTTCTCATTTCCCAGCGGGGCCGGCGCCAGGAAGTAGCTATAAAAGCTGCTGCGACCGCATATGGGTCGATCAGGATCTGATTGTAACGCGTGTAGTGATTGCCCACCGCCGCATGCAGCGCGAGCATCGTGATAGCCGGCGCCGCATAGAGGAGAAACAGCGGTTGTCCCGTGGCGAAGGCCCGCACGCAGGCTATAACGAATGCAGGAACCAGGATTAGGCTGATTACCCAGCCGGCCCACATGCCGCACCAAGCGAGCGGAATACCGACCAGCAGGTATCTCCACCATCGTGCGCGCATTTCGTCGAGAACGATGGCGCCAATGAGCGGATCCAGCCGTGCATGGTCCCGCACCAGCGTGTCGCGACGCTCCCGACCCACATGAAAGAAACTGCCTGGGGTTTGGTAGACGAGGCGATGCATGGAATCGGTGCCGTACACCCGGTCAAAGACGACGTCACCGACGCCGGGGACGCAATACGGAAACGCCAGCCAGAATTCCCGAGCCGTCATGTCGTCGTAGGCAAAGCGCTCGATCAACACTGCAGCGCCATATTCTTCGGTCAATCCGAATTTGCCGACGGAAAGCGCGTTGCGCGCGACCCATAGACCCAGCACGATCGCGAACGCCAGGCTGAAGCCCAATACGCATCGCCCCGTATTTAGCCGCGGCTTTTTCGATAACCGACGAGCATAAAATACGCTCAGCGCGGCTATCACCGGAAATAGGATAACGAATGACGGCTTGGTGAGGCAGAGAATGCCGAGTGCAGCTCCGCCGAAGATGAAATATCGGGTTTGGCCGGTTTTCCAACCGAGCAGGATCAGCAAGGCAACCACGCCGTAGATCGCAAAGATCGCGCTCTCGGTCATGACGTAAGAGAAAATATATTCTCTTTGAGCCGCGAGCGCGGCGAGCGCCAGTAATCCAGCGACGAAGAATGCCGATTTTCGCTCGAGGATGACTTCGGCTGCGCATGCTACCGCGATTAATCCAATGAGAAGCAGGCACGCGTTGATCAGGCGCATGGGAGCCGCGTAAGCCTCGCAACTCGCTTCATTACGATGTCGGCGATCGGCTTCAACGCTGCATCGCACGGCCGTGGCGAAGCGACCATCGAGCTTCATCGCTGCGAGGACGAGCGCCGGGTAGACTGGACCGAAGAACATCCCCGGCGAGGGGCGCGCGACCGTGCTGTCGACCGCCGCAAAAGGCCCGTTGCTGAACACGCCGTATTTGTCGAGATCGTAGGCGATACTTACGTAGAAGATTTGATCGAAATCCCTCAGCTTCCACGCAGGACTCTGCAAAATCATGAAACTCAACACAGCGAATGCAAAGCAGCCGAAGAATAATTTTTTCAGCATGGAAGGTACCAGCCGCCCCGTAGCGATGCGCCGATGCCGACGCACCGCAGCAAACAGCTGCGCTATTCGATCACCTCGTCGGCGCGCAGCAGGACTGATGCTGGAACGGTGACGCCCAGCTGCGCCGCGGTCTTGAGATTCAATACGAATTCGAATTTGGTGGGCGTCTCGATTGGCGTTTCTGCTGGCTTCGCCCCTTGCAGGAGTTTCGCCGCGAGGACACCGCCCTGGCGAAAGATGCTAAACAGATTGGGCCCGTAAGCCATCAATCCCCCATCGCGCGCAAAATCGGTGAACAGCGTCACTGCCGGTAGGCGGTGCGCCAACGCAAGGCCGGCAAGCAGCTTGGTATTGGCGCCGATGATGGGCGACGACAACATCACCAGCGCCTCGGCATCCCGCCGCGTGACGGACTGGAACGCCGGCTCGAAGTCCCCGCGTGTCGCCACTTGCAAAATCGCGAGCTTGAGATTGAGCGTTTGTGCCGCCGCTTCGATCGCCTGACGTTGCATCGGCCCGGTCGCCGGATCCCAGAACACCGCGACGTTGGCGGCTTGCGGGACGGCTTCCTTCAGCGCTTCCAGCCATTTCTTGCTGAAATCGGGAAAATCGAGAAAGACTCCCGTGATGTTGCCGCCGGGCCGTGCAATGCTCGCAGCGAAACCGCTCGCGACGGGATCGCTCTCCAGGTCGCCGGCCACGATGGGAATGCTCGCCGTCGCCGCCTGTGCCGCCCGCACGGCCGCCGGGCTGACGGCTGCGATGAGGTCAACCTTACGCGCGACGAGATCGGCCGCCATTGGCGCCAGTGGCGCCGCGTCTCCGCCGGTGACTCGCGGGATGATGCTGACCTGGTCGCCTCGAATGCCGCCCGCCTGCAAACCGCTGGAATAAGCTGCGATGCGCGGCGGCGCGGCCGCTTGCGGACCAGGATAGAGGAATCCGACCTGATAAGTCGGTTGCTGCGCGCGTGCCACAAGCGGCCATACCGCCATGCCGCCGGCGAGCGTGACGAAATCGCGCCGCTTGATGCGGGACATAGGCTTCTCTCCTCGGCTACGCGCCGACGACACGGCGCCGCGCCGGTAGTCCTCGGACGAAGGTCCTGACGCATCCTCAGCCTGCCATGCAGAGGTCGGCTAGTCCTTGGGCCAAAACCTAATCGTTCTGAATCGATGTGGGGTCGCTGCCACCTCTCGTGCTCGCACGAACGATAGCACACACAGGGGACGCTGGCAGACCCGTGTGTGATTTCGATCGAGCGGCATGCTACTCTGCCTGAGGGGAAAACGCCGGGGACGCGATGAACATTGCCCGTCGCCGATTTCTGCGTCTGGCCGCGGGCGCTACGACGCTCCCCGCCGTGTCGCGCATTGCCCGCGCGCAAGCCTACCCTTCACGGCCGGTGCGGCTGATCGTCGGTTTCCCTGCCGGCGGCGGGGCAGACATCGTTGCGCGGATTTTGGGCCGCTGGTTGTCGGAGCGGCTCGGTCAGGAGTTCATCATCGAAAACAAGCCGGGTGCCAACACGAGCATTGCGGCCCAAACCGCGCTCAATGCGCCGCCGGACGGATACACGTTGCTCTGGTGTGGGATCAGTAACGCCATAAACGCCAGCTTCTACGACAATCTTCCGTTCGACTTTGCCAAGGATATCGCCCCGGTTTCCGGCGTGGGGATCTACCCACTCGTGCTGGAAGTGCATCCCAGCGTGCAAGCGAAGACACTTGCTGAATTCGTCGCGCTCGCAAAGGCCAATCCCGGCAAGATCAACTTGGCCTCGTATGGCACCGGCTCGGTCTCTCACCTCGGCGGCGAACTGTTCAAGATGCGAACGGGAATCAACATGGTTCATGTGCCGTTTCGGGGCGCCGCGCCAATGCTTACGGATCTGCTTGGCGGACAAGTGCAAGCGGCCATCGATACGGTGGCCGCCTCGCTTCCGCATATCCGATCGGGGGCACTGCGCCCGCTCGCTGTGACCACCGCCGCGCGCGTGGCCGCGCTACCGGATGTGCCGACGCTTGCGGAAACTCTTGCCGATTATGAGGTGGTGGCGTGGACCGGCATCGCTGCCCCGAAAGGCACGCCGCCCGGCATCGTCGAGACCCTCAATCGCGAAATCAATTCGGGTTTGACGAACCCGGACATCAAGGCTCGGCTGACGGACTTGACCATCATTCCCTTGGTCCTGACCCCAGACCAATACGGATCCTATATTGCCGCCGAAATCGACAGATGGGCTAAAGTGGTCAAGTTCTCCGGTGCCAAGCCAGAGTGAGGCGACAATCCCGCGGATACCCGCGCACTGTTCCCCCATCAACTCGATGGGCGCTCCGAATTGTCCGCGACTTGAAAGGCTGATCGGTAGACGCCAGGACGCGGCGTCAAACTCCGTGCGACCTCGCGGGCGTGATCCGCGTTGCGCGCGATTTCGTCGAGATAGGGGCGCACCATGCGGCCAAGGCCTGTCAAGGCGATTGTGGGCTTGCGGTGAAACAGCGCTCCGCCCAGCTCGCGTTCCAACGCGCTGATCGCGTTGGTCAGCGTCGGTTGCGAGACGCCACAGCGGTGGCCTGCGCGGGTGAAATTGAGCTCCTCACATAGCGCCAGAAAGTAATGGACCTGCTGCATTTGCAAGGTTATCGCCTCCCGTTCCCTGCGCGGTGCCCTGGCTGACCCTTTGATGGCCGGTCCTGCGCCATGCTCAGCCTGCCACAGGTCGACTGGCTGGTCCTTGGGACAGATCTGAAATGTTCTGAATCGATCTGTAGCGACCCCATCCGGCCACTCGGCCGCTCATTGCTGGGCGCCGCGACATGAAGGAGCGTCAGATGCCCCGGATCCACGTCCATCTCCGAGTCCCGGTTGGGCGACCCTTGCCTGACCTCGTCACGTTCATCGTCCGCTGCGAGGCGGCAGGTTTTGACGGCGTCGGTATCCATGATCATCCCTCGAGCGGCCGGGACGCTTACCTGGCGCTGGCGCTGGCGTGCCGGGCGACGCACCGCCTGCAACTGTTTCCGGCGACCTCGAGCCCGTTGGTTCGGCATCCGCTCGTTCTCGCTTCGCTTGCCCACACGCTCGATGAGATTGCACCGGGGCGCACTTATCTCACCGTAGCGCCCGGTTTCATTTCGACGCGGAGCATCGGACAGCCGCGCGCACGCGTGGCCGTCATGCGTGACGCGATCCGCGATATCCGCAAGCTCCTCGCCGGAGAAAGCGTCGCGTTCGGCCCAACCTCGACCCGCCTGCGCAACCGAAGCGCGACTCCGACGCCGGTCTATCTGCTGGCGGCGGGGCCGCGCATGATCGAACTCGCCGGCGAGGTGGCCGACGGCGCCTTTCTCATGGTCGGTCTCCATGCAGCAGCCATCCGCGCAGCGCTTCGTCACCTGGAGCAAGGGGCAGCGCGGGCCGGCCGTTCGCTGAAGGGCTTCCCGGTCGTGTTCGTGATCACACTCGGTCTCGGATCCGCCGAGGCGGGCACGCAATGGGTGCGAAGCTCCTTCGCTCCAGGTCAACCTTTTCTCGCCTATCCAAGCGCGTCGAATCTGCACTGGTTGAGAGAGGCCGGCTTCGCGCTCGAGGAGGCGCACGATCCCGCGGCAATAGCTGAGGATCAAGCGCGGCAGATCGCCGATGCGTTTGGATTGTTTGGTCCTCCGGAACGGTGCGCCGAGCGCCTGTTGCAGGCGCGGCAAGAGGCAGGCGTTGAGCACGTGTTCCTGTTCCCGGCGCACGACCTCGAGCGCGGCTACGACATGCCGGAGGCCGTGTTGGAGGCTTTTGAACGGGTGATCCGCCCGCGGCTCGGAGGATAGCGCTCCGCCTTGCTTGGCCTTTGAAGCTGTGTTCCTCATGCTCAGGCGCGCCGGGATAGCCCGGATCGTGTTTTTGCTGCGAGGCCTTCGAGGGTTTAATGGTCGCAGCGCGCTTTTGCGGCCGTCGTGCTAGATACGACGAGAAGGATCTTGTTCGAATGAGCGGTGCGAGCGCGGTGTTGAAGCCTGCGGTGCCGGTCACGATTGCGCCGGGAGGATATATCGGCTTCGACATCGAAACCGGTCAGCGGCTGCGCCTTACCCAGCCGGAGGGAGAGCAGGTTGCCGACTTCATCTCGTTCAATCGCGATGACGTGCGCGAGCTCCTGAGCATGCATTCGAGCCGCGCCGTGAACTTGAGTTGGAAA
Organism: Xanthobacteraceae bacterium; assembly: GCA_035263865.1. GTDB lineage: Bacteria > Pseudomonadota > Alphaproteobacteria > Rhizobiales > Xanthobacteraceae > VAZQ01. The sequence goes on from DATFQX010000214.1 coordinate 78,835, forward strand.
TTCACCGCGCCGCACAGCCTCTACAGCAACCGTACCCGGGAAATGTGGAAGATCGAGGAAGACCTCACGCGGGAGAACTATTGCGGCGGCGGATATTGCAGCGAGCACCTCAACATCGCGCGTTACGGCGAGGCGGCAAAGGGTGCCCCGAACTGCCAGTCGAACTTGGAGGCAGCCATTCGCGGCTACGGCATGGACCGGTTAAGCTTCAACACCGATGCCTGCTTCAATATCTTCATGACGGTCGCGTACGACACGGACGGCAAATGGGAGATTCGCCCACCCAACGGCAAGCCCGGCGATTACATGATCATGCGCGCGCTGATGCCGCAGATCGTCGCCATTTCCAATTGTCCGGTCCTGTTCAACGCCTGCAACAACTTCCGTCTCAAACCGCTGACGCTGGAGCTTCTGAAGTAACGCCATGACTGATATCGCCGCAGCTTCACCGCCCTGGTATCGCTCCCTTAGCCGGCCCCAATGGAAGACGCTGATCGCAGCCAACCTGGGCTGGGTCTTCGACGGCTACGAAACCTATGCGCTGATCATCTCGGTCGGCGTCGCCTTACGGCAGCTCCTTGATCCGGCGAGCTACGGCCAAATTCCGGTCTATGCGGGCACGGTGATCGCGCTCACTCTGCTCGGCTGGGCGATCGGCGGCATGATCGGGGGCGTGGTTGCCGACTATATCGGGCGCAAGCGCGCGATGATGCTGGCGATTCTCGCCTACTCGATCCTGACCGGGCTCAGCGCCTTCGCCTGGGACTGGCTGTCCTTCGCGGTATTGCGGTTTCTGGTGGGGCTCGCGATCGGCTCCGAATGGGTGACCGGCACCTCGATCGTTTCCGAACTCTGGCCCGACAAGAATCGCGGCAAGGGTGTCGGGCTGATGCAATGCGGCTTCGGCGTCGGTTTTTTCCTGGCCTCGCTCGCGTGGCTCTTCATCAGCCCACTCGGCCCTGATGCTTGGCGCGTCATGTTCCTGCTCGGCGTTGCGCCGGCGCTGCTGACGCTGTGGATCAGGCGAGCGATCCCTGAATCCGACAAATGGGAGCGCGTGAACGAACGTCGTGCTGCCGCGACCGAACGCAAGCGTAGCGGCGTGGCGCTGAGCGGACAGGAGGAGTCGCTCGCTCGTTTCACCGTGATTGATCTGTTTGCGGAGCCCGAGATCCGCACGCGCGTCATCCTCACCTTCCTGATGTCGCTGGCGTCCACATTTGCGTTTTGGGGAATCTCCGCCTGGATGCCGCCCTACACGGCGAACCTCGCAGCCAAAGCCGGCTTGCCGGCGCAGCAATGGGCGAGCTACGTGGCGATGGCGGCCAACGGCGCGGCCATCATCGGCTATATCGGGCTCGGCTTTCTTGCGGATGTCTATGGCCGCAAGCCGGTCACCATGGCCTATTTCGCGCTCGCGTTCCTGTCGGTGCCAGTCTTCTTCATCTGGACGGAGGATCTGGCGCTGCTCCTCTGGGCCGCAGCGTTCAGCGGCATATTTGTCTCCGGCCAGTTCACCTGGATGGCTGCATGGCTGCCGGAACTGTTCCCGACTCGCGTGCGCGCGACCGCGACGGCGTTCGTGTTCAATACACCGCGCCTGATTTCATGGACCGGTCCGTTGATCTCGGGCTGGCTGATCGCGAATTTCGGCGGGTTCAGCCAGGCCGCGGTGGTGATCGCGCTGGTCTATATCCTCGCTCTCGTCGCGGCGCCTTTCCTGCCGGAAACGCGCGGAAAGCCGCTGCCGGAATAGCGCCAAAATGCTAAGAGGATGAGAACGGTGAAGCGTCCGCAGCGCGCTGTGCAAGGCTTAGATCGCTCAATGCGCGTCGAGCAAGATTCAATAAGAACTCGAAAACGACTGCGCGCGGCGCCGCTGCCCGCGTTTCATCCGCCCGATGCCAGGCTGAGGACGCAGCAACGTTGAGCCAGCGAACGGGCTCGGTCCTGTGGTCGTCGTGTCTGGCGATGCTCGCGGTCGGCGCCAACAGCACCGCGATCATGGCCGCCTTGCCGAACATGCGCAGCGACCTTTCGCTGAGCTCAGCAGGGGTGGAGTGGGCGGTTAATGCCTATCTGGTCGTCTCCGCCGCCTTCATCGTGGTTGGGGGGCGCGCCGCGGATCGGTTCGGCGCACGGCTGGCGTCGATGGCCGGATTGGCGCTGTTCGGCATCGGCTCCTGCATCATTGCCGTCGCCGACACGCAAGCTGTGCTGCTGGTCGGACGCGCCTTGCAGGGCCTCGCTGCTGCGATCGCGGTGCCGAGCACGTTGGCTGCGGTCGATACAAGCGCCGCTGCGGAGCGCAGAGCCGCAGCCATCGGTGCATGGACCGGCTTTCTGATGCTTGGCTTCAGCATCGGGCCGCTGGTCGGAGGTACGCTCACTCACTTCACAGGCTGGCGCGTGATCTTCTGGTCCAACCTCCCGCTCATGCTAACGGCCATTGCCGGCCTGGCCTGCGCAGGCTCGGGGAGCACCCACCCTTACGCGAGCAAAGATCAGCGCGCGGATTGGATCGGCTTTGTCTTGCTGACGACGTTGATGGTCTCGGTTGTCTTTGGACTGCATGCGTTGCCGCATGCGCGGTCAGCACCGCTCCCGGTTGTCGGCCCCTTCGTGCTGGCGGGAGCGGCGCTCTTTCTGCTGCTAAGGATCGAGAGGCGCGCCGGGGCTCCGCTCGTCGACTTGAGCTTCTTCGCCCGCCGCAGCTTTGTGATGGGCCTGGCCATCGGCTCGCTGTCTATGTTCAGCATCATGAGCCTGCTGCTCTACTTCAATCTCTATGCGCAGAGCGGGGAAGGATTGGGCCTAAGCGCCCTGGAAGCCGGCGCTTGCCTGCTGCCGCTGAGCGCGGCGCTGCTTGCGCTCGCCCTCTCGGCTCCCGCGCTGGCGGCTCGGATCGGGCTGCGCCATGCGATGCGGGGCGGCATGGCGCTGATCGCGATCGCAAGCAGCATTATCGCGCTCGCCACTGCGGAAGCTGAGATGGTCCTCCTGGCGGTCGGGTTTTTTGTGATGGGCGCGGGTCTCGCCGTGCCCTACGCCTTGGCGCCGCGCCTGGCGCTGTCGGCGCTTTCGCGTGCGCAGACGGGGCAAGGGTCCGGGATCGTCAATGCCTGCACGTTCCTCGGCGGCAGTTGCGGCGTTGCCGGCGGCGCCGCCGCCCTCGCGCTCGGGGGATTTCCGGCCGTGCTGATCATGATTGCGCTCGCCGGCATCATCGGCGCGGTCCTCAGCTCCTGGATTTCAGAGGCGGCATAGGTGGTGTTTGTTGCTCGGGGCGACCGAATGCGGGCGGTCACTTTCGAGCCACGTGCCTTCACCGGCCGAAAGGATGCGGCTCACTCGTCGTAGACCAAATCCCCGAAGCGCACCCAGCGCTTGCCGTCGAAGCGCACCAGCTGCAACTGCTGCACCGGATAATAGTCGGTCGGACTGGTGTTGACCTTGATTCCCGGCAGCAGCATGGGAAGATCCACGTCGCGCAGGTTCGCCGCCTGGCGCATGATATTCTCGCGCGAGAGATCGTTGCCGGCCTGCTTGAGCACCTGCATCAACGCGCCCGCAGCGTTGTAGCCGAAGACGAAGCTCGGGCGGCGTTCATCCTCACCCGGCAGATATTTGTTCATCCAGGCGCGCCAATCCCTCAGTCCCGGGTCATTCTCAAAGGCAGGGTCGAGCGGGTCCTTGGCATAGGCGTAAGACAACAAACCGATGCTGCTTTCGAGCCCGACCGGCTGCAGGACAATGGGTATCGAGATTGAGACATTGTTCATGAAAAAGATTGGCTTCCATCCGAGATCGTGGACCTTGCGGAGCGCCTGCGCGGCGAAAGGCGGCAGGATCGCGACGATCAGCGCATCGCAACCAGTGGCTTTGAGTTGGACGATCTGCCGGTCGACCGAGGCATCCGTGGATTCGTAAGTCGCTTCCCTCACGGTCGCGGCGTATTTGTCGCCCAGTACGTCGCGCACGCCAGCCGTGTAATCGCGACCGAAATCGTTGTCGTCGTAGAGAATGCAGATTCTTGCATTCGGATTCTGCCGAAGAATGTATCGTGTATAAAGACGTGCTCCCAGCCGGTAGCTCGGGCGCATGCCGCCCATCGTGTAGGGCGTCTCCTTGTAATTGCCCCAGCGGTAGGCGCCGCTCTCGATGAACAGCTGCGGAATTTTTCGCTCGTTGAGGTATCTCGCGACCGCGAGCTGGGTAGGTGTCCCGACTGAACCGAACGTAAAGGCGACCTTGTCGACTTCGATCAGTTTGCGCGTCTCGTTCCCGGTTCGCCAAGGCAGGAAGCCGTCGTCGACACTGATCAGGTTGATCTTGCGACCATTGATGCCGCCCTGATCGTTGATCATTTGGATATACGCCTTCTCCGCCGCGGCAATACTCGAGATCCAGGCAACGGGACCGGTGTAAGGCATCGTCTGGCCGATCTTGATCTCGCGATCGGTCACCCCCGGCGCGTTCTCGGCCGCGGCCGAGAACGCCATCGCGCCGCTCACGAGCAGGCTGCCGAACAAACGCCGAAACACTGCGCGCCCGCTTTCGAACCCGCGCCGCCTCATGTCGAACATTGGCTTCCCTCCCGCAGCCCGCTTGGTCGCATTGTGAACATGCCACACACAACCCGGCGAGTCCTATACATCGTTTTCAATGGAGGTGGCCGCTGCCAGGCCTCGCATGTTTGGAGCATCCCGTGCGGCGCTTGCGTCCCGCGCGGCGGTTTTGCGGTTCAATGGCACTCACGCCCGCAATGCTTCGTGCAGCGCGCGCGTGTCCGGCACCGGCTTCGTCGCTGCTTCACCTGTGATTTGCGACATCAAATCGAGCTGTGAAAGATCACAGTAAAAATGGAAATTTTTCACAGTGGACCGAGCGGCAAACCGGCAGCCATCATGACCGCGCCTGCGAATGCCGGCGTGAGTCGTCGTCCCCATCGCATTTTGCTGATTATTCGATCCAGCGATCAGCACTCGGTCAGATCAAGGGACAACCTTTGCTCAAGGGCCTGCTCGTCTTTGGACTCACGCGCCGCCCGATTGTTCTATTGTGCTTGTTGCTGTTCATCGGCGGCGGGCTCATCGCTTTCTCGAAGCTGAATATCGAAGCCTATCCCAATCCAGCGCCCGTCATCCTCGAGATTACTGCCCAGGCGCCAGGCCTCTCGGCTGAGGAGATGGAGCGGTACTACACCATCCCGATGGAGGTCGGGCTCGCCCCGACCCCGGGCGTCGATCTCATCCGCTCGACCTCCTTCTATGGACTGTCCTTCATTCGAGTCGTGTTCAAATACGGCGTCGATTACTATTTCGCTTACACGCAGGCCGCTCTGAGCCTGCAGCAACGCGTCAACCTTCCCAACAATGTGCAGCCCACGATCCAGGGATCGAGCCTGGTCGGCGAAATTTTCCGCTATCAGGTGGTGGGTCCCGCAAACTTTGGATTGACCAATCTGCGCACGGTGCAGGACTGGATCCTGCAACGGCGCCTCTTGACCGTCGAGGGCGTCATCCAGGTGGTCACTTGGGGCGGGACCACCAAGGAATACGAAGTCGAAGTCGATCTGCACAAGCTCGACGCATACAACGTCACGCTACCGCAGGTGCTTGCTGCGATCGGCAATGCCAATAGCAATGTGGGCGGACGCACCATCAGTTTCGGGGAGCAATCCGTGAACGTCCGCGGCCTCGGCCTGCTCGACAGCGGCGGCGCCGACGATTTGACGCAAGGCTACCGGGTCGAGGATATCGAGAACATCGTGCTCGCCCAATCGGACGGCGCTCCGGTGCAAGTCAAGCACGTGGCGAACGTGTATGTCGGCTACTTGCCGCGGCTCGGCAAAGCCGGTCGCGACCATCAGGACGACGTGGTCACATCGATTGTGATCATGAATCGG
>DATFQX010000215.1:0-7192 GCA_035263865.1 Xanthobacteraceae bacterium
GCACCGGCTCTTTCGTGCCTGCCCGCAAGCGATTCGTCGCACGGTCGAGCTCGCCGAGCGATGCAGCTTCCGACTCGACGAGCTGCGCTACGAGTATCCCGAAGAGGTTGTTCCCGCCGGTTTCACGCCGCTGGAGTACCTGACGCAATGCACGTGGGAAGGCGCTGCGGCCCGCTACCCGCAGGGAATTCCGGATGAGGTTCGGCAGACGCTGAACAAAGAGCTCAACTTCATCCGGGAACAGCGACTCGAGGCATATTTCCTGACCGTGTACGACCTGGTGAAGTTCGCGCGCTCGCGCGGCATCCTCTGCCAGGGGCGAGGATCAGCAGCGAATTCAGCGGTGTGCTATTGCATCGGCGTGACGAGTGTCGATCCGACCAAGATCGATCTGCTGTTTGAGCGTTTCATCTCGCGCGAGCGCAACGAGCCGCCGGACATCGATGTCGATTTCGAGCACGAGCGGCGCGAGGAGGTGATTCAGCATATTTACGAGCACTACGGCCGCGATCATACCGGCATTGCCGCGACCGTCGTCTCCTATCGCGGCCGATCCGCCATCCGCGAGGTCGGCAAGGTTTTTGGACTGTCGGAAGACACAATCGGCGCGCTGTCCTCCTCGATCTGGGGCATGGGCGGCGGTGGGGTGCGCACCGACGAATTCGCGCGCACCGGCATCGACCTGAACAGCCCGCGCATGCAGAAAATGCGCGCGCTCGCCATCGAGATCCAATCCTTCCCGCGCCACCTCTCCCAACATGTCGGCGGCTTCGTCATCACCCGCAGCCGGCTCGACGAGGTGGTGCCGATCGGCAATGGCGCAATGGATGACCGCACCTTCGTCGAATGGGACAAGGACGATCTCGACGCGCTCGGCATCCTCAAGGTCGATGTGCTCGGGCTCGGCATGCTCACGTGCCTGCGCAAGGCATTCGAGCTCACCGAGAAGCACTATGGTCGTTCGTTCCGTGACGAGCAAAAGAATGGGCAGGGATTCTTCACGCTCGCTACGATTCCGAAAGAAGACCCCGCCGTTTATCGCATGCTGCAACGCGCGGACTCGCTCGGCGTGTTTCAGGTCGAAAGCCGCGCGCAAATGTCGATGCTGCCGCGACTCAAGCCGAAGGAATTTTATGATCTCGTCATCGAAGTCGCGATCGTGCGGCCGGGCCCGATCCAGGGCGACATGGTGCATCCCTATCTGCGCCGCCGGCAGGGACTTGAGCCGGTATCCTATCCCTCGAAGGAGCTCGAAGCCGTCCTCGACAAGACGCTCGGCGTGCCCTTGTTCCAGGAACAAGCGATGAAGATCGCCATCGTCGCCGGCGGCTTCACGCCGGGCGAAGCCGACAAGCTGCGCCGCGCCATGGCCACCTTCAAGCGCACCGGCACCATCGGCATGTTCAAGACCAAGATGATCGAAGGCATGGTAGCGAGAAACTATCCGCGCGATTTCGCCGAGCGCTGCTTCAGCCAGATCGAGGGATTCGGCGAATATGGCTTTCCGGAAAGTCACGCGGCGAGCTTTGCGCTGCTCGTCTACGCTTCGTCCTGGCTCAAATGCCGCTACCCGGACGTGTTCGCGGCGGCGCTGCTCAACGCGCAGCCCATGGGTTTTTACGCGCCCGCGCAGATCGTGCGCGACCTGCGCGGGCATGGGGTCGAGGTGCGCCCAGTCGACATCAACCATTCCGACTGGGACGCCACGCTCGAGCCGGGGGAGCGCGCCGCCGCGCGGCTCGACACGCTCCACCGCGACATGGCGGGCGACATCCGCTCCACTCACGCGTTGCGATTGGGTTTGCGCAAGATCAAGGGATTGTCGCAAGAGCACGGCAGAATGATCGTGCAGAACCGCGCCGCCGGCTACGCATGCATCCGCGATTTTTGGCTGCGCACCGGCCTGCCGACCCATGTCATCGCGCGATTAGCCGATGCCGATGCCTTCGGCTCGCTCGGGCTCACGCGCCGGCAAGCGCTGTGGGCGGCGAAGGCGCTCGGCCGCGTGGGCGCCGTGGAAGATGATCTGCCGCTGTTTCGGACGTCCGTGCCAGCCGTGACGCCGCAAATTTCTGTTCCGCACGAACCCGCGGTGCGGCTGCCAGCCATGCCGCTGGGCGAGGAGGTGGTGAATGACTACCGCTTTCTCGAACTGTCGCTGCGCGCACATCCGGCGAGCTTCTTGCGCGCCGACCTCGACCGGTACGGCATCATTCGCAACGAGGAGCTGCGCGCCTTGCCGCGGGGCGCGCGCGTGCGCGTCTCCGGCCTCATCACCGTTCGCCAGCAGCCGGGCGCGGCCAACGGCGTCATCTTCATGACCATCGAGGATGAGACCGCGATCGCCAATATCATCGTTTGGCCAAAGACGTTCGAACGCTTTCGTCCCGTTATCATGGGCGCGCGTTATGTCGCGGTGAGCGGAGAGCTGCAGCAGGAATCCGGCGTCATCCACGTCGTTGCGGCATGGCTCGACGATCTTACTTCGCTGCTGGCGCGCTTGACCGAGGATGCGCCACCCATCGAGTCGCTCGCACGCGCCGACGCGGTCAAACGCCCGCACGACGAGAACGTCGATAGCCGCGCGCGTGGCCGGCGCAATCCGCCGCGTATTGCCGCGCTGTCGACACTACCGGACTTGCTGGCGAGCGACCTCGATGTTCCCGCGCGCGGCTCGGCGCACGCGCCCGCGCGCCGCGGCGGCAGCATCGCCCGCCGCTAGATTATCTTCATTTGTGCGGGCGCATCATCGCGCCATGCGCTCGCTGTGCTCCCCTCCCCCTTGTGGTTATCGGGGTGAATGTTCCTGAGGATGGCTGGGCATTCTTCCACATGCCTATCGTATTGATATTGGACAAGATCATGTTGCCTGGGGATGCTTCTGGCTTCCTCCAGTTGCCTCTTCTTTGCTACCTATGGCGAATCAAGGTAGCAGTAGATGAGGCCACGGACTCACTTTATGCCGACTATACGTTTGACGAAGAACGCGGTCGATGCGCTTAAGGCTATCGCCAAGGACACCGTTTATTGGGATTCTGGCCTGCCCGGATTCGGCATCAAGGTGACCCCCCGTGGTCGCAGGGTGTTCGTCGCGCTCTACCGTACCGGGGGCGCTCGGTCGCGGCTCAGGAAGTACACGATCGGACCCTATGGGCGTTTGACGCTCCAAATGGCGCGGGCCGAGGCACAGAAGATCTTTGCGGCTCGGCTTGAAGGCCGGGATCCTGCGACGGAGAAGCAGGAATCGAGGCGCCGGATCACGGCCGATAGGGTCGAGGACCTCATCGAGGTCTTCATTATCCAGCATGTATCAAAGACCCGTAAGGCCGCCGAGGTTTCGCGTATGCTACGTCGTGAGGTGACCTCTCGCTGGGGCGCCAGGTCTGTTCGCGAAATTCGCAAGCGAGACGTCATCGAGCTTACGAGCGAGATTGCGCAACGTGGCACTCCAGTAGCGGCCAACAAGCTGCTCAAGGTAGTCAAGACGTTTCTCAACTGGTGCTTAGGCCGGGCGGTCATTGATAGCTCGCCGGCCGAGGGTGTCCCTCTACCTGGCAAGGAGATCGCGCGCGACCGCGTGCTGACGGATCGTGAGCTTGCATCCGTAATCATAGCGGTACGCAGAATGGACAGTCCCTATGGCGGCATCATTGAGATGCTGGCGTTGACAGGTCAGCGGCGCGAGGAGGTCGCGCGGATGGTCTGGGACGAGATCGATGTTGAGAATCGAATTTGGACTCTTCCAGGTCTGAGAACCAAAAACGGAAAGCCGCACATTGTCCACTTGTCGGCACCATCGATCAAATTGATTAGGCGCACGCCCCGCGGCTGGGGAACTACGTCTTTTCGTTCTCGGGGTTGAGGCCGTTCCAAGACTTTACGAATGCCAAGCGCGCGCTCGACGAAAGCTCAGGCGTCACCAACTGGCGTCTCCATGACCTGCGACGAACACGCGTCTCCGGTATGGCCCGCCTCGGCGTTCCGCCCCACGTCGCCGACAAGATCCTCAATCATCAGAGCGGCACGATTTCAGGTGTTGCAGCGGTCTACCAACGCCATGACTTTCTGGCCGAACGCAAGCTCGCACTCGAGCGGTGGGGTCAGCATATTGAGGGGCTGGTCGGTAAAGTGCGTCCGACTGCCGAATTCATTTCAGCATGAACATTGCCGCCACCATAGAGGTTGTGGATCTTCTCACGATTCGTGAGTGCATCGAAATTCTGTTGGATCATCGAACCAATCGCGACCGCCTGCCGGCTTTGCCGGATACAACCGCGGACGAGCTGGGCACGACCCACGCCAGACCGAAAAAATGGATCGATGAGGCAAAGGATCGACTCCGTCAGGCTTTGCTTGGCGGGTGGATCGGTCTCTATGCAAGCCGCAAGTTCAGAGAAGGCGCAAATGTTGTATCCGATGCGTTTGTCAGAATTCCATCCGAGAAGCTCGGTCAGTCGGCTGCTTTCCATGTTGCGCTACCTGGCGAGCTGCTGTTGGTGCGCGCGCGGGATAGCTTGGCGCCGTTCCACGGCAGCGAGATACGCATCCGGAGATCCGAGCTGGAGGCTTGGCTCCGCCGACGTCGCAAACTCTTTGATCGAACCAAATTTCGGCGCCGGTCACCCCGACGACCAAAGCCGGGACGCCCTGCCCAAGAACTTGGCTTGGCGGTCAGCAGCCTTCACTCGCTGTATCCGCTGAGTCTGCCCACCAACAAGACGCAGCGGCAGCTCGCGCGAGAGGTGGTTGCGGAGACCACATTGCGATATGGCACATCCATCAGTCTGCGAACGGCGCAGCGGGCCGTCGCCTGGGCAACTAAGCGCCGGCCTGCACAAATCTAAGGGTCTTTGCCTTCTACCGCTCAACGCCATTCGATTCGCACTTGCCCTGTGCCAAATCCTGCTGCGCCAAATTCCGAGCGGGGTTTGTAGTTGGCCCGACTTAAGCACCGTTAATTAAATCGCTTTGTTTGGCCCTAGCAGCCGAGATCAGCGGACCAATCATCGATCTGTTGTGCTGGCCCCCGAGAGGCGTTTGTGTCGCGTCGTATGTACGACGAAAGAGGACACCGTGAAAAAGCGACTCCTCCGACCGGCCGAGGTTGAGACTGAATACGGCCTTCCAACCGGCGAACTCGCAAAGAAGCGCGTCGCAGGCGGGGATGATGCACCACCCTTCCTGCGTTTCGGGCGCTCCGTCTACTACGACCGCGAAGATCTGGAACGCTGGATTGTGAGCAGCAAGCGCAATTCCACTTCCGACCCCGGAACTAGCCAAGCGAAAACGCTAGGAGGCGTTAATGACAGATGAGTCTTCGGCCGCCGCGGCTTCCAAGCGACGCAATTCTGCGCTGCGCTTTTTCGCAATCGATGACATCGCCGAATGCCTCGACGTGTCGATGCGGGGGGATGGCCCTGCGTACATCCAGCTTGGTCGGGCTGTGCGTTACACCGAGACGGCGCTGCTGCAGTGGATGAAGAGCAATACGCGCACGTCGACGAGCCAAGCATTGTGATATAACCAAATGCTCATGCAATTCGCCAACGATCCACGGGCGCCGCAGTATAATCCGAGCCTCACGGGTGGCGGCAGCCCGGGCTATAACGCCACGCTCATGCAATTCGCCTACGACCCGGACTATGTTCAATACAAGCTCAAAAAGGCCTTCGAGGATAATTGGATCTCGGCGAGTACAAAGTGATGAACCGGCGAACCTTTAGTGTTCATGGGGGCGGGCTGAAATTAATTTCGGCCCGCCCCTACATCTTCTCAAATTTTCAACGGCGCGACGTACCTCGTAAGGTTAATCCGCGTTGTTGCGCTATCAACTGTGGAGAATCCGATGAGCAGTCTCCAAGGGAAATCGATAAGCTCCATCGGTGTCATCGTTGGCATTGCAGCGATCGTGTCAAATTTGGCAGTGGCGCAATCGCAAACAGCCCCACCGGCTACGATTGCCGACAATGACAGCATCTATGTCGACGGCAAGACTTTTGCCGTCACACCAGGCCGAGCGAAAGGCGACACCTCGGCACAGATTGAGGCACTGGGAGCTCGCGATTTGGGCCCCGGCGCAATTATTTTTCGCTCGGGAGAAAAACTTTACATCGTCGCGGCCCCGGTACTCGTACCCGGCGCTCATAACCAAGCCGGTCACAACGCCCCTGCCCCCGTTGCAAACGGTCAACCAAATCGCGTCACGGTCGAATATGTCGTACCCAAAAGCGCCGAGCTTCAGGAACTCTACGGTATGTTAAGTGAGCACCGTGTGCTCGAAGACATGCAGGGGATATTGAGTCCGTTTCGTCTGCCCGAGGAGTTGACCATCAAGACCACGGAATGCGGCATGGTGAATTCTTGGTACAGCCGCGAGAACTCCAAACCAACGGTGACCATCTGTTACGAGCTTTTGCGGCACATTTTGCAATCCTTGCCAAAGAAAACGACCTCCGGCGGACTCACCCCGAGGGATGCAGCAATCGGGCAGTTCTTCTGGCTCACGACGCACGAAGTCGGCCACGCAATGTTCGATCTTTTCAACGTGCCAATATTCGGGCACGCGGAAGATGCCGCCGACAACTTTGCAGGATACATCATGCTGCAATTCGGCAAGGAGCGAGCGCGGAGATTGATCGCAGGCGGCGCCTGGGCTTGGAGGATGTACGTCGCGGATTACAGGACGAATCCCATCGTGCACACCCAGTTAGCGGGCTTTGCCAGCAACCACGGCCAGCCTGAAGAGCGCTTTTACAATCTCATGTGTCTGGCATACGGCGCCGACCCGGTGACGTTCGCCGATTTGACCCAGGACGGATATTTGCCGCCGAACCGCTCGCCAACCTGCAGATTCGAATACGACACGCTCGCCTACGCATTTCACCGCGAAATCTCGCCGCATATCGATCAACAGATGGCGAGGCAGGTCTTGGACACGGCATGGTTTTCGAACGTGCCGGCAACGTTTACAGCGCCCTCCCCGCCGAGATGATGTCGCGGGTTGCGCCGGCGAGCGAAACGATTACGACTGTAATCCAGAGCGTGCCGGTTCAGCCCATCATTCCACGAGCGCGACGACCCGCGCCGGACTTGCATCGCCGCCCTTGATGTTCAAGGGCAGCGCGATCAGCACGAACTTATTTGTTCCGATCTGCGAAAGATTGGTCACAAATTGAATCAATGGAATGCCCTT
>DATFQX010000216.1:0-78595 GCA_035263865.1 Xanthobacteraceae bacterium
CTTGACGGGCGAAGTATCCTCGCCCCGCCAGCCCTCCCACGCGAGCCAAAACAGATAAAGCACCCCAGCCCAGCGTAACGCTTCGTAAAGCGGGCGCGAACTGGCAATAAGTGCCGCGAGGCCCAGCGCCGCGGCCAAGCCGCCGGTCAGCGTTGAAATCGCTACCTTATTTCAGCCAATTAGTTCGCCGCGTTTATGGGACGCCAGGCGCCTCGTTAGGCGCCTGGCCTGCCGCGTTTGCAGGCCCAACCGGTGCCTCGCAAGCACCGGTACGACGCTCGGCGCTCCGCCACCCCTAAAGATTCGGGGTAGCGAAGCCAAAAAGCGAAACCCGGGCGCAAAAACGCGCCGCGGGAACGAGATCGGCTGTTTGAAAAGTGAATAGGAGGGTTTCTACGCGGTGCTCGTCCTCATCCCGAGGAGCGCGCGTGCGAGACGTTTCCGCAAACTTGAGCGCGCGTGCGCGCGTCTCGAAGGATGAGCACGCCCCGCAGCGACTGCCCTCATGCTTTGAGACGCATCGCAGCGCCCGCGGCTCGCTCGTTTCGCTGCGATGCTCCTCAGCATGAGGGCTACTCGAGCGGCGGCTTGGCGCGGCGCAAGCCTTTGATCGCGGCGCGGTGCTTCTTCGATTGCAGGCGGCGCTCGCGCGCGAGCCTGCTCGGCTTTGTCGGCCGTCGAGGAGCCGGCGGTACCGCGGCGCGCCGGATCAAGTCCACGAGGCGTTCGCGCGCGTCGTCGCGGTTGCGCTCCTGGGTGCGATAGCGTTGCGCGTTGATCACCAGCACGCCCTCGCGCGTCAGCCGTCTCCCGGCGAGCTGCTCGAGCCGCGCGCGCACGCCCTCGGGAAGGCTCGGCGAGCGCCGTACGTCGAAGCGCAACTGCACCGCGCTCGAGAGCTTGTTGACGTTCTGCCCGCCGGGCCCGGAGGCGCGGATGAAATGCTCCTCGAGCTCCCCCTCGCCAATGCTGATCGATGGGGTGATGCGGATCATCGCTGCGCGCGGCCCGCAAGAGGCAAATGCGCTACCGCGGTTCGGGCCCCCGACTGGCGGGCGTTCCCCCCGGCTTGCCGAGATGCGATCCGCCGCCGGCGCTCTCGCTCGAGCTGACCCCTTCGGGGCGGCCGACGACCGTGATGAGGAGACCGCCTTCGAGCAGCCGTTTGGCTACCCGCTTGGCGTCGGCGAGCGTGACGGCATCGATGAGACCGCCGCGGCGCTCGATATAATCGATGCCGAGCTTGTCGAGCCGTATCTGCAGGAGCTGGCTCGCGATCCGGTTCGAGGTATCGAGCCCAAGCGCATAAGCACCCTTGAGATAAGTTTTGGCCTTGACGAACTCGGCCTCGGTCGGCCCCTCCTCGGCGAGCCGGTTGATCTCGCGCTCGATGATCTCGATGGTTTTCGCGGTGGCGTCGGCCCGCGTCGCGGTATGGCCGAGCAACAGCGCGGTGCGATCGAGCCAGAGCAGGCTGTCGGAGATGCCGTAAGCGAGCCCGCGCTTCTCGCGCACCTCCACATAAAGGCGCGAGGAGAACGCGCCGCCGCCGAGAATGTGATTGACGATATAGGCGGCCATGAAATCGGGGTCGCTGCGGGCAATTCCCGGCCCGCCGAAATTCACCACGGCCTGCGGCACGTCGAGATGGATGACGATCCGGCGGCCCAGTCCTTGCGGAACGACCGGCGCGAGCGGCTTGAGCTCGGCCTTGGCGGGCAGCGCGCCGAAGGTGCGGTCGATGAGGGAAGCCGCGCCCACCGCGTCGATGTCGCCGACGATCGCGATCTTGAGGTTGTCGCGCGCGAACGCGCGGGCGGTGTAGGATTTCAAGTCATCGACGCTGATGTTGGGCACGGATTCGAGCGTGCCGTTTACCGGCTGTCCGTAGGGATGGCCGGGGAACGCCGTTGCCCACCAATTGCGGTTCGCCATGTCATTGGGGCTCAGCATCTCGCGCCGCAGCCGCGAGATGATCTGCGCGCGCATGCGCTCGACCGCCGCGGCGTCGAAGCGCGGCTCGGTGAGCGCGAGTCGCAGATCGTCGAACGCTTCGTCGCGATTCTCCGTGAGCGTGCGCAAGGTGCCGCGCAGATAGTCGCGTCCGGCGTGGAAGGAAAGCTCGATCGCCTTGCGTTCGAGCCGGTCGTGAAAGGCCTTGGCATCGAAGGGGCCGGCGCCGTCGTCGAGCAGGCTCGTCGCCATATTGGCGATGCCGGGCTTGTCCGGCGGGTCTTGATCGGCGCTGCCGCGGAAGGCGAATTCGACGGCGATCAGCGGCAGGGTGCGGTCGCTGACCAACCAAGCCTCGATGCCGAGCGGGCTGACCACGCGCTCGATATTCATCGCTCGCGCCGGGAGGGCGGCAAGCGCGATGGCCGTGCCTGCCACGAGCGTGATCAGGCCGCGCGCGGCGGCGCGGCGGGTGGAGGCGTTCACGAGCGCTTCTCCTGGGCCTGGGCGTCCTTGACGAGATAGCCGGTCACCGAGCGGCGCTTGTCGAGCCAGCGGCGGGCTGCATCCTGCACCGCCTGTGCGCTGACCAGCCGGATGCGATCGGGCCAGGTGCGCACTTGCTCGACGCTCGCGCCGGTTACGAGCGAGGAGCCATACCACTGCGCCAGCGCCCGCTGATTGTCGTTGGCGTAGATTGCGTCGGCGATCATCCGGTTCTTGGAGCGCTCGAGCTCTTCGGCGGTGACGCCGTTCTCGACGACGTCGGCGAGCACTACGTCGATCGCCCCTTCGAGCTGCGGCAGGCTTACTTCGGGCTTGGGCGTTGCGTATACGCTCAAGCGCGTATTGTCGACAGCGGTGCCGTCGTAGTTTGCGCCCGCGTTGACCGCGATGGCCTTGTCCACCACCAGCACCTCATAGAGACGGCTGTTCTCGCCGCGGCCGAGAATGTGCGCCAGCACATCGAGCGCTTCGCTCTCGCCCGGCCGCGCGCTCGTGCTCGAGGGAACCAGATAATAGCGGCTGAGACTGGGCTGAGTGACACGCGCGTCGGCGAGCGTGACCGTGCGGGCAGCCTCCTGCACCGGCTCCTGCGGGCGAATACGCGGCTTGACTTCGGCGATGCGAGGGACCTGGCCATAGGTTTCTTGCGCGAGCGCACGCGCGTCCTCGGGCGTCACATCACCGGCTATGACGACGATCGCGTTATTGGGCGTGTAAAAGCGCCGGTAGAAATCCAGAGCAGCCTCGCGGTCGAGCTGCTCGATTTCTTGTCGCCAGCCGATCACAGGGCGGCCGTAGGGATGGTTGAGATAGAGCGCAGCGTCCATCTGCTCGCCGAGCCGCGTGGCGGGATTGTTGCCGACGCGCATGTTGTATTCTTCCAGCACGACATTGAGCTCGGGCCGCACCACGTCGTCGGTGAGCACCAATCCGGTCATGCGGTCGGCCTCGAACTCCATCATGCGCTTGAGCTCGTCGCGCGGCACGCGCTGGAAATAGCCCGTATAGTCGGCGGCGGTGAACGCGTTCTCCTGCCCGCCGATGGTGGCCACGACCTGCGAGAAGCGTCCCAAGGGATTTTTGGCCGTGCCCTTGAACATGAGATGTTCGAGGAAGTGGGCAAGCCCCGACGTGCCCGGCGTCTCGTCGGCCGAGCCGACCTTGTACCAGACCATATGCGTGACGATCGGCGCGCGATGATCGGGAATCACTACGACCTCGAGACCGTTCGACAGCGTAAAATGGGTGACCTGGGGGCCGATGCCGGCTTGCGCGGGAGCGGCGAGCACTACAGCGGCCAGCGCGGCAATGGAGAGGATCGATCTGTAAGGCACGAACTTGCTCTCGTGGGATTGTCGCCCCCACGATGCCACGTTCCGGCGAGGGAACGCGAGCGCAAACCTCCACTGGCGCTGGGCAAATGTGGATGGGACGTCTTGTCGCGGAAAGTTCCGTGTGGCGCCACCGCGCATTGAGGTTGACCTATCTAAGCCGTCATGGCCGGGCATCAGCGCGTTTACGCGCGTCTTCGACGCGCTTCTGCCCGGCCATGACGCCGCAGATGGGTCAAGAGGCGATGGCCGTCGCTATTTACTGCCCGATACGAGCCGGTCCTCCAGCGTCGTGGCTTTGCGCTTGTCCTCGACGCCGACCCCGTAGGGGTAATTCGGCGAGGGGGTCTGATAGCCGGTGGGCGGCGCAGTCATTGCCTCGCGCGGCGGCTCGCCGGTGAACGGCGCCTCCTCCGGCTGCGAGGCACCAAAGGTCGAGAGCACCGAGCCCCAAAGCTTTTTGGTTTTGGTGCCGAGATCGGAGGGCATCATTGGACGCTGGCTGTCCTCGGCGGTGGCGCCGATGCCTTTCTCGCCGCTTCCTTTCGCGGCGCGGCCGGGCTTGTCGAGTTCGTCCGGCCGCAGCGCCCGCTGATCCTCTTCCACGGAGAAATTCCCCTTCAGCCGCGCCTTTTCAGCCGCGGTTGCCTCCTTGCGGCGTTTGACGTCCGGGTCCTTGGGCCACGCCGGCGTTTTGGCCGCAACCTCGTCTTCGCTGCGCGGCGGCGGCAGATTCCGGGTAGGCGGCACCACCAGCGGCGCGCGCTCGCGGTAGTCGATGCCTTCCTGGCCGTCCCTCCGCAGCCCCAGATCCTTCATGAAGCCGCGCAAGATCTTGGTGTCGAGGGGAACGTCCTCGTCGTCGTCATCGGCAGCGCGGGCGCAGCCCGCGCTCCACGCGATCGCGATGGCCAGCGTGACGGCCGCGGCGGCGGACACGCGCCGCAGCCTCCCCCGTTGTCGCTCCCGCATAGCTATCCCCTTCAAATGACGGCGAAATGTGCCGTCTCCCCATGGGGCATTGTGGCCAGGATCAGGGCGCTTTTGCGGCGCGGGTGCCGATCAGAGTCTCGAACAGGAGCCCGACCACCCCCGCGACGATGGCGACGTCCGCCAGATTAAAAACGTACCAATTGAAGCTGAAAGTGGCCGTGGTGACGTGAAAGAGGACGAAATCGGCGACCGCCCCATAAGCAAGGCGGTCGATGGCGTTGCCGATCGCCCCCCCGATGATGAGCCCGAGGCTGAGCGCCGCGAGCCGCGAAGAGGTGCGTGCCAGCCATATCCACAGCAAAACCACCGCGACGGCCTTGAGCGCCAGCAGCGCCCCTTGCCCGAACGGCCCCTGCTGCCGAAAGAGCCCATAGCTGATGCCGGTGTTCCAGGTGAGCACCAGATCGAGAAACGGGGTGAGCCGCACGATGCCCCGCGCAGGCAGATCGAGGCCGAACAGGAGCCAGAGTTTGGCCGCCTGATCGACAGCCGCCGTGACTGCGGCGACGGCGAGCGCGAATCGAGTGAGTGGCCCCCAAAGGTAGGAGCCGCGCGATTGCATCTGCACGCCGAGGGGCTCCGTCACTTTCATTCCGCCGCTTTGCGCATCGCCTCCCATTCGCGCAGCGCCTGCGCGTCGCGCGGGGAGACGTCGGGGTAGGCGGGATCAGAGCCGACGCTCGGCAAAATCTTCCACGAGCGCGCGCATTTTTTTCCCTGCGCGAGCCCAACCACGACGGCGACGTCCTTGACGTCCTCGAGCCGGAACGCGTCGGGCGGGCCCTCGCCCTGCACCAGCGTCGCCGCCGAGGTGATCGCGACCTCCGCCAGGTCGAGATCGACGAGCGCCGCGAACAGCTCAGGATCCGAAACGAACACAACTGGCGCCGCCTCGAGGGAAGAGCCGATACGCTTATGCGCGCGCTCGATCTCGAGCGCACCGGTGACGACGCGCCGCACGTTGCGCACCCGCCGCCATCTCTCAGCCAGCGGGTCATCGCGCCACTCGGACGGCACCTCGGGGAAACCTTCGAGGTGCACGGAGCCTTCAGCCGACGGGTGCCGCGCGAGCCACGCCTCCTCGGCGGTGAACGGCAGCATCGGCGCGAGCCACGTCACGGTGGCATGGAAGAGATGGTCGAGCACGGTCAGGCAGGCCTTGCGCGTCACCGAAGAGATCGGGTCGCAATAGAGCACATCCTTGCGGATGTCGAAGTAGAAGGCGGAAAGCTCGCTGGTCATGAAGGCGTTGAGGGCGGCGAAAATGCGCTTGTAGTCGAAATCGGCGTAGGCCTGGCGGACGAGGCGGTCGAGCTCGACGAGCCGATGCAGCATGAGCCGCTCCAGCTCGGGCATTTGCGCGAGCGCGATGCGGTCTTCCTCGCGCAAATGCGCGAGCGAGCCCAGCATCCAACGGATGGTGTTGCGCAGCTTGCGATACGTTTCGACCGTGGTCTTAAGGATTTCCGGCCCGATGCGCAGGTCGTCGGCGTAGTCGGACGCGCACACCCACAGCCGCAGGATATCGGCGCCGGATTGCCTGATCACGTCTTGCGGCGCCGTCACGTTGCCGAGCGACTTCGACATCTTGCGCCCGTCCTCGTCGAGCACGAAGCCATGCGTGAGCACCACGTCGAAGGGGGCGCGAGCGCGCGTGCCGCAGGATTCAAGCAGCGAGGACTGGAACCAGCCGCGGTGCTGGTCCGAGCCTTCGAGATACATCACGGTGTCGGGACCACCGTCTCGCTTGCGCTTGATTCCGGCGAGCGAGGGAAAGTGCGCGGGATCTTCCAAGACGAAGGCGTGGGTCGAGCCGGAATCGAACCAGACATCGAGAATGTCGTCGACCTTCTGCCAATCCTCGTTGGCGAGCTCGCCGAGAAAGCGCTCGCGCGCGCCCGGCTGATACCAGGCGTCGGCGCCTTCGCGCTCGAAGGCCTCGGCGATGCGCGCGTTGACCCGCGGGTCGTTGAGGATCTCGACCGCGCCGTCGCCCTTCTCGCGCACGAAGACCGTGATCGGAACGCCCCAGGCGCGCTGGCGCGAGATCACCCAGTCCGGCCGGCTCTCGATCATGCCGCGAATGCGGTTCTCGCCCTGCTCGGGCACCCAGCGGGTGACCGCAATCGCGGCAAGTGCGCGATTGCGCAGCGTGTCCTCCTCGACCTCTACTCCATCTTCTCCAAAGGCTAGCGGATCGTCTCTATTCACTTTGATTGGAATAAGTTTGCGAGCCTCGATGATGGGATAATCCATCGCGATGAACCATTGCGGCGTGTTGCGGAAGATCACCGGCTTCTTCGAGCGCCAGGAATGCGGATACTGATGTTTGAGCTTTCCGCGCGCGATCAGCATGCCGGCGTCGATCAGCGCCTTGATGACGGCGTCGTTGGCGTCGCCCTTTTCGCCGGAGTCGGTGATCACGCGCTTGCCGGCAAAGCCCGGCGCATGGGCGGTGAACGCGCCGTTCTCGTTGACGGTGTATGGGATGGCTGTCTCGATGCCTTGCTCCTGAAGCCAGCGAGCATGTTCCATCCACACGTCGAAGTCCTCGCGGCCGTGGCCAGGCGCGGTGTGCACGAACCCAGTGCCGGTCTCGTCTGTGACGTGATCGCCAGGGATCAGCGGAACAATGAAATCATATCCGCCGAGCTTTCTTAGCGGATGACTGCAGATCACAGATAATGTCGAATGACCCTCATCAAAAGAAAAGCGATGCAGCTCATTGTAGGCCGTTACTCGTGCTTCCTTGAAGACGTCAGTTGCTCGTCCAACGGCTAGGACGAAACGGTCGCCCCGTTTGGCCCAATTCCCGGCGGGCGCATCCGTTACCTCGTAAAGTCCGTATTCGATATCCAAAGAAAAGCTAATTGCGCGGTTGCCGGGAATTGTCCACGGAGTAGTGGTCCAGATAAGGACAGCGCTACTCAGGAGATCGTTCGCAAGCTTGCGCTGTTTGGCAACGATCTGTGCCGTTGCCTCTGGGTGAAAATCGCTGAGTTCGACCTTGGTGATGGGAAACTTCACCCACACCTGGTCCGACACATAGTCCTCGTACTCGATTTCGGCCTCGGCCAGCGCGGTCTTCTCCACCACCGACCACATCACCGGTTTCGAGCCGCGATAGAGCGTGCCGTTCTGCGCGAATTTCATGATTTCGCGCGCGATCTGCGCCTCGGCGGCGAAGTCCATCGTGGTATAGGGGTGATCCCAATCGCCCTCGACCCCGAGCCGCTCGAATTCCTCGCGCTGCACCTCGAGCCAGTGCTGCGCGTAGGCGCGGCACTCTTTGCGGAACGCGATCATCGCTCGCGGATGCGAGAGGTTCGGCTTCGCCTTGTTCTTCGCGCGGTAATTTTCCTCCTCGATCTTCCACTCGATGGGCAAGCCGTGGCAGTCCCAGCCCGGCACGTAATTGGAATCGTAACCGAGCATCTGCTGGCTTCGCGTCACCACGTCCTTGAGGATCTTGTTGAGGGCGTGGCCGATATGGATGTTGCCGTTGGCGTAGGGCGGCCCGTCGTGGAGGATGAATTTCGCACGGCCGCGCGCGGCTGCGCGCAGGCGCTGATAGAGGTCGAGCTTCTGCCAGCGCGCGAGGATGTCCGGCTCCTTTTGCGGGAGCCCAGCGCGCATGGGAAAATCGGTCTTGGGTAGAAATAGAGTCTCGCTGTAATCGCGGGCGGCGTCGGTCATGATCGTATGGGCGGTCTAACAGGTGGCAACAAGGACGCGCCAGCGCAAGTCCCGCCGGCGGAATGGTCAAGCGCAACGCGGGCCCATAATTCGCCGCGCAGGCAAGCCGAGCAAACCAACAAACGAAGCGCATGCCATCGGCCGCCGATCTAGCAGATCGCCGGAGAGGGGAAAAGGTCGCGCTTCTTGGGCGGAGGCGGTGGGAACTTAGCCCGACAATCTCGCGTTGAGCTTTGCAGACGTCGTGGAGGTGACAGTTGGAGTTTCTACGCGCCCGTCGCGAGAAGGGCGACGCACCCGGCGTCACGGATCCAGAACCGCTCGAATCGATCGAGGATGTCTGGACGGTGGCCGCGCGCGTGGCAACCGTCGGCATCTTCGTTCTGTTGCTCGGGATGTGCCTTTACTTCTGCCGCCCAGTGCTGCCGGTGGTGGCGGCGGTGGTGATCGGCACGACGCTTGCTCCGATCGTCAAAGCGGCGGCGCGCCACCGCATCTCGCCGTGGGCGACCGCCAGCGCGCTCGGCGCGTTCCTTCTCGGGCTCGCGGGCACCGCGGTGACTTTGCTCTCGCGGCCGGTCAGCGAGTGGATCACCAAGGCGCCGGAGTTTGGCAACACGATCAAACAAAAACTCTACGTGCTCGACCGTCCGCTATCGGCCTTGCGCGAGCTGCAGGATGTCGTCCTGCCGTCGGGCAAGACGGTCGCGATTGAGCAGTCGCAATTGGCGATTGTCACGCCGGTGGTCAGCTATGTCACGCCAGCGCTGATACAGATCACCCTTTTCTTCGTGACGTTAATCTTCTTTCTCGCCACGCAGATCGATTTCCGCAGATATATGGCGTCGTTCTTCACCGCCCGCGAGGGCAAGCTGCGCTTCATCCGCATCGCTAACGACATCGAGGAACATCTTGCGACCTACGTCGCCACGGTGACGATCATCAACTTTTGCTTGGGGGTCGTGGTGGCGCTGGGGGCGTGGCTGTTTGGTTTACCGAACCCGATCATCTTGGGATTGGTAGCGATGACGCTCAATTACATTCCCTATATCGGCGCCGCTTGCACGACGCTGATCCTGCTCGGCGTTGGGCTCGTGAGTTTCCCCTCGCTCGGCTATGCACTCGTGCCGCCGGCGGCGTTCATCGGCGTGGCGACGATCGAAGGCCAATTCATCACTCCGACCGTTTTGGGTCATCGACTCACGCTCAATCCACTCGCAGTCCTGCTGGCGCTCGCGTTTTGGGCGTGGCTCTGGGGTCCAATGGGGGCGTTCCTCGCCGTGCCATTAACCATCGTGATCCTGGTTACGATGACGCATCTTTTTCCGCCGGATGAGAGTAAGCTGCCGGACTGACAAGCCCGCGGCCACGCGGAACTTTTTCCCTTGCGCCCCGTTGGCGGCACAGCGAATATTTCTAGAGGTCAGAGTGGAGGACGTAAATGTCGAGCTCTTCCAGCACGATCAGGGACACGGTTCGGGAGACGGCGCGCGACGCCAAGGACGCGGCGCGCGAGAGCGGCAAAGCCGCCTCCGCTGCGAGCGGCGATATCCAGGCGGATCTGCAAGCGTTGCGCGATGATGTGACGCGGCTCGCTTCACAGATCGCCGACATCTTCACGGCCAAAGGCACCGCGGCCTGGGCCCGCGCGAAGTCGAACGTCGAAGATGTCGTTTCAGATGTCAGCGCCAAGGGCCAAGAAGCCGTCGACGCCGTGCAAGAGGTCGGCGACAAGGTGATCGATACGATCGACGAATCGCTCAGGACGCGGCCTTACACGACGCTCGCGGTTGCGCTCGGCATCGGATTCCTGTTCGGCGCGATGTGGCGCAGGTAATTCTGCCCGTGCTTTGCCGCTTGCGGCGTCGATGAGGGGAACGTATGCGCGGTTGGCTGCGGTACTTCGCCCTGAACGCCCAAGTTCGCACCGGGCTCAGCGCCGCAGTCCTGATCTGCGCCATCATCGCGGCAGTCGCCGCTGTCGGCGCGGCGATCTTTCTCCTGGTCGCGCTCTTCGTCTGGCTCGCGGACATCTATGACGGCGTGATCGCCGGTGTGGTGATCGGTTGTGCCTTCGCGCTGATCGCGCTGATCGCGGTGCTCGCCGCCCTCATGACTCGACGCCGCAATATGGAGCGAGCGCGCCTCGAACTCGCGGCGCGCCGCAGCAATTTGTTCGACCCCAAGCTGGCGGCCGTTGCAATGCAGATCGGACAGACAATCGGCTGGCGCCGGCTCGCCTCGCTCGTCGCCCTCGCCGTGCTCGCGGCCGGGGTCAGCAAGGAGTGGTCAGGCCGTGCACAGGCGTCGGGCGAGGACGGTGGCAATCCATCCGAAGATTAGTCCGACACGGGTCCGAGGCGAGGGAAGGCGTCCGGCTTCGCTGCAAGCGCCACGCGCGCGAGCTTTGTATCCTCATTCATGCGGCGCACGAGATCTTCGATGCGGTCGAATTTGAGCTCCGGCCTGATCCAATCGCTGAAGGCGACGTCGATCTCCTCGCCGTAAAGGTCGCCGGAAAAATCGAACAGGGACGGTTCGAGCAGCACCGTGCCCTCATCGAACATCGGCCGCCGACCGAAGCTCGCCACCCCGTCATAGCGGCGTCCACCCACGCCCACGCGCACTGCGTAGATGCCGTGCTTGAGGCCGCAGTCCGGATCGAGCCGCAAATTGGCGGTGGGATAACCTAGCTCGCGCCCGCGCTTGTCGCCGTGCACAACCTTGGCGGTGACGAACCAAGGATAACCAAGCATCGCATTTGCTTCCGTAATCCGCCCGGCGGCAAGCGCGGCGCGGATTGGGCCGGAACGCACCGGCCGTCCCGCGTCCTCGAACCGCGGCACGACATCGACCGCAAAGCCGAGCTTTGCGCCCTGGGCCGCGAGATAGTCAGGGGAGCCTGCGCGATTGAGGCCGAAATGAAAATCGAAGCCGACGGCGACACCTGCGACGTGAAAGCGTGCGAGGAGAACGCGACCAATAAAGTCCTGCGCCGACAGGCCGGCGAGCGCCGCGTCGAAGCGCAGCACGATCGCGCCGGTAAGTCCGGTCGCGGCCAAGAGCCGCAGCTTCGCGCGCTCGTCGGTGAGGCGGAACAGCGGCTCCTCGGGTCGGAAGAAACGGCGCGGATGCGGCTCGAAGGTGAGCGCCGCGGCTGGCCGGGAGAGCGCCTTGGCGCGCGCCAGCGCTGCCGCGATCACCGCGCGATGCCCGCGATGCACGCCGTCGAAATTACCGATGGCGACGACCGCGCCGTCGAGGGCGTGGTCCGCCGGCGCTTCGCCACGGATGACGATAAGCGGCTCGGGCGGGTGCGGATCGTCTGTCATGATCGTTGAGGCCGCCTTGCGGCGTCGGACACAAGCTTAATCATCCTGTCATCGCAAGGCTGCTGCGCCTGTTCAAGCGATGCCCGCGCAGAAGGCCTACCAGCTCAGCCGGTGCATCACCGCCTTCGGCGTCACGCCCGCGGCCGCGAAGATGCCGGCGAGCGCCGCAGCGTCCGGATCGCTGCGACCGCCGAGTTCTTCGGCATGGATGCCAGCAGTTACGAACAGGCAATCAATACCGAAAGTCGCTGCGCCCTTGAGATCGGTGCGCACGGAGTCGCCGATGGCCAGCACACGATGATGCTGCACGCGTTGCCCGCGCGCGCCCTCGGCAAGCGCCACTGCCTGCTCGTAGATGGGGCGGTAGGGCTTGCCGGCAAAGATGACCTCACCGCCCGCGGCCGCGTAGAGGTCCGCGATCGCGCCCGCGCAATAGACGAGCTTGTTGCCGCGCTCGACCACGACGTCGGGATTGGCGCAGATCATCGGGAGAGCACGCGCGCGCATTCGCGCGATGAGACCCTCATAATCCTGCGGAGTCTCCACGGTATCGTCGATGAGGCCCGAGCAAACCGCGTAATCGGCCTCCTCCAACGGCGCGAGTGGCGCATGCAGTTCATCGAACAGGCCCAAATCCCGCTCCGGGCCGATGTGAAACACCCGCGCGCCGGCGCGCGCGGCGATCAGTGCGCGGGTGACGTCGCCCGAGCTCACGATGCCGTCGTAAGCCGCGCGGGGCACGCCGAGCCGGTCGAGCGTCGTGCGCGCAACGATTTCGCCAGGGCGCGGCGCGTTGGTGATCAGCACAACGGTGCCGCGTTGCTTGCGGAAGCGCGCGAGCGCATCACAGGCCTCGGCCGTGGCGGCGACGCCGTTGTGCACGACGCCCCAGACGTCGCAGAGCGCAACATCGTAGCCCCTGGCGAGGGTTGCGAAGTGAGACGTGAACGGGGGAAGCACGACCGACATGGGATGCGGCTTCGTCTTCCTTCGCCGCCCACGCGATGTCAACCGCGGCCGACGGGCTCGGGCCTATGCCAGCGCGGCCCTATGTCGCTATAACCTGGTAGCAGAACTGGGCTCGACCGGCCCACGCTATTCGCGCACAACGGAGGACACCTGCCGCAGTCCATGTCCGGATTGATTGCCATTGTCGAGCGCCGCCCGCAGGCTACCTTTGCCGCTTTCCTCGCGCTCCATCTCGTGATCTGGACTGCGCTGCCCACGCTGCTCTATCCCAATCTGCCGCTCGATCTGATCGAGGCGCTCACCTATGGCCGCGAATGGCAGCTCGGCTACGACAAGCTTCCGCCGTTGCCGTGGTGGCTGGTCGAACTCGTCTACCGGACGGTGGGGCATGACGTCGCATTTTACGCGCTGGCGCAGATCGCGGTGCTGTCGGCCTTTGCCGCGGTTTGGCTGACCGCGCGCCAACTCGTCGGCGCCGTCGGCGCGCTCGTCGCCGTGCTCGTCATCGACGGATTGCATTACTACCATTTCACCGCCGCCAAGTTTAACCACGACGTGATCCAGCTGCCGCTCTGGGCGCTCGCCGGTTATGCTTTCCATGCCGCCTTGCGGCGCGGCCGCCTGGTCCATTGGCTGCTGCTCGGCTGCGCCATCGGGCTGTCGCTATGGGCGAAGTATTTTGTGGTTGTGCTGGCGGCGCCGCTGGCGTCGTTCCTACTGCTCGACCGGCAAGCGCGTCCCGCGCTGGCGACCCCCGGTCCTTATGTCGCCGTCGCGCTCGCGCTTCTCATCATGGCGCCGCATCTCGTCTGGCTGGTGCGCAACGATTTTCTTCCCTTCGCCTATGCCAGCGCGCGGGCGGCGCCTTCGCGCGGCGTATTGGATCATCTTCTCCATCCGTTGGTGTTTGCGCTGGGCCAATTGGCGTTTCTGCTGCCGGCGCTCGCGATTGCTGCCGCCGTCATTTGGCCGCGGCCCCGGGGGCCGGACGCGGCGCCGGTTCCGGCGAAGGCCGATGCCTTCGACCGGCGTATCGTAACGCTCTTGGCCTTCGGCCCGGCGGCGACCACCGTCGCCATCTCCGCGCTCAGCGGGCGCGGGGCCATTGCCATGTGGGGCTATCCGCTGTGGCTCTTTCTCGGGCTCTGGATTGTGCTTTACGCCCAGACCGCGATCGAGCCGGCGCGCCTAGGACGGATCGCGGCGGTGTGGGCCGCCGTTTTCGTCTTGTTCGCCGCCGCCTTTGCCGCGAGCTATTCGGTCCTGCCCGAGATCGACCATCGCTACCGCGCCGTCTTTTACCCCGGCGATCGGCTCGCGGACGAACTCGCGCGCCGCTTTCGCGCCGCGACTGGCCGGCCGCTGACCTATATCATCGGCACCATGTGGGACGGCGGCAATGTCGCCCATTACGCGCCGGAGCAGCCGCGGGTGCTCATCGACGGCGATTGGCGTCGCGCGCCTTGGATCGATCTGGGCGACCTGCGCAGCAAAGGCGCGGTGGTGGTGTGGACCGGCAGCGCCGACCCGTCACGCAAAGAGGGCGGCATCGATCCGACGGTGATGCCCGTCGGCCTGCGCGCGATTGCCGGCGATGCTCAGATCCAGCCCCCGTTTACGCTGCCATTCCGCCGCGGCGATCGCGTGCTCACCGTCGGCTGGGCAATCCTGCGACCGCAGCCTGCCTTCGCGCGACACTGAGTCGCTATCGCCGATTATGCCGCCGCTTTGATCACGCGCGCCGCCTTGTCGAACATCTCGTCGATCTGGGCTTCGTTCACGATCAGCGGCGGGGTGAGCACGAGCGTCTCGCCGGCCGCACGGATCACGACATAATGCTCGTGGAACGCTCTATCCATGGCGTCGAAGGCGCGTTTGCCAACCTCTCCCGGCCGTGACGCGATATCGATGCCGGCGGTCAAGCCGACGCAGCGGATGTCGAGCACGTTGGGCAAACCCTTGAGCGACATCGCCGCCTCGGCCCAGATCGGCTCGAGCTTGCGCGCGCGCTCGAAGGTGCCCTCCTCGCGGTAGAGGTCGAGCGTGGCGAGCCCCGCCGCGCACGCGAGCGGATGCGCCGAATAGGTATAGCCGTGAAACAGCTCGACCGCGTGCATGGGCCCGCGCATGAAAGCGTCATAGATCCCCTTGCGCACGAGCACGCCGCCCATTGGCACGCTGCCTGAGGTGATGCCCTTGGCGAAGGTGATCATGTCGGGATTGACGCCGTAGCGTTCGGCGGCAAACGCGTGGCCGAGCCGGCCGAAGGCGGTGATGACCTCGTCGAAGATGAGCAGGATGCCGTGCTTATCGCAGATCGCGCGCAGCCGCGGCAGATAACCCTTCGGCGCCGGTAGCACGCCGGTCGAGCCTGCCATCGGCTCGACGATCACGGCGGCGATCGTCGAGGCGTCGTGCAGCGTCACGATGCGCTCGAGCTCGTCGGCGAGATGCGCGCCCCAGTCCGGCTCGCCCTTGCTGAAGGCCTGGTGCTCGCGGTTGTAGGTGGTTGGCAGATGGTCGACGCCGGCAAGCAGCGCACCGAAGAATTTGCGGTTATTGACCATGCCGCCGACCGAGGTGCCGCCGAAGCCGACGCCGTGATAGCCGCGTTCGCGCCCGATCAGGCGGGTGCGCGCACCCTCGCCGCGGACATTGTGATATGCGAGGGCGATCTTGAGTGCGGTGTCGACCGCCTCCGAGCCCGAATTGCAGAAGAACACGTGATCGAGCTCGCCGGGGGCGAGCGCGGCGACGCGGCTCGCGAGCTCGAACGCCTTGGGATGGGAGAATTGGAAAGCGGGCGCGTAATCGAGCGCCGCCGCCTCGGCGCGGATCGCCGCCACGATCGGATCGCGATTGTGCCCGGCATTGGTGCACCACATGCCGGCGGTGCCGTCGAGCACGGCGCGGCCCTCCGGCGTGTAGTAGTGCATGTCCTTGGCGCGCGAGATCAGGCGCGGCGCCGCCTTGAACGCCCGGTTCGCGGTGAACGGAAGCCAAAAGGCCTCGAGGTCATTGGGGACGGCGGTTGCTCGCTGTGCTGCTTCCGATGGCATGGCGCGGTCTCCGTTTTCTTGCGCTTACTCGACGCTGCGCGCGAAGGCGTTTCCTTGGATCGCAGCCCCGTCCCTTGCCGCTGCGCGAGGTGGCTGCTACCACGCGCTGACCCGGCAATGAAGGATAATAATGGCCGACAAACCCGATAAAACCAACAAGCTCAAGGCGCGCCTGCCGCGCGGATTCGCCGATCGCGGCGGCGCCGAAATCGCGGCGACGCGGCGCATGCTCGACAAGATCCGCGCCGTCTACGAGCGCTACGGCTTCGAGCCCTTGGAGACGCCGGCCATCGAATATACCGATGTGCTGGGAAAATTTCTCCCCGACCAGGATCGGCCCAACGAGGGCGTGTTCTCTTTCCAGGACGACGACGAGCAGTGGCTGTCGCTGCGCTATGACTTGACCGCGCCGCTCGCGCGCTACGTGGCGGAGAATTTCGAGTCGCTTCCCAAGCCCTATCGCAGCTATCGCGAGGGCTGGGTGTTTCGCAACGAGAAGCCCGGGCCGGGACGCTTTCGCCAATTCATGCAGTTCGACGCTGACACCGTTGGCTCCGCTTCGATGGCCGCCGACGCCGAGATGTGTATGATGGCCGCCGATACCATGGAGGCGCTGGGCATTCCACGCGGCAGTTACGTGGTGAAGGTGAACAACCGCAAAGTGCTCGATGGCTTGCGCGAGTCGATTAGCGGCTCTCGTCCCCTCAGCGACTCTCAATGGCTCACAACCCTTCGAGCGATGGACAAATACGATCGCCTTGGGGAATCCGGCGTGCGCCAGTTACTCGGCGCGGGTCGACGAGATGAGTCCGGCGACTTTACTCGAGGTGCGGAACTGAACGACACGTCAATCCAAACAATTATGAGCGTATTTGAGCCTGTGACGGACGTAGCTGAAAAAATTGCGCAGATTGATATTCGACTGCGAGACAGCAAGGTTGGACAACGAGGCCGAACAGAATTGGAAGCGATCTCGTCACTAGTCGCAGATTGCGGATTCAACGACGGCCGTATCGTGATCGATCCGTCCGTTGTCCGTGGCCTCGAGTATTACACAGGCCCGGTTTATGAAGTTGAACTGACCTTCGAGATCAAAGATGACGATGGCCGCCGCGTCCGCTTCGGCTCCGTCGGCGGCGGCGGGCGCTATGACGGACTAATCGAGCGCTTTCGCGGCGAACCAGTGCCGGCAACCGGTTTCTCGATCGGCGTTTCCCGCCTGACGGCAGCGCTGCAGCATCTCGGCAAGGTCGAAAGCAAACCCGAGCCCGGGCCGGTGGTGGTCACGGTGTTTGATAAGGAACGCATTGCTGACTATCAGCGGATGGTCACGAAACTTCGCGACGCCGAATACGCACCGGGGCAAAAAATTCGCGCCGAACTTTATCTGGGTGAGGGCAGGTTCGCGGCGCAGATGAAATACGCGGACAAACGCGGTAGTCCCTGCGTGGTGATCCAGGGCGGCGACGAAAAGGCAAAGGGCGAAATCCAAGTCAAAGATCTCATCCTCGGCGCCGAGATCGCGGGAATGAGTAAAGACCGCGAAGATTACCTCAAGAAGCAGGGGCAGGCGCAGTTCGCGGTCGCCGAGGACAAGCTCGTCGATGCCGTGCGCGAGGTGCTCGCCCGGCACAATGTGAATTGGAGCTGACGGTTGACGCAATCCCGCTATCAACCGTGCGGGGTCAGCGACCGATCACTTCGTGATGATCAGCGGGAGCGGGCGCGGATAGTAGCAGGTGTAGCGCGTCGCCACCGCCGGCAGCGCGTACGGGTTGATGTACGGCGACCACAGGCAGCTGAAGCCGATGAAATCCCCGTATCGCCGGTGCACGCTGGTGATGCGGTGATATTTGTCCCACCGCGCGCAGTAGGCGGCGGCGACCTGTTGCGCGATCGCCTCGTTCTCGCACGACCAGGGAATGATGCCCCCGGTGTCGTTGGCGTGATAGATGTAAATCTCCGCGCGGGCGGCAGCGCCCAGCAGCAGAACGCCGATCAGGGACAAGAACGCCCTGCGCAACATTCGCGCCTCCCCTTTCGGCAAAGCTTAGTCACGGCAAGCGGCGCTGCAAAGGCGGCAGGCCGAGGAAACCGCCAAAGCGTGGCCACAAAGCCACAGTCGCTGCTTTCTTGGATCGCGAGCAGGCCGATACCTTGATTTCGCCGCCGTTGGCGGATCACCGTCCATGTCTCGCGATTGCTGTGGGAGAGCTCGATCCATGTTGGCCCGTGCGCGGATGCTCGCTTTCGCGTTTGCCGCGGCGCTGGCGCTGCCGGTGGCGCCAGCGGGCGCTTCCAATTGGTTCGAGATGAACTTCTATATGTCCGGCCCGGAATACCAGGGCAAGCTGCCGCCCTGCGACTACCGCGACGCGCTGGTGCGGATCGCTTCGCGCTTCAACCAGAAGGAAAACATGTACTGGGCGACCGATCTGCGCATCCTCAATTTCGAGCACATCCGCGAGACCTCGTTCCGGCCGTGGGCCGCGCAGACCATTCCACGCCGCTACTGCAGCGGCATCGTCGAGATCTCCGATGGCCGCAGATACGCCATCCATTATTCCATCGCCGAGGACGCCGGCATGATCGGCGCGAGCTGGGGCATCGAGTGGTGCATCGTCGGGCTCGATCGCAATTGGGCTTACAATCCCGGTTGCAAGATGGCGCGCCCGTAAGCCGGCTGGATGAGGTCTTATTCCTTGCTTTTCATCGTCGGGCTGAACTTGCTGCTGCTGGTGAGCGACGGCTTGCGCATCTGCGGTCGTGGGCGGCGCGATGGGCCCAAATTCGGAGCCCTGCTCTTGTTCGTCCGCCAAACGCTGCCAAACTTGCGCCGTCGCAACCAAGCTTGCCCCGGCATCTAAAGTCGAGTTTGGACAAAGGAGGTTGCTGTGGGACAATGCTGCCGCCGCGATCCCGCTCCATTTCCGTTTTGTTCTTGAAATGTTCCATCGTGTGGTATTCTTGCGCATTGTCCCACGGGTTTGACGGGAGTGTTCTGCATGGCTGGCAATGTCAGTCACGTGGGGCTCGCCGCAGTCGCGGTGTGGCTCACAGTCGGGATGGGTATCGCCGCGGCGCAGGATCGGCGCCAGAACGAACCCGGTCAGTTCGATTACTACGTGCTTTCGCTCTCTTGGTCGCCATCGTTCTGCGAAGTCTCAGGCGAACGCGGCACACCACCGCAGCAGCAATGCGGCGCGCGGGCCTACTCGTTCGTGGTGCACGGGCTTTGGCCTCAATACGAGAAGGGATTCCCGGAGTTCTGCCAGCAGCCGGCGCCGCGACTCGACCGCAATATCATCTCTTCGATGCTCGATCTGATGCCGGCGCCGCGCCTAATCTTCAATGAATGGGACCGGCACGGCACCTGCTCGGGGCTTTCCCCCAACGCCTATTTCGAAACCGTGCGCAAGGCCCGCGCGCTGGTGAAGATTCCCGAGGCCTATATCGCGCCGAGCACGCCGCTCACGGTCACGCCGGACGAGGTGGAGGAGGCCTTCGTGAAGGCCAATCCCGGCCTCGCGCGTGACGGCATGGCGGTGGCTTGCGACAGCCGTCGCTTGGGCGAGGTGCGAATTTGCCTCGGCAAGGATCTGCGCTTCCGATCCTGCCCCGAGATCGATGCGCGCGCCTGTCGCCGCGAGCAGGTGGTCATGCCGGCGGTGCGCGGGGCAAACGCTGCGCAGGTGCGCTAGGAAACGATTGCGCCCATCGCGGGTGCGGCGTATCCCGACTGTTGCCCTTTGGCGCGGTCCTGGATCAGCGGCGCACCGCGAGGTTTTTCACTCGCGCTGCCGCTCTTGCGAACGAGAGCTTGATCTCGCCGTTGGCCGCTCCCGCGGCACGATCTCGCACGGCTTTACAGACTTGCGCGCTATGAACTATCGGCACGCCTTTCACGCCGGAAATTTCGCGGACGTGCTCAAACACGCGGTGCTCTCGCGCATCCTCGTGCATCTGCGCCGCAAGTCGGCGCCGTTCCGCGTCATCGATATTCATGCCGGTGCTGGGCGCTACGACCTCACCGCCGCGGAGGCGCAGCGCAGCGGCGAATGGCGCGATGGCATCGCCCGCCTCGCGGCTGCGTCGCTACCAGCGCCCGCTCGTGCACTCCTTGCGCCCTATCTCGATGCGGTCACTGCCTGCAATCCTGCCCGCCGGCTGACCGTCTATCCCGGTTCGCCGGCGCTCGCGCGGGCCTTCCTGCGCGCGCTAGATCCGCTTATCGCCTGCGAGCTCGAGCCGAGCGCCGCGGCGGGACTTGCTCGGCATCTCGCAGGAGACCGGCGCAGCAAGGCGCTGACCATCGACGGCTGGACCGCGCTCAACGCTTACGTGCCCCCGAAGGAGCGGCGCCGCCTGGTGCTCATCGATCCGGCCTATGAAGATGCTGCCGATTTCGCGCGACTTCCAGCAACGCTCGCGGCCGCGCACCGCAAATGGGCGAGCGGCACTTATCTCCTCTGGTACCCAATCAAGGACCGCACCGCGCCCGATGCGTTGGCGCGGCGCCTGCGCAATAGTGAAATCTCTAAAATTTTGCGCGCCGAACTCAGCGTCACCGCGCGCGAGCCAAGCCGGCTCTCCGCATGCGGCCTCATCGCGATCAACCCGCCGTGGACGCTCGCTGATGAGCTTGCGGTCCTGCTGCCGGAGCTTGCCACTGTCCTCTCCGCGGCGGGCGGCGGCGCCCATCGCCTCGACTGGCTCGCCGGCGAAAGGTAGTTTCGCCACTTTTCCACAGCGTTCGATTGGCCTATTTTTATCGAGCTGGCTTTGACGTTCCGCCTCCTGTGGGGGCCGGCGGAGTAACGGAGGCCGTAAGGCCGCTGCTTTCCCCGTTTGTGAATGTCCGGCCGAGCCGTCGCGCCGTTCTGGTCGGCGGCGGAGCAACCACGGGGAGAGGAGTTTCCCGATGGCCATGGCAGGTACGGTCAAATTTTTCAACGCCGAGCGCGGCTACGGCTTCATCAAGCCCGACGACGGCGGCCGCGACGTGTTCGTGCACGTCACCGCGGTCGAGCGGGCCGGGCTCAAATCGTTGAGCGAGGGGCAGCGCCTCTCCTTCGACGTCGAGCCCGACAAGAAGGGCAAGGGCCCGAAAGCCGTCAACCTTGTCATCACCGGCTGACCGGCGAAACAACCGGTCATGCTTCAGCGCCAGCAGCGCAAGCCGCCATCCGCGCATCGTTAACTTGTCAGCGATGTCCCAATCGTTGGTGTGACCCGTGTTGAAGTTGCGCAGCTCTCCGACTTCGCCGTTCGTCCGGAAAATACGGATCGCCGCGAGCGTGCTTGGCCTCGAGCGAGATATCGAGCTCGATCCCGCTGATACAATGAACGCGAGCGACTCCGGGCGACAACAGAATCCGCTGGGAAAGATCCCCGCCCTCGTGCTCGAGGATGGCACGGTGCTGTTCGATTCGCGGGTGATCCTCGACTACCTCGATCATCGCGCCGGCGGTGGCCGCATCGTGCCGAGGGATGCCGGCGCGCGGTTCGCGGCCTTGCGCCTGCAGGCGCTGGCCGACGGGGTGATGGACGCCTCCGTCCTGTTGGTCTACGAGGGCCGCTTCCGACCAGCCGAGCGGCACGAGCCCAGATGGCTCGATCATCAATCCGGTAAGGTCGCCCGCACGCTCGCCGCGCTCGAAGCCGCGCCGCCGGAGCAGTCGGCGCCGCCGGATGTGGGGCAGATCGCGTTCGCTTGCGCGCTCGGCTATCGCGATTTCCGTTTCGAAGGAACGTGGCGGCGCGATCATCCGCGCCTTGTCGCCTGGCTCGATCGCTTCGCCGCGCCCGTGCCGGCCTTCGCCGCGACCGCCCCGCCGACATAGCAAACGAAAAGCCCCGAGCCAGATGCTCGGGGCTCCTTCAAGTTTGCGTGTAACTGCACGTCAGAATCGCACGTTCGCGCCCGCGCGAAAGATGCTCGTGGTGAACGATACGTTGCCGCCGGGCGCGAGCGCACAATTGAGTCCGCAATTGAAGGTGCCGAGATCGTCGTAGAGATACTCGGCCTTTAAGCTCACATTGCTGACCAAGCCGACTTCGAGGCCGGCACCGACAGTCCAGCCGGCATTGGTGATGCTGCCACCCGGAAAGCCCGGCCGGGTGGCGTTGATGTCGCCGAACGCGAGGCCGCCGGTGAGGTAAGGCAGGGAGCGGTCGAAAGCATAACCCACCCGCCCGCGCGCAGTGGCAAGCCACTTGTTGCGGGTCTCGCAACCGGGTGCGCACAACACCGTCGTCGTCCCTTTGATGCCGGACCAGTCGATGTCGCCTTCGGCGCCAATGACGGCACCAGCAAACTGCCAGTTGTAACCGATGGTGCCGCCGATGAGGCCACCCGAGAGGTCGAATGTATCTACGGCGTCCCACTGGGAGCGACCCCAGCCGCCGCCGCCGTTGATGCCGAGATAGAAGCCGGTCCCGGTAAAGATCGGATTGTAGGCCGGTCCTGGCTGGTAATACGGCGGCAGATCGGCGGCGGCCGCCGACCCTCCCACCAGCGTCAATAGACCTATGCACGCCATCACAACGCGGTTCATGATCTGCCCTCCAGTTGCAGCAGTTGGGCAAGACAGTAGTCCCACTCTTTTTTTCGTCTAGTGTAGGGAAGGCACACTCAAGTTTTCGGCAGAATTGAATCGGATTACCCCGACTTATCAATACAGTAAGCAAATGCTTTGGAGCTCATTC
The DNA here is from genome assembly GCA_035263865.1 of Xanthobacteraceae bacterium. Taxonomy (GTDB): domain Bacteria; phylum Pseudomonadota; class Alphaproteobacteria; order Rhizobiales; family Xanthobacteraceae; genus VAZQ01. The sequence goes on from DATFQX010000216.1 coordinate 22,549, forward strand.
AGATGGTAAAACAAATCTTAAAAACATTTATCAGATTGTCATCGAGCGACATGTCCTTAGGCCGTGCACATTGAACGTTCCGCCGGAAAAGGTCCTCCCGTCCACGTGTGCCTGTGGTCTTCTTGCGGCACGCGCGCGCAGAGCCGTTTTGCGCACGAGACGTCGTTCGCGCCGGGTGGCCTGCGCCGCGCCAAGACCTTACCTTCGAAGCATGAACGGCACCAAGAACGATACCGATCCCGCCACTGAACTTAGGGAGGAGGACGAGGAATCGGTTCTTCCCGAACTCGAAGCCGAGATCGATCTGGCCGCTGCCGCCGGCCCGCTCGCAATGGGCCGCGCGGTGATACTCGATCATGCCAAGCTCGCGCCCTCCTCGCCTGGCGTGTATCGCATGATCGATGCCAACGGCGACGTGCTCTATGTCGGCAAGGCGAAAAACATCCGCAAACGGATCATCGCCTATGCCCGTCCCACCGGCTACGAGCCCCGCATCGAACGCATGATCGCGGCAACGGCCGCGCTCGAATTCGTATCCACAGCGACGGAGACCGAGGCGCTGCTGCTGGAAGCCAATCTGATCAAGCGGCTGCGCCCGCGTTTCAACGTGCTGCTGCGGGACGACAAATCATTTCCTTATATCCTGATCACCGCCGACCACTGGGCGCCGCAAATTCTCAAGCATCGCGGCGCGCGGACCCGCGATGGAAATTATTACGGTCCATTTGCCTCGGTATGGGCGGTCAACCGCACAATCACGGCCCTCCAACGCGCCTTTCTGTTGCGCTCGTGCTCGGACCCGTTCTTCGAGAGCCGCACGCGGCCCTGTCTCCTCTACCAGATCAAGCGTTGCTCCGGCCCGTGCACGCGCGAGATCGATTTTGCCGATTACGGCAAGCTCGTGCGCGAAGCCAACGCCTTCCTCTCGGGCAAGAGCCAAGCCGTGAAGGATGCGCTGGCAGCGGAGATGGAGAAGGCTTCCACGGCGCTCGAGTTCGAGCGCGCCGCCATCTACCGCGACCGTCTCGCCGCGCTTTCGGCAGTGCAGTCCCATCAGGGCATCAATCCGCGCGGCGTCGAGGAGGCCGACGTGTTCGCGGTCCATCAGGCCGGCGGGTTCAACTGCGTGGAAGTGTTCTTTTTCCGCACCGGGCAGAACTGGGGCAATCGCGCCTATTTTCCTAAGGCTGATCGCTCGCTCGCGCCCGGCGAGGTGTTGGGCGCGTTTCTTGCTCAATTCTACGACGACAAGCCTGTTCCGCGCACCATCTTCGTCTCGCACGAGATCGACGAGCGTGCGCTGCTCGCTGAAGCCTTATCCACCAAGAGCGGCCACAAGGTCGAGGTGAGCGTTCCTCAGCGGGGCGAGAAGAAGGACCTCGTTGATCACGCGCTCGCCAACGCGCGCGAGGCGCTTGCGCGCAAGCTTGCCGAAAGCTCGTCCCAGCGCAAGCTCCTCGAGGTGCTCGCCGAAACTTTCGGTCTGACCGGACCGCCACGCCGCATCGAGGTCTACGACAATAGCCACATCCAGGGCAGCAACGCGGTCGGCGCAATGATTGTCGCCGGTGCGGAGGGATTTCAGAAAAACCAGTACCGCAAGTTCAACATTCATACCGCTGACCTCGCGCCCGGCGATGATTTCGCGATGATGCGGGAGCTCCTGAGCCGCCGCTTTAAGCGCTTGATGAATGAGGCGCCGCGGGCCATGCCCGGTGCGCTGAGCCCGGCAGCGCAGGCGGGCGCGCCCCTCGATGTCGCAGGCGGCCCGGACGGGGAAAACGAGTCGCCGTGGCCCGACCTTGTCATCATCGACGGCGGCCGGGGTCAGCTCACCGCCGCGCAGGAAACGCTCACCGGTCTCGGTATCGTCGATGTGCCGCTGGTTGCTGTCGCTAAGGGCGCGGATCGGGACGCGGGCATGGAGACCTTTTTCCTGCCCGGGCGTGACCCGTTCAAACTCAAGCCGCGCGATCCGGTGCTTTATTTCGTCGAACGGCTGCGCGACGAGGCACATCGCTTTGCGGTCGGCTCGCATCGTATCCGCCGCCGGCGCGATCTACGCGAAGCGGGGTTACAGGAGATCCCCGGGATCGGCCCGACCCGCAAGCGCGCACTGCTTCACCATTTCGGAACTCTCAAGGCCATCGAGCGTGCGGCGCCAGCCGACCTTGCCAAAGTGCCTGGGATCAGCGCAGAGACGGCGCGAAAGATCTATGACTTTTTCCACGAGCGCGCGGGCTAATGCTGTAAATGCAACCACTGCTATCGCGCCGGCGGGCGGTGCAGATCCCGAGTTCTCATCATATCTAATGCTGGGAACGGCGACGGGTATGGTTATGCCCACTGGCGGAAGCGGTTGGACGAAAGCCGATAGGTGACGCCGGCATTCCCGTTTGACGCGGGGGCAGGAAAGGTATTCCTTCGATCCATGAATTCGGTCAGCTCGCGCCAAGTTTCGCCGCGGCAGCTCGCGGTACCGAATCTGCTGACCTATGCCCGCATCGCGGCGGTGCCGGCCGTCGTGGCCTGCCTGTATTGGCAGGATATTCTGCAGGGGGGGCTGTGGCTGCGCTGGGTCGCCGTTCTCATCTTCATTAGCGCGGGAGTGACCGACGCCCTCGACGGGTATTACGCGCGCAAACGGGGCGAGCAATCGGCCTTCGGCCGCATGCTCGATCCGATCGCGGACAAGCTCCTGGTGGCGTCCTGTCTATTGATGTTGGCCGCAGATGGCACCATCCGCGGCTGGTCGCTGTGGGCGGCGATCGTCATTCTCTGTCGCGAGATTTTGGTCTCGGGCCTGCGCGAATATCTTGCCGAGTTGCGGGTTAGCGTGCCGGTCACGCAGCTCGCCAAATGGAAGACGACGCTGCAACTCGTCGCCGTAGGTTTCCTCATCGCCGGGGAGGCGGGCGATGCGGTCGTGCCGGTGGTGACGCCGATCGGGCTCGCGCTTCTCTGGCTTTCGGCTTTACTCACCCTTTACACCGGCTGGGACTATTTCCACGCCGGCGTGCGTCACCTCATCAAGGATTGAACGTTGAAGCTTCGCTATTTTGCCTGGGTCCGCGAGCGAATCGGCAAGCCCGAAGAGGAGATCGAGCCGCCGGCGGGCATTGCCACGGTCGCGGACCTCATGGGCTGGCTTATCCAGCGCGGCGAGGAATACGCCCACGCGTTCGAAAATCCCAAAGTCATCCGCGCGGCGATCGATCGCGCCCATGTCAGGCCCGACGCGGCTATTTTAGGGGCGCGGGAGATCGCTTTCTTCCCGCCGATGACGGGAGGTTAGCTAACACAAGCCGGAATGCAGATGGCCGCGACCGTCCGACTGCAGCGCGAGCCGTTCGATGCCGGGTGCGAGGCGGCCAAGCTCCGCCGTGGCCGCGGCGATATCGGCGCCGTGGTCACGTTTACCGGTATATGCCGCCAGGACGAGGCGGGTGCCCCGCTCGCGGCCATGACGCTCGAGCATTATCCGGGAATGGCCGAGGCCGAGGTTGTACGTCACGTCGAAGCGGCCGAGCGGCGTTGGCCCCTGCTCGGAGTTACGGTGATCCACCGCTACGGCCGGCTCGAGCCCGGCGAAGACATCGTCCTCGTCGTCACCGCCGCCGCTCACCGTCAGGATGCTTTCGCCGCCGCCGAATTCCTGATGGACTATCTCAAAACGCGTGCGCCGTTCTGGAAGCAGGTCGAGTTTGCCGGCGGCAGGCGACCGGGCGACAAGGTCTGGGTCGACGCCAAAGACTCGGACGACGCGCTCGCCGATCGCTGGACGCCGCGCCGCGCGGCAGAGTGATCTAAGCCGCCTTCTTCCTGCCCTTGGGCTGCACCTCGGCCGTGTAGTCGGCCATGAGCTGCTCGGTGATGGCGGTGGGCGTAAACTTCCACTGCGCGATCTCCGATACAGCCGTGACCTCAGCGGCGCTGCCGGTGATGAAGCACTCCGAGAACTGGGTGAGCTCATCGGGCATGATGCGACGCTCGATCACCTCGATGCCCCGCTTCTTCGCAAGCTCGATGGCCGTGCGACGGGTGATACCATCGAGGAAGCAATCGGCGATCGGCGTGTGAATCTTGCCGTCCCTGATGAACAAAATGTTGGCGCCGGTGCATTCCGCGACGCGGCCTTGCCAGTCCAGCATCATGGCATCCGCATATCCTTTGCGCTCGGCGATATGCTTGGAAATGGTGCAGATCATGTAGAGGCCGGAGGCCTTCGCGAGCGCGGGCGCGGTTTTCGGGTCGGGCCTGCGGTAATCCGCGAGATCGAGCCTGATGCCCTTCAAGCGCTGCACGGGGTCGAAATAGCTCGGCCATTGCCAGGTCGCGATGGCGAGATGGATCTTATTGTTCTGAGCCGAAACGCCCATCATCTCCGAGCCTCGCCATGACACGGGCCGTACATAGGCGTCGGTTTGCCCATTTTTTTCGAGCACTAGGCGCTTGGCCGCATCGATCTCGGCGATCGTGTAGGGGATGTCGAAGTCGAGCAGCTCGGCTGACCGCTTCAGCCGCTCCGAATGTTCCGTGCACTTGAAAATTTCGCCGCCATAGGCGCGCTCCCCCTCGAACACGGAGCTGGCGTAATGCAGACCATGGGACAGCACATGCAGCGTGGCCTCGCCCCACGGCACGAGCTTGCCGTCATACCAGATCACCCCCTCAAGGCGGTCATAAGGTTTCTCTGCCATGTGATTCCGTCCTTATACTTTTGCGTCGCGGGGCGACACCCGGTATGTTTTGCTCCGACCATGAGAGCGCGCGCGGGCCGCGGGTGCAATCGGTTCGGAGCGGCGCCGCGGGTACGATCGTTTCGTAGCAGCCGCCTCTTGGATAACAATCTGTCCGAAATATGTCAATATGGCTGACCTAACTGTTCCAGTCGCAGCCGACCGGGCCTTGTCGAGCGCGGAAGGGGTGCCTCGCGCGCAGGAACCTATCTGGGACATCATTGAGCTACTGTTTTTCGCCTATCGGGATTTCACCGGCGACCCCGACGACGTGCTGGCGAAGTTGGGTTTTGGCCGTGCGCACCACCGGGTGCTGCATTTCGTCAACCGTAATCCCGGTATGAAGGTTGCGGACCTGCTCGACATCCTGAAAATCACCAAACAGTCGCTCGGCCGGGTGCTCAAACAGCTCATCGACCAGGGCTATATCGTGCAAAAGGAGGGGGTGAATGATCGGCGCCAGCGCCTGCTCTACGTCACGACGAAAGGGGAGGGCTTGGCAATGAAGCTCGCGGGCCTGCAAACCGCCCGCATCGCGCGTGCTCTCTCCGAGATGGGGCCCGACGCCCACGATACCGCCCGCCGATTTCTGACTGCGATGCTCAATACCGAGCACCGCGACACCGTGCTGCGTTTCATCGCCCGCGCTGACCGCGCGCGGCGGGCGCGTGGCTGAGCCGAGGCAGCCATGCGCGGCGTGAGCACGGCATCGGCGGCTCTTCCCGACGACGCTCCACATTTGCTGGTAGTAGACGACGACCGCCGCATCCGTAATCTGCTCTCGCGTTTCTTGTTCGGCGAAGGTTACCGCGTCACCACTGCGGAAACGGCCGCGGACGCGCGCGCCAAACTTGGCGGCCTGCGGTTCGACCTTTTGATCCTCGATGTCATGATGCCCGGAGAGACCGGCTTCGATCTCGCGCGCGACCTGCGCGCGTCCTCGAGCGTGCCGATCATCATGCTCACCGCTCGCGACGAAGCGCACAGCCGGATCGAGGGCTTGACCATCGGCGCCGACGACTATGTGAGCAAGCCATTTGAGCCGAGAGAGCTCTCGCTGCGCATTGCCGGTATTTTACGGCGTACCCGCCCGGCGGCGGCTCCGGTACCAGAATCGGTCCGCTTCGGTGAATTCCGGTTCCACCTGGTCCGCGGCGAGCTCAAGCGCGGTGAGAAGGTCGTGCGGATCACCGATCGCGAGCGCGAAATGCTGCGCCTGCTCGCAGCAACGCCCGGTGAGACAGTCGCGCGGCAAACGCTCGCCGGCAATGACGGCGCAATCGGTGAGCGCGCCGTTGACGTGCAGGTCAATCGCTTGCGCCGCAAGATCGAGCAGGATCCGGCCAATCCGCTTCTGGTGCAGACGGTGCGCGGCATCGGATATCGCCTGGTAACGTCGCCATGACCACGCTCGATGTTGGCATAGCCGCGCTGCGCTCGAGCCTGAGCGCGCTACGCTCGGCCGCGAACCGCGGTTACGAGCTTTACGACCGTAGCAGCGCCACGCTGAAAGGGGTCATGCCAAAGGGCCTTTACGCGCGCGCGTTGTTGATCATCATCGCGCCCATGGTGGTGCTGCAATCGGTCGTCGCCTTCATGTTCATGGAGAGGCACTACAACGCGGTCACGCAGCGGCTCTCCGCCGGCGTGGTGCAGGACATCGCCACGTTGATCGAGATCGACAAGGCGCTTCCCCAGGACCATGCGCTGGTGCGGCGTATCGCGCAAGACAAGCTCGGTCTGGTGGTCGACTTTCTGCCGGTGACCGAGTTGCCGCCTCCGGGGCCCAAGCCGTTCTTCTCGCTCGTTGATCAGGCATTGTCTGACGAGGTCAGAAAGCAGATCGGTCGGCCGTTCTGGATCGATACGGTCGGTCGGTCGGCTCTGCTCGAAATACGTGTCAAGCTCGACAATGCGGTGATGCGTGTCTTCGCACCCCGTCGCGCCGCTTATGTCTCGAACTCGCACATTTTTCTGGCGTGGATGGTCGGCACCTCACTGGTGCTGATTACCGTGGCGGTGCTGTTCCTGCGCAACCAGATCAGACCGATTCTGCGATTGGCGGACGCGGCTGAAAGCTTCGGCAAGGGGCGCGAAGTGCCCGACTTTCGCCCGCGCGGCGCGCGCGAGGTTCGACGCGCTGCGGTTGCGTTCATCGAGATGAAGCGTCGCATCGAGCGCGCGCTGGAACAGCGCACCGCGATGTTGGCGGGAGTTTCGCACGACCTGCGCACCATCCTCACGCGTTTCAAGCTCGAGCTTGCCCTTATCGGCGAGAGCCCCGAAGTCGAGGCGATGAAGAAGGATGTGGACGAGATGGGCCGCATGCTGGAAGCTTATCTCGCGTTCGCGCGCGGGGATTCGGGCGAGCAGTCGGCGCCAACCGACATGGGGGCCTTCCTCGAAGAACTCAAGACCGACGCCGAGCGCAACGGTCACAAGTCGAGTGTGTACTTCCGCGGCCATCCGATCGTTACCGTGCGGCCCGCTGCGTTCAAGCGCTGCCTTGGCAACCTCGTGGCGAACGCCGCGCGGCATGCGCCGTCGATCTCGATTACGGGACATCGCGACCACCGCTGGCTCACGGTAACCGTGGACGACGACGGCCCGGGCATTGCGCCGCATCTGCGCGAGGAGGTGTTCAAGCCGTTCTTGCGGCTCGACGATGCGCGCAACCAGGACGAAGGCGGCACCGGGCTGGGGCTTGCCATCGCGCGCGACATCGCCCGCTCCCACGGCGGGGACATCACGTTATCGGACAGTCCGCTCGGAGGATTGCGCGCGACGGTGCGAGTGCCGGTTTAGGCCGCGACCCCCTCGCCTCTTTCGCGCCGCTGCCGCGGGCGGCAAACGGAGGCGGGAATCCGGAGGAGATCATCAAGCAAGCCCGACCAGCGCTGTCCGCGTGCGAGCGCACGGTCGAGCGCCGCCATGGTGCGGGCAAGCCCACGATCCTGGTCGTCGATCCAGGTCCGCAGAACCGATGCGAACAGCAGCGCAAGCCCTTGGGCACGCAGCATGCCGCGCGGGCCGGCGGCAGCGATGTCGGCCGCGGTCAGCATCCATTGCTGCGAGCGCACGGAAAGCGAGTTGAGGGCGAAGGCCAGTGCTGGATTGCGGCTGGCCGAGCGCACCAGCGAGCGTACGGCGGCTTTATGCGGCGCGAGCAATTCGAGGCGGCGCATCAGCACGTCGAATAGTCGCTCTCGCGGCGGTTCATCCGCTAGATCCGCATCGCCGCCGGCAAGCACCGCGCGGTCGGTCTCTCGCATTTGCGCGGCGAGGATGGCGAGCGTCGAAGCGAATGTGCCGCGCAGCTCGGAGAGCGATACGTGTGCTGATTTGGCGATCTCAGCAAAGCCGATGCGCTCGAAAGGCTTTTCCGCCAGCAGTGCCATGAAAGCATCGATGATCCGCTCGCGCTCGGATTTGCTGCTGCGCGATGCGGGACGGGCAGCTGACTTGCGCGAAGTTTTGCGAGCCATGGCCGAACTCCTGAGCGGTTTCGTGAAATCCAATCTAGGTCGGCATGCCCTGGCATTCCAGGGCTGTAGCCCTTTTCTTCGGCGCCGTGCTGCACGAGACGCCGGCAGACGAATGACATTGGTTCAACGAAGCGCCGAGCGAATGGTTCACCCAGCGAGATCCCGCGAGCGCTTGGTCGCGGCGGCGATGGCCGCAGTCATCAGGCGTTCGAGGCCGTCCTGTGCCATCAGGACTTCCAGCGCGGCCGCGGTGGTGCCTCCAGGCGAGGTGACGTTCTGCCGCAAACTTGCGGCATCGAGAGCTGAGCGATTGAGGAGTTCGCCGGCGCCGCTAACGGTGGCGCGCGCGAGCGTAGCGGCAAGCCGCGGCGGCAGACCGGCGGCGGCGCCGGCGCGCGCCATGGCCTCGGCGAGCAGGAACACGTAGGCCGGTCCCGAGCCGGAAAGCGCGGTGACCGCGTCCATGAGCGCCTCGTCCGAGATCCATTCGACCGCGCCGACTGCTGACAGCAACGCATCGACGAGCGCGCGCTGCTCGGGCGACACGCGCGCGGTTGCGACCGCGACTGTTATGCCGCGGCCGATCGCGGCCGGAGTGTTCGGCATGGCCCGAACGAGCGCGGCGCCCGGCAAGTTGTCTGCGAGGAACCGCAATGTCCGCCCCGCCATGATCGACAGGACCACGGTCGTGGCGGCTACGAACGGCGCCAGGGAGGCCAACACCTCAGGGGCGATCTGCGGCTTGACCGCCACCACCGCGGCGGCGGTGTCGCCGACCGAATCGCGGGGCGGATTGAGGCGCAGACCGCGCTCGGTGAGCGCCTCGATGTCCAGGCTGGGTTGCGGTTCGAGCACCACGACTTTGGCAGGAGAAAGCCCGAGTGCCATCCAGCCTTGCAGCAGGGCACCCCCCATCTTACCGGCGCCGGCGAGCAAGATGATCTTCGATAGGTCGGCTAGCGGGTGCACCATCGTCTGCGGATTCGCTGCTGAGCTCATGATCTGCACTCTTAGCCGCGTGGTCCAGGCTGATCCGGGTTCCGCGTGTCAATTGTTGCGCGGGTCACGCCCGCGCAGACGTGAGCAGGTCGCCGAGCTTATGCCTGTCCCCGCGTGTCAAACATGGCGGCGTCGAGCGCCGCGCGCGCCGGCTTCCCTGCCCACACCACGAATTGGAACGCGGGAAAATACCGCTCGCAAGCATCGAGCGCCGTCGCCAGTAATGCCTCGCATTGCCGGCCCGATGCTTCAACGCCGCCGGTGAGCATCAGTGCGTGGCGGTACATAACAAGCCCGTCGTGGGTCCACAGATCGAAATGTCCGATCCACATCTGCTCGTTGATCAGCGAGATGAGCTGCTGCACCTCGCTGCGGCAACGTTCCGGCACTTTCAGTTCGAAGGCGCAGGCGAGATGCAGTGCTTCGATGTCAAGCATCCAGGTGTAGGAGACCTGGTAATCGGTCCATTTCCCCGCGGCCACAATGGTGATCTCGTCCTCGCCAGCGCGCTCGAATGACCAGCCGTTGGTGGCAGCCACCCGCTCCACCACCTCGAGCGGATTGCCATAGGGCTGTTCGGCAAAGTCGATGAGGGCCATGCTAGCTCTCCACCTTGGACACGGGATGCGCACTCAAGCGCACGCACACCACGCCGCTGCTGAGCAGTCCCCGGTGGAGCTGAGTGACCGCTCCGGGGCGAATCACCTAGTGACTCGAATATAACCCCACTGATTCCAGTGGCTAAAGCACAATCGAGCTCTATCGCGGTGACTGTTTGGTGGATATCTCGCCGCGCTGGAGTCGTTTCTCCACAGGTTCCGCGACGTGCAGGCAAGTGGTCGGGAGTTCGTTGCGACTCCCCAGTCCTAATTCCCGAGTCCTGTCAGTCGAATAGGCTCGATACCGACTCTTCGGCCGCGGTGCGGCCGATGGCTTCGCCGATCAGACTGGCGACCGACAGCATGCGGATATTGCGGGCGACCTTGACAGCCTGCGTGGGCTGGATCGAGTCGGTGATGACCAGCTCCTTGAGCCGTGAGGCGGTGATGCGGGCGACCGCGCCGCCGGAGAGCACGCCGTGGGTGATGTACGCGTAGACCTCCGTCGCGCCCTTGTCCAACAGCGCATCCGCGGCGTTCACAACGGTTCCGCCGGAATCAATGATGTCGTCGACCAAGATGCAGGTATAGCCTTCGACCTCGCCGATAACGTTCATGACTTCGGACTCGCCGGCGCGCTCGCGTCGTTTGTCGACGATCGCGAGCGGCGCGTTGATGCGCTTGGCGAGCCCCCGCGCCCGGCCGACGCCGCCTACGTCGGGCGAGACCACCATCACCTTACCGACATCAAAACGCTGCTTGATGTCACGCACCATCATCGGTGCGGCATAGAGATTATCTGTCGGAATGTCGAAAAAACCCTGAATCTGACCGGCGTGGAGATCAAGCGTCATGACGCGATCGGCGCCGGCGCGGGTGATCAGGTTGGATACAAGCTTGGCCGAGATCGGCGTGCGCGGCGCTGGTTTGCGGTCCTGTCGGGCATAGCCGAAATAGGGAATCACCGCCGTGACGCGCCGCCCGGACGCGCGGCGCAGCGCGTCAATGATGATGAGCAGCTCCATCAAATTGTCGTTGGCCGGGAACGAGGTCGACTGGATGACGAAAACGTCGGTGCCGCGCACGTTTTCCTGGATTTCGACGAAAATTTCCATATCGGCGAAGCGGCGCACGACCGCCTTCGTCAGCGGTGTCGCCAGGTAGGCGGCGATCGCGTCGGCAAGCGCAGGGTTGGAGTTGCCGGCCACAAGCTTGATCGCTCCATTATTGGGCCGCATCGTTGTCTCCAGGCGAGAGGCTTCGCGCGCTCGCGGCGCCCTGATAACAAGGAGGCGGTAAGGCTGGCAATATGACCGGCAACGCAGAACGGTAGTTGTCCCGCTAATTCAACTGCTTCCAGCCCGGTCCAAGCGTTCGGGTGGGCCAATCCTTCCGCTGATCCACAATCCGGCCTGGCGTCGTAGGGCCCGCCGCGAGAGCTTGTCGGCGAGCCATCTTCTCCATTGAGTTCTTACGAGGGATCGACCATCGGCTCGGGAAACACGCCGTCTTTAACGCGCTGCGCCGATCGGTTACTCGGTCAGCGCGATGGCATTGATGTGGCGTCCGTAGTCGCGCTCACGGCGGTGGGTCGAGCGCCGATAGCTGAAGAACCGCTTCGCATCCGCGTACGTGCAATGGCCAAGATCCTCAACGCGGAGGATGCCGGCAGCGCTCAGGCGCGCCGTGATGTAGCCCGGGAGATCGAATAGGGCGTGCGACCGCGTCGTTGACGGCCGGAAGAAGCGTTCATTGTTCACGTCCTCGGATGTGAAACGCGTCACGAATTCGGGCCCGACCTCGTAATTCGCCTGGCGGATCGTCGGCCCGAGCGCAACTGCAAGGCGGGCCCGGTGCGCCCCGCAGCGCTCCATAGCCGCGATCGTCGCTTCAAGGACGCCGCTTGCCGCGCCGCGCCAGCCGGCATGGGCTGCGCCGATCACGCCGGCGGTTGCGTCGGCGAACAGGACGGGCGCGCAATCGGCGGTGGTGACGCCAATAGCCAGTCGCGGCACGGCCGTCACGATTGCGTCGGCGCGAGGCCTCTCGTGCGCCTCCCATGGCCGGTCGATCGTCACCACGTCTGGCGAATGGATCTGGTAGGCGGTGAGCAGGCAGTGCGGGGCGACCTCGAGCGCCGACGCCATGCGCGCACGGTTCTCGGCAACGTTGGCCGGTGCATCATCGGATCCAGGCCCGCCGTTGAGGCTGGCATAGACTCCCTCCGAGACGCCGCCCTCGCGCGTGAAGAAGGCATGGCGCACGCGCTCGAGCGCGCGAAGCGAAGTGGCCTGCAGCATGCCTGCCATTGTCGCGTGCCCGGTTTGCTTGCGGGAATGTCCTGGTCGCACTCTCACGCCTCGAAGCCGGGCAGGCGCTCGAGCTGCGGCTCGGCCACCGCGATGGCTTTGAACAGTCGGCCCATTCCGGTGCGGTCCTCGCTGGTGAGACGCACCAGCGCGGCGTCGATCACATCGCCGTATTCGGGAGGCGCGGCCGACTTGAGCGCCGCCGCGCGCTGCTCGACGCCCAGCCGGCGCAAGAATTCGCCCTGCGGCACGGGCCCGTGTACCCGCGCGCCCATGCCTTCGGCTGCGTGTGCCAGCGCTTCAAAATCAACGTGCGCCGTGAGATCGACCAGGCCAGGCGCCGACAGGGGCTCGGCGAATTGATGTTCTCCGACGGCTTGCAGCGTCTCCCCGAGCGCGCTCTCGGCGTGGCCATAGTCGATGATCAGCGCGGCGCCGCCATGGCGCGCGACGCGTCGGCCGATCTCGAGCGCGATATTGTCGGCACGCCACTCGAAGATCTCGGCGATCTTAGCTGCGCGCAATCTTCGTGGCAGAAGCTTGTCGAACAGCGGGATCGGATCACGATCGATGCTGAAATGTAACTTGTCGTCCTCGCCAATCTTGATCACCCGTTCGTGCCAGCCATCGGCGCACATGACCGCCTGATGGACAGGCAGTGCATCGAAGAATTCATTGGCAAGCACGATCAGCACCCCGTCGGGAACGACCTCGATCGAGCGATGCCACGATACCGGCACGTTGCCGGCGCCCAAAGCCTGGCGCTGCAGACGCTCGAGCACCGGGCTGATCTCGATCAAATGAAGATCGATCGCGGCGCGGAAGTCAGGCACTACCTTAGCTGCCCGCAGCACGTCGACCATCATCGTGCCGCGCCCCGGTCCGAACTCGACTAGGCTGACCTTTCCCGGCGACCCCATCGCCCGCCAGGTCGCGGCCGCCCACAGGCCGATCAGCTCGCCGAACATCTGACTGATCTCGGGCGCCGTCGTAAAGTCGCCCGCCGCCCCAAACGCGTCGCGCGTCGCGTAGTAACCACGCTCCGGATCGGTAAGGCAAAACTCCATGTATTGCGCCACAGGCATCGGGCCGCCGACCGCAATACGCCGCCGAATCTCCATTTCGAGCGTGGCAGTGTCCATCATGTCCGGCGCACCGCCTGCCTGCGCAAAGCTGCTGCCATGAGCGCGATGCCGGCAAGCATCAACGGGAGCGACAGAAGCGTGCCCATGGTCAAGCCGCCCCACAGGAATCCGAGCTGGGGATCCGGCTCGCGAAACTGCTCGCAAATCGAGCGAGCGAGCGCGTAGCCGAAGGTAAAAGCGCCGAGGATGAAGCCTGGTCTCTTGAGGGCGCCAGCGCGAATGAGAGCCGTGAGCAGCGCGAACAGTAGCAGACCTTCGAGCGCGGCCTCGTATAGTTGACTCGGATGGCGCGGCAAAGGCCCGCCGGTCGGAAACACCATCGCCCACGGCACGTCGCTGGGCCGGCCCCATAGCTCCCCATTGATGAAATTGGCAATGCGCCCGAGAAAGATCCCGATCGTGCCTACCGCACAGGTGATGTCCCCGAGCGAGAGTATGGATAGGCCGCGATAGCGCGCAAATAACGCGACGGCGAGCACGCAACCGAGAAATCCGCCGTGAAACGACATGCCGCCCTTCCAGAGTTGGAAGCTCTCCAGTGGGTGTGTGGCGAAATAGCTGGGATTGTAGAACAGCACGTAGCCGATGCGCCCGCCTAGGATAATGCCGAGCGTCACCCACAGCACGAAATCGTCATAATCGCTGACGGTGATGGGCACGGGCGACGGCCAGAGCTGCCCGCGCCCGATGATCGCGCGCGCATAGAACCAGCCCAAGAGTATGCCGACGATGTAAGCGAGCGCATACCAGCGGATGGCGATCGGCCCGAAGCTGACGAGCACGGGGTCGATCGCGGGGAAGGGAAGGGCATAAAGCGACATCGGGCGACTCGCGCAACCCCGGGTGATGCGGGCAGCGAGCCAACGAAGTCAAGCCGCTGTGTGGGCGCAATGCGGAAGTCGACGTACCACTGTTCCTCAGTGCTGCGGCCGGCGCCCGCTGACGGTGCTGCCAATATCGAACGCTGTAAGGTCTTCGCCCAGTTCGAGCGGCCCAGGCGACACTGAGCGCCGCGCCCTTGCATGATATAAGAGGCGCATGGCGCGAGCCCTTGCGGGCCAAGCAAACCGTGCCCATTGTTGTGAGGCGATTCAATTCGAACCCGAGACAAGCGATGACCCAGACCACCAACCGTTTCTTCGACGAAATGGCAAGGCTCATGAACGACGCGGCGGGCGTCGCGTCCGGCGTGCGGCGCGAGTTCGACACGATGTTCCGCAACCAAGCCGACCGCGTCCTGCGCGACCTCGACGTGGTCAAGCGTGAGGAATTCGAGGCGGTCAAGGAAATGGCGCGCACCGCGCGCGAAGAAAACGAGACCTTGAAGGCGCGCATTGCCGCGCTCGAGGCCAAGCTTGGATCCGGCATCTGATAAGCGATTGGATTGTCGTCGTTTTCTGTGCAACGCGGCCGTCGCGCATTTCTTGTCTTTCCCGGGCTCGCTCGCTATAAGCGCGCCGAACCGCTGGCGTGGTGCTGCGGCCGCGCATTATCGCGGCCCAGAACCCTAGGAGCGAGCTGGGAGCGGAATGGGCCGCAGCGTCTCGGCGGCCTTTTGTTGCAAGAGGATTTGCACCATGGCGAACGTCAAGCAGATGAAGGCGGTGTCGCGTTCGCGGGCCGGCAAGGGGGCCGCCCGCGCCGAGCGTCGCGCGGGCCGCGTGCCGGGCGTGGTCTATGGCGACGGCAAACCGCCGCTCAGCGTATCCGTGGATCACGCCGATCTGAAGCAGCGCATCTATGCCGGCCGTTTTCTCACAACCATCTACGACCTCGAGATCGACGGCACCACGCAACGTGTCATCCCCCGCGACTTTCAGCTCGATCCGGTGAAGGACCTGCCGGTGCACGTCGACTTTCTGCGGCTGGGCGAGGGCGCGCAAATCCGAGTGCGTATTCCGGTGCACGTCGTCAATGCCGATCAGGCGCCGGGTGTCAAACGCGGCGGCACCGTCAATATTGTCACCCACGCGGTGGAAGTGGTGTGCTCGCCCGAGCAAATTCCAGAGGCTATCGACGTCGACATTTCCGGGCTAGAGATCAATTATTCGAAGCACCTGAACGAAGTCCCGTTGCCGCCGAACGTGCGCGTCGTCAGCAGGCTCGATGACACCTTGGTCACCATCGTGCCGCCGTCAGGCTACGCGGAAGAGATGAAGGCCGCGGCCGAAGCTGCCGCCGCCGCTGCAGCAGCCGCGGCCGCAGCCGCGGAGGCCGGGATTGCTCCCGAAGGCGCGGCTCCGGGCGCAGCACCTGGTGCCGCTCCGGCCGCCGGGGCTCCGGCTGCCCCCGGCGCCCCTGCTGCCGCTGCCGCCGCGCCGGCGGCAGAGAAGAAGCCTGCGGCCGCAGAGAAGAAATAAGGACACTTCCCGTCATCGGGCACGCGGGCAGTCCGGAAATCGTGCACGATGCGCGAAAGCGCCCGCTGCGTCGGTTTCGTCCGAGATTCCCGGATGCCCACTGGCGCGGGCATGACCGCATGGACAGGATTTCATGCTGCTCCTCGTCGGGCTCGGTAATCCCGGTTCGCAGTACGCCGGCAATCGACACAATATTGGTTTCATGGCGCTCGACGCGATCGCCAAGCGCAACGGCATTGGTCCCTGGCGGCGGCGCTTTCAGGGTGTATCGGCGGAAGGACCGCTGGGTGGCCAGCGCGCGCTCCTGCTGCTGCCCGGCACATACATGAACGAGTCCGGCCGCGCGGTCGCCGAAGCCGCGCATTTTTACAAGCTTGGCCGCTCGGACATTGTGGTGTTCCATGACGAGATCGACCTGGCGCCCGGCAAGGTGCGGGTTAAGAGCAGCGGTGGCGTTGCCGGCCATAACGGGCTGCGGTCGATCTCGGCTCACATCGGAAACGACTATCGGCGCGTGCGCATCGGCGTTGGGCATCCGGGCGTGAAGAGTCTGGTCGAAGGTTACGTGCTCAGCGACTTTGGCAAAGACGAGCGTCCTTGGGTGGAGGCCCTCTGCGCCATCATCGCGGACAACGCCGAGCTGTTGGCGAAAGGCCAGGACGCGACCTTCCAGAACAAGGTGCATCTGGGCATGCAGGCCAAAGGATTTTTGGCGGCTAACGAGCTCGAGCAGCCCGACGACTGACATGCGCGCCTAGATCGATCAGAGAATATCATGGGCTTCAAATGCGGCATTCTCGGCCTTTCCAACGTCGGTAAGTCGACGCTGTTCAATGCGCTGACGGCGACGGCGGCGGCGCAGGCCTCGAATTATCCGTTCAGCACCATCGAGCCTAACGTGGGCGAGGTCATGGTGCCCGATCCGCGCCTCGACGTGGTCGCAAAGCTCGCCAAGTCCGCCAAAATCAAGCCGACGCGGCTCACCTTCGTCGATATCGCGGGCCTCGTGCGCGGCGCCTCCAAGGGCCAAGGTCTCGGCAACCAATTTCTCGCGCATGTGCGCGAAGTCGATGCCATCGCGCACGTGGTTCGCTGCTTCGTCGATCCTGGCCTTGCGCATGTCGCGGGGGCCATCGACCCGATCGCCGACATCGAAACGATCGAGACCGAGTTGATGCTCGCGGACCTCGACAGCCTGGAGCGGCGTGTCGAGAGCCTCGCCAAGAAAGCAAAGGGAACCGACAAGGACGCCGTCGAGGCCAAGGAGACGCTCGATCTTGTCAACAGCGCCCTCGCGCTCTTGGGTGAGGGCAAGCCGACGCGGTTGGTGGAGCGAGAGCCGGAACAGGAGAAGACCTTTCGCATGCTGGGTCTGCTGACCGCCATTCCGGTGCTTTACGTGTGCAACGTCGACGAGGTCGCCGCCGCGACCGGCAACGACTTTTCGAACCGGGTCGAGGAGCGCGCGCGGGAGGAAGGCGCGGCTTGTGTGGTGATCTCGGCGAAAATCGAGGCGGAAATCGCCGTACTGCCGGCGCACGAGCGTGCTCAATACCTGGCTGCGATCGGCCTCGAGGAGCCGGGCCTCGACCGGTTGATCCGCGCCGGTTATGCGCTCCTCAATCTGATCACCTATTTCACTGCCGGTCCGAAGGAGGCGGCAGCCTGGACCGTGACGCGTGGCACGAAAGCGCCGCAGGCGGCTGGCGTCATTCACTCCGACTTCGAGCGCGGCTTCATCCGTGCCGAGACCATCGCCTACGACGATTATGTCACGCTCGGCGGTGAAGCGGGCGCGCAACAGGCAGGCAAGATGCGGCTCGAGGGCAAATCCTATGACGTCGCCGACGGCGACGTCATGCACTTCAGATTCGCGACTTGAATCGGAGCGTCACATCTGTTGCCCGCGCTGGCGGATCGCGCCCAGGTGTTCGTTGATACGGAACATGATCAGCACGAACTCGGCGATGATGCGCGCGAAGATCACGCCGATCACCACCCCGATGAGACTGGCGAGAATCCAGAAGACGCCGGCGAGCGGACTAAGCGCCATCAGGGTAAGGCCGGATACGATGCCGGAGAGACCGAAGAGAGCCGAAATGCCAACCGCGAGCCAGTAAAAAAGCTTGATGATCGAGGGGGTAATGAATCGTTCCCATTGGAACAGGTCGCGAAAATCGAACATGGGTCGTCCTCCTGAGGCAGTGGCGCCGCCAGTTGAGAAGCTCGCGCAACCGATGCCGTGCTTCGCGGCCGCTTGCAAGCCGCGCCGCCGCTCGTTCGGCCCTCGCCAATCGCCCATGCGAACAATGCACTGCGGCATGCCGATGGCCATACGATCACCCTCGAGCCTGCGTGGTTAATTTCGGCTAAATCGGCGCCACGGGGCCGCGCGCGAATCCTAACCACTGGATGCTGCCCCGTTGACCTCGTGGGGGGCGCCGTCTAGGGAACGCCGAACGCAAGCCATAGGATCGCCGTGCCCCGTCTACATTGGGAAGATTTCACCCCCGGCCAAGTGACCGAGTGTGGATCGCGGCTGATCACGCGCTCCGAAATCATTGCGTTTGCCGCCGAATATGATCCACAGCCGATGCATCTCGACGAAGCGGCCGCGCGCGCGAATATCTTCGGGGGGCTCATCGCGTCGGGCTGGCATAGCTGCTGCATCCTGATGCGTATGCTAAGCGACGACTTCATCGGCGACGCAAGCTTCATGGGGGCGCCGGGCGTGGAGGAAGTGAACTGGCTCGCGCCGAT
This sequence comes from Xanthobacteraceae bacterium, assembly GCA_035263865.1. Taxonomy (GTDB): domain Bacteria; phylum Pseudomonadota; class Alphaproteobacteria; order Rhizobiales; family Xanthobacteraceae; genus VAZQ01. Next base: position 40,945 of record DATFQX010000216.1, read on the forward strand.
ACGCCCCGGCGAGCGAATCAAAGCTCGCGCGACCGTGCTCGAGACACGTGCCTCGCGTAGCCGGCCGGATGTGGGGTTCGTCAAATTCAGGTTCGAACTCGTCAATGCCGCCGACCAGCCGGTGATGACGCTCATCGTGAATCCGATGTTCGGGCGGCGCGCTGGCGAATTCAGCGCAAGAGAAAGCAGCTGAAGGCGGCGAATGAGCGATGAAGTACTTCGAGGATATCGGCGTTGGTGAGATCAGCGATATCGGGCGCCACACTTTCACTGCCGAAGACATCAAGGGCTTCGCGGCGCGGTTCGATCCACAGCCGTTCCACCTCGACGAAGCCGCTGCGGCGCGCTCGCACTTTGGGCGGCTCTGCGCCTCAGGTTGGCACACGGCCTGTGTTTGGATGCGGCTGCTGATCGACTTCCGCCGACGCGAGGATGAGGAGCGCCGCGCACGGGGCGAAGCCGTCGCCCAGCTCGGGCCTTCCCCTGGATTTCGTGATCTCAAGTGGCTCAAGCCGGTCTATGTCGGCGATACCATCTCGTATGCGACCGAAGTGGTGGAGACGCGGACTTTGAGCAGCCGGCCCGGTTGGGGCGTGATTTCCATCCGCAACACCGGCGTGAACCAACGCGGCGAGCCCGTGATGTCGTTCATCAGCAGTGTTCTGGTCGAGTCTCGCGAGCGGGGGCCGCACGGATCATGAGCGTCGCCAGCGGGCCGTTGCGCGAGCAGCACGCGTCTGCGGCCAAGCGTGAGGAGTGCCGCGCCGCCGGAGTCGCCTGCGGTGCGCATGCACTGCACGACGGCTACACCGATCTGATCTACGTCATGCTGCCGATTTGGCAGAAGGAGTTCGGGCTGGGCTACGCAGAGCTCGGGCTGCTGCGCGGGCTATTCTCCGGCACCATGGCGGGATTCCAAATTCCCTCCGGGCTGATTGCGGAGCGTGTCGGCACCGCGCCGATGCTGGCGCTCGGCACGGCACTCGCCGGCGCGGGCTATTGCCTGGCCGGCGCCAGCGCGGGCTTCGGTCTCCTCGTCATGGCCTTATTCGTTGGCGGTCTCGGTGCGAGCGTCCAACATCCGCTTGGCTCCTCACTGATGGCGCGCGCGTTCGCCGGATCGCGCTCGATGAAGGCGCTCGGCACCTACAATTTTGCGGGCGATATCGGCAAGATGACGGTGCCCGCGGCCGCCTCACTTTTGCTGGTCGTGATGTCGTGGCGCCCGGCGCTTGCTCTCCTCGGCGCTCTCGGTGTGGCTGCAGCGGCCGCGATCTTTGCGCTCACTCCGCGCTACGGTGCCGATACTACAGCGCACGGGGCGCAGGAGCACGCGACAGGCAGGACAGCCGGCGCCCGGTACCGCTTCGCGTTTCCGGTGCTGCTCTCGATCGGCATGCTCGACAGCGCGACCCGTATGGGCTTCCTGCTGTTCCTGCCGTTCCTGCTCACGGCCAAAGGCGCGACGCTACCGACCATCGGGCTTGCGCTGACGCTCGTTTTTGCCGGCGGCGCAGCCGGTAAGCTCGTGTGCGCCTTCATCGGTGCACGCATCGGAGCCATCGCGACCGTGTGGCTCACGGAGGGACTGACAGCTGGGAAAATCGCGGCCCTGCTGCCGCTTGGGCTCGATGCCGCGCTCCTGCTGCTGCCGATCATCGGCATTGCCCTCAATGGCACGTCGTCGGTTCTCTACGGCTCGGTTCCCGATCTAGTTAGGCCTGAGCGCCGGGGACGCGCGTTTAGCGTGTTCTATACGGGCACGATCGGCGCGGGCGCGCCCGCGCCCGCGATGTATGGTGTGCTTGGCGATATGCTGGGCGTACCGACGACTTTGGTCGTCGTCGCCGCGATCGTGCTGCTCACACTGCCGCTTTCGCTCGTGCTCAAACCTGCGCTAGCACCGCGCTTGCGGTGAGGCTGTTCTGGGTGCGTCCGCCGGTCAGCGCACGGAGTCTCTGACCCATTTGCTGACTGCGCCCGGGAGCAGGTCGAGATAGGGGCACATGAAGAAAGCTTCCCCTTCGCCGCCGCCGAAATAACGGTCGTAGGCTTCGATCATCATGCGCACCTGAGTTGCGCAGTGCGGCATCGAATCGACGATAAGATCGCCGAGATCGGCATTGGGCTTGCCGAACCGCGGGTCAGCGCTGACGGTGCTCGCGATACATTCGGTTGCGGAACGCATGAGTGGCTGCATGGCCGCGCTCCTTTGTTGCATGGACAGGGCGGGCACGAGCGTCGGGTTGGCATGAGCGGCCGTCGCGACAGTCGCGAGGAATGCTGCCGCGGCAAGCGGTGCGAGAATCATCGTATTTCCCCTCCGGCCTGCGAATCCTAGAGGACGGAGAGCGAAACAGCCCAGCCGAAAATGCATCTTGCGCGCGCCGGAGCGGGAAAATCCGCGGGCTGTGGTGTCCAGGTAACATCATGCGCACGGACCGAAAGCACGTACGCGATAGCTTTCGACCTCGCCGCCAAGCTGCGCCTACAGGAACGTTGCCGCCCGTTGCGGCGTTAACCAGCGGTCTTCAATCGAGGCACAGGAGGTTCCATGCCATCGTTTGTTCGCCCCGCATGGCTCGCGCTCGCCTTCGTTGCTATGGCGATGCCGGCGAGCGCGCAGACTTGGATCTATGAGGCTGACGTTCCGCGGGCGCCAGTGTACGAGCCGCGCTCCTATTACGAGCCGAGGCCCTACGAGCCGCCGACCTACGAGTCGCGCGCTTATGCGCCAGCGGTCACAGCGGCGCCGCTTGCGCTCACACCCGCCCAACGCACGACGATCTATCGCACCATCATACCGCAAGGGCGCGGGCGTGGACCGATTGTCCGGGAGCACATTGTGACCGAGCCGGTCGCGCCGGCACCTGTCGTGCGCGAGCGCGTCGCGCCCCCCGGCTCTGCCTATGCCTACGCTGTCGGCTCCCGAGTCGCGGATGCTTACGCGCTCGCGCCAATGCCGCAGGCGGTCGTCGCCACCGTGCCGTCCGTGCGGCCGTATCGGTACATGGTGATCAACAATCGCCTGCTGCTGGTCGATCCGGCAACCGGGAAGGTGGTGGCCGAGGTCACCGATTAGCGCCACGGACGCCCGGCGCGAAACCAAACGCGGTTTCGGCGGTTTTGTCCGCGTACTGATCACGGGTGCCGCGCGCGATCGCGCGGGGGAAGGCACTCGTTTGCGCAGGGAACGGCCGCGAGCCGAACGCAAGAACGCAAGGAGGCACAAACATGCAACACAATTTTTATCGGACCAGCGCGCTCGCTCTGGTCCTTCTCGGCAGCGTCGGCTTTGCCGTCGCCCAGCAGCGGCCTCCGGAGTCCGACGGGCAGCAGCGGTTGCAGCAGGAGAATTGGCAGCACACCCCTGCCGGCAAGATGGGCAAAGAGGAGCCGAGTTCCCATGCCGCCGAAACACAGCCGCAGCCGAATGCCGCATTTGTCAATGGCGCCCTGGCCGTTCCAGGTGCGCCGACGGATACGGACACGGTGCCCGCGAAGTTCTCGCAGAAGAACGCGGCCGACGACGACCGCCGGCCATAGCGGCGCTGCCGGGGCGGACCCCACCCTCCGTTAGGCATGGGCTGCCGCGACCGTTCCGCGCTCGCTTTGCGACCGGGGGGGCGCGGCGCGAAGCATCTCCATCAGTTTTCGCACGGAGCCGAGCTTTTCCAGATTGTTAACCGCATCGATCGTGCCAGCGATCGCGGCGAGGCTCAGCACGCCATCCGCATAGGTGCGAAACTTGTCCTCGATCTGCGCGCGGGACAGCGGGTTCTCGGGTGATCCGCGTGGATGATCGCAACGAGCCTTGAAGGTTGCCCCGTCGATGTCGATCTCGACTACCGCTTGTACCTCGCCCAGCGCCGGATCGGCACGTATCTCGATCTGCTCGGCCGCCGCGCGCCGCATGTTCGGGTCGTCGTAGCGCGCGGGCTCGAATTGGGCGAGCGTGAGTTCCTGATCGTGCAAGATCACCGCCGCGGTGTAATGACCGGAAATCAAGGCGTCGAACTTGCCTTTGTACTGCGCGAGCTTACCGTGGAGATCAAAGGCCGGCCGGCTCAAAGCCACGCGAACTTTTTTCACCTTGGCGGGATCGACTTTGTGCCTTTCGATGAGATCGAAGATCGCGGTATTCATGCCCTGGATCGAGGAGGCCGATGGCCAAAGGCGTAACGCGATCTGCTCGAGCTCCCATTGCCGTCCGAGCTCGGCCGTGACCGCCTCCGGGCGGCCGCCATTCGCGTAAACGTTGTAAAGGCCGCCATCCGTGGCGGTGAGAAATTCGCGAGTGGCCAGAAAGTTCTGCTCGGCCAGCAGCGCCGCCAACAAGCCTGAGAGCGCACCGCGGCACTGGTGGAACTTGACCGTCGGCGTTCCCCACGCCGCAAAGGTGCCGGCGGCCTGGCTGCCGGCCAGACCGAACGCTTTCGCCATGGTATCGGTATCGATGCGCCGCAGCCGGCCGACCGCCGCCGCGGCACCGAACGGGCCGAGCACGCCCGGGCCATGCCAGCCTTTGGCGCGGAAGGCGCGGTAGTCGAGTCCGGTCCCGATCCGCGTGGTCACTTCGCATCCAGCGGCAACGGCTACGAGGAGGTCGCGACCCGATACGCCGTCGCGCTCGCCAATCGCCAAGGCGGGCGGCATGACTTCCGGCGTCACGTGAGTCAGCGTCGGCCGATGCACGTCGCACATCGTCACCGCGGTGACCAGGTAGCCGTTTAGAAGGGTCGCGCCGGCGAGCGAGGCCGCCCTGCCGCCGATGACGCTACTCTCACTCGACTGCCCGAGCGCGGATGCAAGCGCAGCGACCTGCGGCGTCTCCTCCCCCCGGTGCCCGGCGACCGCACAGGCCAGCGTATCGAGCAGCAGGTTCTTGCAATGCTCGCGCACGCGCTCCGGAATATTCTCGTATCGCAACGATGCCGCAAAGCCGGCCAGTTCCTGGGTGACGTTCGCGGTCATGTCAGTCTCCGTTGCAATGCTTCCTTCAGAAAGCAGAGATTTCTCCTACCACCTGATGCCCATCGTAATTGGAACCCGATCCCGCGGGCAATATCCACACCAACGGCAAGACAAAGCACATCGGATTCGCTTCGCTCATCCAGGCGAGGGCCGATGCTTTTTCACGCATGTCGCTCGACGCGCCTTGGCGACAATCGCGACGCTTTTCCGCCCAAATATTGCTGCATTAACATTGGTGAATTCGAGTGGGCGGGTATTTGAGTTGGAATTGGGGGCGAAGCAATTCGCCGGGGATCTGGGACAAGCAAACTTGAAAACGCGATATCGGTCAGCACTCGTTGCTGCACTCGCTTGCGCGAGTGCGCTCGCAATCACCCTTGCCGTCGAGCCAGCCGCCGCGCGCGGCGCCAAAGGGGCGCATACGGCGGCCAAAGCCTCGGGCAAAGCCACCAAGGCCAGCGGTAAAAAAGTCGCGGGCAAGTCCAAGGACAAGGCGGCACCTGAGAAATCCGCGGTGCCGCAGATCCCGCTGGCGCACGGGCCACCGCCGCAGACGGCGGCCGCCGACATCGCGCTGGTCAAGAGCGCCATCGAGGCGCTACGCCATGGCGGCGCCAGCAAGGCGACCGAGGTGGCGGGGACCATCTCGGATCCGGTGGCGCGCAAGCTCGTTGAATGGATCGTTTTGCGGAGCGACCACAACGGCGCCGACAGCAGGCGTTTTCTCGGCTTCATCGCCGCCAATCCGAACTGGCCGAACCTCGGCATGTTCCGCAAGCGCGCCGAGGGGATGCTGTGGGTTGAGAATCCCAAGCCGGCACAAGTCTTAAGTTTCTTCAAAGACTCGCCGCCGCAGTCGGGCACCGGTCGCCTGGTGCTGGCGCGCGCGCTCATCGCGCAGGGCGACAGCGAAGCCGCCAAGCCGCTCATACGCGAGGCATGGCGCGACCACTCGCTCTCCGCCGAGGTCGAGAAGCAGGCGCTTGAGCGCTATTCCGAATTCTTGAGCCGCGCGGATCACAAAGCGCGCATGGAAAAGAGAGTGATCGCATCGGATAACGAGGCAGCGCTGCGGGTGGCGCGTCGGTTGGGTGCCGCCGACCTTGCAATCGCGCAGGCGCGCATCGCGATCAACCGCAAGGGCGCTGACGTCAAGAAATTGCTCGACGCCGTGCCGGCGGACGCGCGCCACGATCCCGATTATCTTTTGGCGAAGACGTATGTTCTGCGCCATGAGAACAAGATTGCCGAGGCGGCGCAGGTGCTGCTGTCCGCGCCATGCGACCTTGACGAGATCCATGATGGCGAGGAGTGGTGGGTCGAGCGCCGCATCATGGCGCGCAAGCTGCTCGATCTGGACAACGCCCGCTCGGCCTATCGGGTGGTGGCGGAGGGGGCCGAGCCGACCAAGGAAAACTCGCGTATCGAACGCCATTTCATGGCGGGCTGGATCGCACTGCGATTTCTCGATGACCCGCAAACCGCGGCAACCCATTTCAAGCGCATCCAGGATGTGACCCGCCATCCGACCTCGTACGCACGCTCCCACTATTGGCTCGGCCGCGTGGCGGAAGCTTTGCATCAGCCCGAACAGGCGCGCGCCGAGTACGAAACGGCGGCGCGCGGTTCGGCCGCCTATTACGGGCAACTCGCCCGCGCGCGGCTGGGACTCCCGGCGCTCGCGCTGGCGCCGCCGCCGGCCAAGCCGGACAAGGAGGCCGAGGCACAACGGCTCGAGCTCGTCCGCGCGCTCGAGATCCTTTACGCGCTCAACGAACGGCAGCTGGCCATCACGCTGATGGCGAGCATCGGCGAATCTGTCAATGACGCGGGTACGCTCTCAGCGCTCGGCGAATTGGCCGAGCAGTATGAGGACGCACGCGGGATGCTGCACATGGGCAAGGGTGCGCTCGCGCGCGGCCTGCCGCTCGACCACTACGCGTTTCCGACCGTCGGCGTGCCGCGCTATTCGCCGATCGCCCCCGACATCGAGAACGCGATGCTGTTTGCGATTATTCGCCAAGAGAGCGCGTTCGATCCGTCCGACTGGTCGCACGCGCAGGCGATGGGCCTGATGCAGGTCACGCCGGAAGCCGGGAAGGATACCTGCAAGCGGTTCGGCTGCACTTACGACTTCAAGCGCCTGCGGACGGACTCGCCGTACAACCTTCAGGTCGGCGCCGCCGAGATCGCTGGCGTGTTGCAGGACTACCGCGGTAACCAACTCCTGGCTTTTGCCGCCTACAATGCCGGGCGCGGCCGCGTCCAGGAGTGGATCGCAAAATACGGCGATCCGCGCGACCCGAAGGTCGATCCGGTCGATTGGGCCGAGCGCATCCCGTTCATGGAAACCCGCAACTACGTGCAGCGGGTGATGGAGAACTTCCAGGTCTATCGTGTGCGCTTCGGCAACGACGCGCCGCTGACGATCGACAAGGATCTGCGGCGCGACGCGGCTGCGCGGTAACCGATCGCACGACGGACTCGACTTTATCGCAGCGAAGGCGCAGACTGGGCGCGCTCGAAACGCCAGCGCAAAGCGTTCGGGACTTTCCATCGCAAAACTTGTCCGTGGGACCCGTTCTAGCGTCCCAAGCCATTGCTCCGGTGGCAGCCGGAGAATGGGCTCGCGTGGGGAGGACACCATGATCAATGCGACCGAATACCGGGCGATGGCCGCCGAACACCATCGCCTCGCGGGCTTGTGCAGGTCACCCGAATCCCGGGAACAGCACCTGCGCCTAGAACAAGAGCTGCGGACGCTTGCGGACCGCGAGGAGCGCTTGCACGAGCCGCATCTCGCGCGGCATGCGGCTGATCGGCAGGTGATCGGATAATTCGGTTACCGGACTTAAGCCGGCCATTCATCTTCTTCGCGCACAAACTCTCACGACGATCATGAAGCCGGGGTGACGGTGTCACCGGAAAATGCTTCACTCCGAAGCGCCGCTCAACGCGCGCACGGCTGCAAAAAGATCGCGCACCCGACGCTCTGGAATGCCGCGAGTGACGAACACGAGCCGGCTGGCGCGATCCTGATCGGGCCATGCCGCGAGCTCGACCGGCGGATGCGCGAGGTGCTGCGCCACCTGCACCACCACGGGCCCGCGACAGCCCACGACGTTCAGCAAGCCCTTGACCCGCAGGAGGTCGCCGCCGCGCAAGGAAATGAGCGTCTCCATGGCCCGCGCGAACGTCTCCCAGGGCAGCGGCGCGTCCTCCGTTATAACGAAGCTTAAAATGCCATCGGTGTGCTCGGCCTCGGCGACGAACCCCGGCGCCGCCTTTTCCAAGCGCATGTCGCTCGCGAGCAGATAGCGCGGATCGAGATCGCCTCCGACTGAAGTGTGAACGGCTGCGTGCGGATTGAGGGCAGCGAGGCGCGCCTTCAAACGCTTTACCAGTTGCGGTTTGGCGAGATCGGTTTTGGACACGACCAGGCGATCCGCGAGGATGATCTGTTTTCTGGCTTCCGCCGACCAGCACAGCGTCTCAAGGCCGCTCACGGCCTCGATGACGGCAAGAACTGCCTCGATGTGAAATTCCCTGCCCAGCGCGCGGTCGCTGGCGAAGGTCTGCAGGATTGGCCCAGGATCGGCGAGCCCGCTCGTCTCGATCAATATTCGCTTGAATTGCGGCACCGTCCCCTGCGCGCGCTCGGCGACGAGATTGCGCAACGCGTTCTGCAGGTCGGAGCGCATGTTGCAACACAGGCAGCCATTGCCGAGCAGCGTGACGTCATCCGTCGAGGCGCGCATCAGTGCATCATCGATGCCGACGCTGCCGAACTCGTTGATCACGACTGCGGTGCCTTCGCCCATTGGGCTCGCCAGAAACCGGCGCACCAACGTAGTCTTGCCGGCGCCGAGGAAGCCGGTGACGACGATCACCGGAAGCTTTGCGCCGCGCGCGTGCTTGAGCCTGCGCCCGAAGCGGCCTGCCTCACGGGAGGGAAAAAGATCTAGCATGGATTTCTGACTGACGCCGCTGTCTCGGTGCGCTCCCTTTTCCCGCGTCAGCGGGAACTGGGAGAGGGAGCATACCGAGCTCGCGGCCCGCTAACGTGACGCCGCACTCAAAAATCCATCTCCAGGACGTAAAGGCCGCCGACGTGGCGATCGACCGTATAGACGATCTCGCGCTCGTCGACCAAGACATCGTTGAGCTGGATGGTGCCGGTCGGCGCCATCGGCGGCGCCGGCGGCACGAACACCCCAACCTGCTGCGGCTGATATGGATTGGAAATGTCATAGGCGCGCAGTCCGCCATTGAAGAAGGTGCCGAGCACGATCTGATCGGATTGCCAGGCGGTCGGCCGCGGCACGTTCTCGTGGATGTTGTGCGCGCCGAAGCGCCCCTTGGCGGCAAATGCCTGGTGATCGGGCAAAGGGCAGGTCGAGATCGGGACCAAGTTGGTTTCCTCGCGCGCGTCGAGAATCCAGATGAGCTTCGGCCAATCCTTGGCGTTGTTCTCGGTCGATTCGTCGGTGACCACCATGAGCCCGCGATCGAACAGCGGCATCACGGTATGCATGAATCCGGTATAGGGAGGCGAGTTGGTCCACTGCGAGATCCGTTTCGGGTTTGCCTTATCGGAAATGTCCAGGACAAACATGCCGCCGTCGATATAGGCGAGATAGCAACGGTCGCCGCGCTGGGGATAGACGTTGGTGTTATGGGCGCGGTGCCCCTTGTCCAACGGATGACGCGGCGGCGGCGCAACGTTGTCGCCCTGACGCGTGCCCGGCATCCACCAGCGGCCGACCTCGACCGGCTTTGACGGATTGCGCACGTCGATGCAACGGTAGAATTGGTCATCACTGGGGTGCGTGGGCGTGAAATCGGGCGCGCCAGACGCGCAGTGAACGTATTCGCCGTCGCAGAACCAGAGCTGATGCACGCCGCGCGAGGTCGCGCCTGAGCAGTCGAAGAACGAGATCGACTTCGGCTTTTCCGGCACGGAAATGTCAAACAGCTCCATGCCGGCGGGCTGCAGGCCTTTCTTCTGGGTCTGGTAGGCCACCGCCATGATATTTCCGCACGTCTCCAGCGAATTCGAGCGCATGTGAGACTGGGGCAGATCCGTCTGCGCCACGACCTTGGGCTTGCGCGGATCGGAGACGTCGACCGCGGTGAAATTCTTCGGCGCGCTCTCATGCGCGAGCCAGAGGATGCGGCGACCGTCGGGTGCGATCTGGATCGACATGCCTTCGCCCATGCCGCCGAAGCCGTCGAGCAGATGATGGGCGATGAGTTTGAAGTTCCAAGTGATTGGGCCACCGATGCTGAGCGGAGTTTTCGCGGAAGCGGCATGCTTCGGCGCGGCTTTCGGCCTTTTCTTCGCCGCCCCCGTCGCTCGCCTCTTTGCCGTCTTTTTCGCGACCTTCTTGCGTCCGACTTTCATTCCACTCTCCATGCGCTGGCATCGCGCGCACCTTTAGCGCGTTTCAAAGCGGCAGGCGAGGCGGCGTCTACCTCGCAGAATTGGTTGAGCAGCTTGGTGGATACGTCACCGGCTGGCCTTGGCCCATAGCTCCGGCCGCAGCGCCTTCTTCCAGTCCGGAATAGCGGAAATCTTTTTCTCTCGCAGCAGCACCTCGGCGTCTTTCTGCAGACTTGGCACCAGGTCCGACGGAAAGCCCGGATTGACCTCCACCTTGGCCAGCGCCTTGGCAAAAGTCTCGCGCGACATGGCGTAACCCTTCGAGGTGAAGAAGGCGTAGATCACGTCGGCGACCTTCCCCGGATTGTCCCTGAAGTCGCGCCCCACCTCCTGCCAGCATTTGAGATAGGCAACCGCTGTGTCGGGGCTCTTGTCGAGGAAGTCTGGCGTGGCCGCCATGAACACCGGCATTTTGTCGACCTGCGAGAAGTCCATGATTGAAGTGCCGATGCCCTCGGCAACCGCGATCGCGCTGTAGGGCTCCACGTTGACCATGGCGTCAACGGTCTTGGCAGCCATTGCCGCGACCATATTGTTGACGTCCATGCGCACTTCCTGGAAATCGCCCTTCTTGAGGCCGGCGGCGGGCGCAATGACATCGGTAAAGATATTGCCGACGGAGGAGCCGGTCTGATTGGCGACTTTGAGCCCCTTGAGCTCGCTGACTTTGCTGACGTTGAGGTCCTTGCGGGTGACGACCTGCGCGGTCTTGCCTACGGTCTCGATCTGGGCGATCGCGACGAGTCCACCTTTGTCGTAGCCGATAATGAAGGATTGCGCGGCATAGGTGCCTAGGTCCACCTGGCGCGCCACCATTTGCTGCATGGTGAGATTGCCGGACGGCACGGCAAATTCTTCGAACTTGATACCGTGCTTCTCGAGCAGGCCCGATTTAAGCAGATAATAGGTCGGCATGCCCCAGATGTTGGTTTGGAAGCCCTGTCGGATCGCGTCCAGCGCCCATGCCGAGCGCGCCGGTACCGCCAGCGCCAGCGCGCCTCCCGCGAGCCATTGCCGCCGCGTCAGTCCATGCCGCTCATTGCCCATCGTTATCCTCCCTGATGGCGATCGTTGTCGCCCCGCACCAAATCCGGTCGTGCTTACGAACGCGGAAACCCAAAGCCTCGGACTGCAGGTGCGGATGGGTTTCCGGGCTGAGCCGAGATTCCATGCATTATCCGCACATTGCAATGGAGTGTGTCATTGTTCCTGCTGCAAGCCGAATTCGCGGATGCTCGACGCCACGTCCTCGAGCGTCCGTATCATTAACTGGGCGAGTTCGTCTGCAGTCGACGAGACTGCAATCGAGCCTGCCTTCTCGATCATGCTGCGGTAGTCTCCGGAACCGACGATGGCCGTGATGTGGCGCTGAAGCAGGTCGACGATGGACCGCGGCGTGCCCGCGCCCGCGCAGATACCGAGCCAGCCGAAGCGCACGAAATCGATGCCCCGTTCGGTGACGGTCGGAATCTCGGCTAGATTGGGCAGTCGCTCCGGCGCCGACACCGCCAGGATTTTGAGCTGCCCAGCTTGGTATTGCGGCACGATTGCCAGCGTCGGCGAGACATAGAACTGCACGCGCCCGGCGACGAGCTCCTGCACGACCTGCGCGCCGCCGCGGAACGGAACGCGGTTCATGGTGATACCGGTGAGTTTCTCGAGCTGTCGCGCGAGAATCTCCTGCGCCGATCCGGCGCCGATTGTCGCGTAGCTGATTTCGCCGGGATGCGCCTTGGCGTAGCGCAGGAAATCGTCCCATGCGGCCGCAGGGACGCTGTTGGCGAGCGCGAGCCCGTAATAATATTTGGCGATGAGCGAGATCGGGGCGATATCGCTGAGCTTGAATTGCGCGTTCCTGTAGAGTGCCGTGTTGATCGGCTCGAAATGCGTGCACAGCAACAAAGTATAGCCGTCGCGCGGTTGCGATAGCGCGTCCCTGGTCGCGATCATGCCGGCTGCGGCCGGCTTGTTTTCCACAATCACGCGTTGCCCCAATGCCTCGCTCAGCTTTTCGGCAATGAAGCGCGCCGGAATATCGGTCGGGCCGCCAGCGCCGAAGCCCACGACCAGCCGAATCGGACGAACTGGGTAAAGCTCCTCGGCCTGCGGCGCGCCTAATCCTGTGGGCGCAAGCAGCAGAAGCGCGCAGCCGAGCCGACTCGCGATTGCGAGCATCGTGGGAGCTCGCTTATGGATGCGTCTTTGCGTCACGATCGAAGTCGTCAGGGCTTGTATTTGCTGGCGGCTGCTTCTTCGCCGAGATGGCGCAACAGCGATTTCTGATAGTCGAGAAATTCGACGCTGAGCGCGTCGCGCGGGCGGGGCAGCCGTATGGGGAGCTCCGTCTTCACCATTCCGGGATGCGGCGTCATCACCACCACGCGATCGGCTAGGTATACCGCCTCTGCCACGTTGTGTGTCACATAGACCACGGTCTTGCGCGTCTCCCGCCAGACTTCCGCGAGCAAGCGCTGCATGTCGTCGCGGGTCAGCGCGTCGAGCGCGGCGAATGGCTCATCCATCAAGAGCACCGAGGGATTGTACGCAAGCGCCCGTGCGATGGCGACCCGCTGCTGCATTCCGCCGGACAAATGATGCGGATACGAGTGCACGAACTTTTCGAGCTTCACCAGCTCGAGGTGCTCGAGCGCGATCCGCTCGCGCTCGTCCTTGCCGATCCCCTTCATCTCCAGCCCGAAGCTCACGTTTCCAAGCGCGGTGCGCCACGGGAACAGCTGGGCGAAGTCCTGGAACACTACGCCCCGATCGGGACCGTGACCGCTGACGGCTTTGCCGCCGATGCGAATTTCGCCGACGCTCGGGGCGAGAAAGCCAGCGATGACGTTGAGCAGCGTCGACTTACCGCAGCCGGAGGGGCCGACGATGCAGAGGAATTCCGAGGCCTCGATGTTGAAGCTCACCCCGGCGACACCGGGGATCTCCCCAGCGGGTGTATCGTAGACGACCGAGACGTTGCAGATTTCGATGTGCGGCATCGGCGCGACCTGCGTGCTCCTGTCATAGATGGTATGCCCATTCGTGGCCAGACGCGGCCGATGCGCAGAGGCGAGTTTCGCCCGGATCAAATTGGGTGTAGACAGGCGCAGACCAAATCGGACAATTCGCCGCAAGGCCGTAAGAGTTATCAGGAGCAAACGCATGGGACCGCACGCCGCGTCGAGGCCGCTGACATTGTCGGAGCAGGCGGACGAGCTCGAAGAAAGAATGATGAACGAGCTCAACGACAAGATCGCCACCAAATCGGCGCTGTTCAACATGGCGGACGGCAGCCTTGATTATGTCGGCGGCGCCGAGTTGCAGGCGCGCAATCCGGGCAAGTATTTCCTGATGGGCGCCGATCCGCGCCTGCCGAAGATGCCGGAGAAGCCGACGCTGATCGACTTCTTCAAGCACCGGTTCGTGTCGATGAATCACCTCCTGCAAAGCGCGACGCTCGCGCTCAAGGCCGGGCACGAAGAGAAGGTCGTGCTGGCATGTCTGCTTCACGACGTCGGCGTTGCCGGATTCATCCGCTGCGATCACGGCTATTGGGGGGCGCAGCTGATCGAGCCCTACGTCGACGAGGAGGTGAGCTGGGCGGTGCGCGTGCACCAGGCGCTGCGCTTCTTCCCTGACGAGTCGGTCAACTACAAATACCCGGATATGTACGTCAAATATTTCGGGCCGGACTATAAGCCCGAGCCCTACATCGTGGACGAATACAAACGCGCCCGCGGGCACAAGTATTACATGACCGCGCGGCTGATCTGCGTGAACGATGTCTACGCGTTCGATCCTGACGCCAAAGTCAACCTCGACAATTTCGTCGACATCATCGGGCGCAATTTCAGGCAGCCGAAAGAAGGGCTCGGCTTGGACAACACGCCGTCCTCGCACATGTGGCGTACGCTGATGTGGCCGACCCGCTTTCTATAAACTTGTCCATGCCTGGTGCTATCTGCGAAAGCAGGCCCTATTCCGATTCCGCAATGCCGGCTGAACGTATCACCTTGCCCCACCGGTCAATCTCGAATTTTACATAGACCGCCAAGTCCTCGATTGCCGGACTGTCGATTGGAATTAATCCAAGCGTTTTGAACCGCTGCTGTGTTTCAGGCAGCGCCGTGATGCTTTTCAGCTCGGAATGGAGCCGGTTGACGATTTGCTTGGGCGTGTTCGCGGGGGCAACAAACATGTGCCAGCCGCCGGCGTCATAGCCGGGAATCCCCATTTGCGCGAGCGGCGGGATGTCCGGCACGGCCGGCACCGGCGCCATCAGGGACATGCCGAGCGCCCTGATCTTGCCTTCTCTGATCAGCGGCAGCGCGGGCGGAAGATCGACGAACATCGTCGGGACCACGCCGGCAATGAGATCGGTCAGGGCGGGCGCGCTCCCTTTGTAGGGAATATACGTGATGTCGCTTCCGGTCATGAGCCTGAGATATTCGGCGCACAGATGCGCGGGCGAGCCCGTCCCGGACGTTCCGAATGCTAGGTGGCCGGGTTTGTCCTTGGCGAGCGCGATCAGATCGGACAGTGAATGCACGGGCAGCTTCGGCTGCACCACCAGCACAAAGGGAATGGAGCTCACATGCGCGAGCGGCACGAAGTCTTTGACTGGATCGTATGGTAGCGCCTTGTGCAGCGTCACATTGTAGGCGAGTGCCGAACTTCCGCCCAGCAAGAGCGTATATCCGTCGGGCGCAGCTCGTGCTGCCGCTGCCGCGCCGATTGCCGTCCCGGCGCCAGCCCGGTTCTCGACCACGACTGGCTTGCCCAATCGGTCTGACAACTTTTGCGCGTACATGCGGGCGACGATATCGGCGGAGCCACCGGGGGCGAACGGCACGATGATCGTTACCTGCCGCGTTGGATAATCCTGCGCGCCGGCCCTCGAGGACGCGCTCGCGAGCAGGGCGGTGGCGATAAGCAGGACAAAGAAGCCCTTCATCCTATTGCTTTTGCTGTCATCCGCTTGCGCGCAGACGACACCTTGCTACCCCTTCGCCGTGCGCACCATGCCCCAGCGCATGACGGTGGCGCGTTCGAGCGAGCCAAAGACGAGCCGCTCGAATACGAAGCCGATGGCGCCGATGACGGCAAGGGCGGCAAGCATGATGTCGGCGTTCAAAAATTCCTTGGCGTCGAAAATAACCCAACCCAGTCCCCAGTCCGAGGCGGCGAGCATCTCGGCGCCCACCACCGCGATCCACGCCCGCAGGAATGCTTGTCGGAACCCGGTGATGATGAACGGCGATGCGCCGGGGATGATGACCTTCCAGAACAGCGCCCGCTCGTTGGCGCCCATGGCGCCGGCTGCGCGCAGCCACAGCGGATTGACGGCGCGGACCCCGGACCAGGTGTTGAGTAGCATCGGAAAAAGCGCGGCATAGAACACGATGAGGATCGCGACCATGTTGCCAAGCCCGAACCAGAGAAGGAATACCGGTACCCAGGCAAGCGACGGAATTGGCATCAGCGCGCTGGCGAGCGGAAGACAGAAGTTTTCCACCGCCCGGAAACGACCCATCAGGATGCCGAGCGGCAACGCAACGCCGACCGCGAGCGCGAGCCCGAAAAGCACGCGATACATCGTGAAGCCGGCGTGCTCCAGCATGGTGCCGTCGAGGAGCAGTGCCCACAGCGTGCTGGCGATCTTCGGCAGCGTTGGCAGCAGCGCCGCCGGAAAGACGCCGCTGCGCGCAACCGCCTCATAGCAGGCGGCCGCCAGCAGCAGCGTGACGCCTGCCCGGTATGCCGAGGTCGCGCGCTCCATCGTGGCTTTCATGGCGGCGCTCACGACATCATTCCCCAGCGAACGACGGTGTAGCGCTCGAGCCGTTGGAAGACGAGTTTCTCCAGTGCAAGCCCCATCGCACCGATGACCGCGACGCCGGCGAGCATCACATCGGTGTTCAAAAACTCACGCGCGCCGAAAATCATCCAGCCGAGCCCCCACGGCACGGCGGCGAGCATTTCCACGCCGACCAGGATGCGCCAAGCCTGCGCCAAACCCAGCCGCAATCCGGTCAGCATATAGGGCAGTGCGCCGGGCAGGATCACGTGGTGCAAGAGCCGCCGGTCATCTGCGCCCATCGCCTGAGCCGAGCGTAGCCAGATTTCCTTGACCGCCTTCACACCTGCCCAGGTGTTGAAGACGATCGGGAAGGCGGAGACGACGGCCACGAGCAGCACGGCAGTGACGTTGCCGAGGCCGAACCACAGCAGGAACAGCGGCGCATAGGCGAGGCCTGGGATCGGCGCGCCGATACTGATCAGCGGAAGCACCACGTCTTCGGCCCGGCGCGAGCGGCCCATCGCGAAACCGATCGCCACACCGGCCGCCGCGGCGAGCGCGAAGCCGGCAAGCAGCCGGACGAACGTGTCGAGCACGTGGTGCGGCAGGACCCCGGTAGCAGTAAGGCGGAGCAAAGCGCCAGCAACGTCTTCCAGCGGCGGAAACAGCTTGCGCGGAAAGATGCCGGCATGGGCCGTCGCTTCCCACGCGAGCGCCACCACGAGGAACGGCAAGGCCGTGCGCCCCATGACGCGCCACCGGCTTTCGCCGCGTTGCACCGGAGTGCCCGCGGTCGGGACATGGGCCGATGCGGCAGGAGCAAAATTGGTCATGGCTCACGATAGTGCTGCCGCAGCCTTGTGGACAAGCGAAGTTCTGGGCAGATCGCATGAGCTGTGCCAGCGTGGCGATGCGCCCCTTTAACTTCTGCTACAACAATTGGGACTCCAACCTCGGAAACCATTACCCGACCCAACACCGAGCCCATGCCGTGCAACACCCGATGACGCCCGTGTCGCGGCGCTTCCTCCTCGCGGGAGCCGCGGTCAAGACCGCATCTCTCATTGTTCCCATCGGCATGCGGGAAAGCCACGCTGGGGAAAGCGAGATCACCGATTGGATCGCTATCGCCTCGAACGGGGAGGTCACACTCGCGCCATCACAGCCGGAAGTGGGACAGGGGTCGTATACCGCGCTGCCTCAAATTCTCGCCGATGAGCTCGATGCCGATTGGCAGCGTGGGTTCGCGACTGGCAAAGCGGCCTACAAAATCGCCTTCCGGCAGGAGCCGCCGGCCCAGAAAGAAGGCGCCTCAATGTCAATGATGGCGCTCTATGAGCGCCTGCGTGCCGCCGGCGCCGCTGCCCGTGACGTCCTGACCCGCGCGGCGGCGCAGAGCTGGAACATCGACGTCGCGCAGTGCCGCACCGAAAACGGTTTCATGATTAATGCGCGAGGAGAAAGCCTCTCGTATGGCGAGCTTGCCTCCGCCGCCGCCCAGCTCCCCCTCAGTGCCACGCCCCCGCTCAAGGAAAGCAGTCGGTTCCGGCTCATCGGCAAGCCGCTCGCGCGTTTGGACACGCCGGCAAAGTGCAATGGCAGCGCTATCTTCGGCATCGACATCGTCGTCCCCGGCATGCTCAACGCCGCCATCAAGACCGCGCACTCATTTACCGGAGAGCTGATCGCAATCAAGAACGAGGCCGATATTCGCAAAATGCCGGGCGTGCGCGCGGTGGTGAAGATCGCCACCCTCGCCATCGCCAATGAAGACCCAGGCACCCAGCATCCGCAGCTGCCCCATCTGCCGCGTCACAACGCAGTCTGCGTCGTTGCCGACCAGTTCTGGCAAGCCAAGCGCGCGCTTGATGCGCTCGATGTGACATTCGACCCCGGCACCGCCGGCGACCTCTCTACCGCCAAGATCGATGCCATGCTGGCCGCAGCCTTGGAGGCCGAGCACGGCGTCACTGCGCTGGTGCGAGGACAGCCGCGAGAAATCCTCAAAGAGCGAGCAGCTGCGGTCGTCGAGCGGCACTTCGTGCTGCCGCACATCGCCCATGCACCGCTCGAGCCGGTCAACGCTACCGCGAGCTACACGGATGGTGCGGTCAAGGTCTGGGGATAGATCCAATCGGTGACGGCGTGCCAGGAAGCGGTGGCGCAGGCCGTCGGCTGTGCCCCTGACGATGTGAAGGTCAATGTCACCTTCCTGGGTGGGAGCTCCGGCCGCAAGATCGTACCGGACTATGTGCTGCAAGCAGTGCAAGCCTCGAAGGCGGTAGGGCATCCGGTTAAGCTCATTCGCTCGCGCGAGGAAGACATGCAGCATGACGTCTTCCGGCCGAACGCGGGTGGCCGTTTTCGCGCCGTCCTCGACGAGCGCGGCTACCCGCTCGCCGTGCAGCACGCGTCGCCGGGCAGTCGCTGTTCGGCGCCGTGCGCAAGAGCTGGCTCGATCAGACACCGGAAGGCGCCTGGGACGAGAGCATGGTCGATGGCATCTACAATCAGAGCTATCGGCTGCCGCATTTTCTGGTGGAGACCGTCGATACACCGCTGCCGATCCCGGTCTATTTCATGCGCTCCGTCGGCTCGACCGCGGCGGGTGTTCTTTTGGGAGAGCTTCATCACCGAGCTCGCCCATCGCGCCCGCATCGATCAGTATCACTATCGGCGCAATTTGCTGTCGCATGATCCGCTGGCGCTGCGCGTGCTCGATGCGGCCGCGCGAGCCTCCGACTAGGGCAGGACCCAGAATACTTTTGGCGGCATTGCCTATAACTGCTACGTCGGCCGCGGCGGGCGCTTCAAAACCTACGTCGCGGAGGTGGTGGAGCTCGCGCGCGTGGCGGGTCGCTTCGTCGTCAAGCGCGTGCTCTGCGCCGTCGATCCCGGTCTCGTGGTCAACCCGAACACGCTCAAAGCGCAGATCGAAGGTGGGATCGGATTCGCGTTGACCAACACGCTCAAGAGTAGGATCACGTTCTCAAACGGCGGCGCGGAGCAGGCAACTTCTCCGATTATCCACTTCTGCGCATCGATGAAATGCCGGAGATCGTGCCAATCGTGCTCCCCAGCGACCGTCCCCCACAGGGCTTCGGGGAAGTGGTGCTGGCGCCGGTTGCTCCCGCGCTGGCGCAGGCCTTGTTTTACGCGACGGGTCGGCCAGTGGACGTGATGCCGTTTCCGGAGGATGCTTTCCGCGCCAACAACTGACGGGCTGCCCGAGGAGGACGATACATGACGCGCATCGAGCCCGAGCCCAAGCACGACACCAAGCTGATCTTTCCGGGACTGAACTCGTTCTACGACTTTGCCATTCCTCTCGCCTGGCCGATCGTGCGCATCGCGGTCGGCTGGAATCTTTTGGTGCACGGCTGGGGCAAGGTCACGCGCGGGCCCTCGGCTTTTGTCCGTGCGTTCGTCGAGGTTGGATTCGATCCTGCCCTTCCCTGGATCTGGTCAGCGTTGATCATCGAGTTCGTCGGCGGCATTGCCCTCATCATTGGGCTGTTCACCCGCTTCTTCGCCGCGGCGGCCGCGGTGGAAATGCTTGTCATCACCATACTCTATTGGAAGTCCGGATTTTCCTGGCTCAACCGCGGCTACGAATACACGCTGCTTTGGGGGCTGGTTTGCTTCGCCATTGCGCTGCGCGGCGGCGGGCCCTATTCGGTAGATCGCCGCATCGGCGTGGAGCTCTGAGCGACTTCAGGTGACCGATGGAATTTGGCATCCAGTTTTTTCCCGCCGTCGGTCCCCATCAGAAGCCCGCCGACCAATATTGGCGCGAAGCGCTCGAGCTCACGCAACTCGCCGAGCAGCTGGGCTTCACCAATGTGCGAACGGTCGAGCATTATTTTTTGTCCTACGGCGGTTATAGTCCCGATCCGCTCATCTTTCTTAGCGCCGCGGCGGCGCTGAGCCGCTCGATGCGGCTCATCACTGGCGCGGTGCTGCCGGTGTTCAACAATCCGCTGAAACTCGCAGGCCAGATCGGGATGGTGGATGCTATTTCCGGCGGCCGCCTCGAGGTGGGATTTGCGCGCGCCTTCTTGCCGCACGAGTTCGCCCGTTTTGGCATCTCCATGGACGAGAGCCGCGCCCGGTTCGAGGAGGGACTGGAGCAGGTGCGCCGCTTGCTCGAGGAGGAAAAAGTTACGGCGCGCGGCCGATTCCACAGTTTCGAAAACGCAACGTCGTTGCCGCGGCCGACCCAGAAGCCGAGGCCGCCGTTCTGGATCGCGGCGCTGTCCACGAAAGAGACGTTCGAGACCGCGGGCGCGCTCGGTCACTATCTCATGGGCATCCCGCTCGGAGGTGCGCATATGGCAGGCCTGCTGCAAGCCTACCGCGATGCCTGGACAGGGGCGGGACACGCGGGACGCGGGAAGGTGATGCTCGCGTTCCATATGTACTGCGCCGATACCGCCGCCGGGGCCGCCGCCGTCGCGCGCGTGCCGCTCAACCAGTATCTCAAATCGATCGTCGATGCGGCCTCCGGCTGGATGTCCGGCGTGTCCTCCCGCGATTATCCGAACTATCAGAAAATGATCGAAGGCCTGTCGCGGGAGACGTTCGAATCGCAGGTCGAGAAAGGCCTGGCGTGGATCGGAACTTCGGAAGAGATTCGTCGCGCCATCGATGATTATCATCGCAGCGTCGGCGGGTTCGAATGCGCCTCCCTGCAAGTGAATTTCGGCATGATCGGGCGTGCCGAGGCGGAGGCCTCGATGCGGCTGTTCGCGCGCGAGGTGATGCCCTACTTTGCGCGGGCCTGAGCGTGCGCGGAACCCAATAACGAGCTCACGATGTGATTAGGAACTGCGAAGGGTCGCTTTAATTCAGGAACCAGTCGCGACCCAGGTGTGTTAGCTAATAAACGCACGGGGGAACGTGTTGGTGTTCCCGTGGCAGGCAGGCCGAAAGAGAAGGAAACAAGCTGGAATGAGCGGTGGTCCAATTCGGGCCACAAGCGCACGATATCGGCGCTCTTTAGGGAAAGCGGCGAGGTCGCACCCGTCGATTTTAGACAATTCGGAAAGCGCGCCGGCGAGATCATCGCGCACGCGACGCGCCTGCCACGCCGCAAGCCGCATTATCAATAACCCAGTGCCCAGTGGACCCAATCCCTTCCGCCGCATTCGTATGATGCGTGCTTATGGCGTTCACACTGCGGTTCGACCATGGATGCCCGCGAACGCGCTAGGCCGGCTCTCGAGAGCTCACCGCGCGTGAGGGAGCGCCCGCAAGGGCGTAACGCCGCGATACAATTTCCCGATGATTCGAATCGGTACTTCTGAACGCAACGGCACATTCTATACACAGGGCCGTGCGCTCAAGGCCGTGCTGGAACGACGCCCCGCACTGGGGGCGATCGAGGTTTTGGAATCGCGCGCCGCCAGCATGGAAAACGCTAATCGGCTGCACGCCAGCGACATCGAATTCGGTTTTATGGCCTCGAATTGGATCGGCCGCGCCAAGAATGGCGAGGCCCCCTTCCAGCGCTCCATCGATCTTGCCATGGCGGCGCCGATGAACGCAGGCCCGCTGTTCTTCATCGTGCGGGCAGACTCGCCAATCTGGTCATTCTCGGATCTGCGTGGTCGGCGGGTTGCGATAGGGCCGCGCACGAGCGGGATGGTGCAACATGCCCATGGCTTATTTGCCGCTCTCGGCATGAGCTTCTCCGATTTTTTTCCGGTCTATCTCGATTTCGCGGCGGGCGCCGAGGCTCTACTCGCTGGCGATATCGATGCTCAATTCCAATGTCCCATCCCCAACGCTGTCATGACCGAGCTTGCCCAACGGCTCGCGCTGCGCGTGCTGCCGTACCAGCGCGGCGAACTCGAAGCGGTGATGAAGGCGGTGCCCTATTATCGCCGCACCGTGATGCGTGCAGGCGCAATGCGCGGGCTCGAGGCTGAGGTGGCGCAGATCGCGGTCCTTAACGTGCTGGTCACCCACGAACGCGTGGCTGAGACGATCGTGCATGAGGCGGTCAAAGCCATCGCGACGAGCTGCGGCGAGCTCGGCCGCCTCAATCCATTGTTCGCCGGGATGGAGGAGCTGTTTGAGCCGCTGCGGTCGCAGGGTCAGGCCGCGCTCGAATTCGGCGGTGTGCCGCTGCATCCGGGCGCGTTGCGCGCCTATCGCGAGGTCGGCTTGCTGACTTGAGTGGCAGCTATGGGCGTTGCGATTACTGTGGCTCGATGCCAGCTTCCTTGATCACCTTGCTCCACAACGCTGTTTCTTCGGCAAAGAAACGGCTGGTCTCGCTAGGCGTCGTTGCTCCGGGTTCAAGCGAGATCCGCTGCAGCATCTGGCGGACCTCCGTGCCATGGAGAATCTCGACCACATCGCGGTTTATTCTTTCGGCCAATGCGGCAGGGGTTGCCGGCGGCGCGACCAGCCCGAACCAGGTGATCGACTTGAAGCCGGGCAGCCCCGCTTCGGAAATCGTGGGGATTTCGGGCACGATACCCGCGCGCTTAAGATCGGCGACGCCCAAGAGCTTGACCCTGCCGTCGCGGTAGAGCGGCACCGAGGTCGCGAGCGTGTCGAAGAACATGTCGACGTGACCGGCAACGACGTCGGTGAGCGCGGGCTGCGCGCCGCGGTAGGGCACGTGCACCATTTTGATGCCGGCCCGAACTTCGAGCTGTGCGGCCGAAAGATGCGCGGTTGAGCCTACGCCCTGCGAGGCGTAAGAGATCTTGGCGGGATTGGCTTTGCCGTAGTCGATCAGCTCCTTCAGGTTGGTTGCCGCAAGCTCGTTACGCACCACCAGCACATTGGGGATCGTCGCCAACATGGTGATTGGTACGAACTTGGTCGGCTCGTAGCCGGGATCGCGATAGAGCAGATGGTTGAACGAGAGCGGGGAGGGCGGCGCGATGAGCAGGGTATAGCCGTCCGGCGTCGCGCGCGCGACGCTCAGCGCGCCGATATTCATGGCGCCACCGGGGATGTTCTCCACGATCGCCGGTTTGCCCCATTTCTGGCTGAGTTGGTCCGCCACGATGCGCGCGAGGGTGTCGGTGGTCGAGCCGGCAACGGCCGGAACCACGATTTTCACCGTCCGCGACGGATAGGACTCCTGTGCCGGGCTGGGCGGCGCGCAGAGTGCAACGCTGGCCGCGGCCGCAACCCAAATCACAACGGCAAAGCGCGGCATCTGCTCCTCCACTCATACCGCGGCGCCATGCTAGCCCATGCACGGCGGCTGCGTAAAAGCGAGACTTCGTGTAGAAAACGGGATCGCAATGGAGCAGGCCATGGCTTACACGCTGGATAAGTTCTGTACGGAAACCCGCGCGATCCTCAAAAACGAGCCGATGTCCGATGCGCTGGGGCCTATCGCGGAGCGGCTCGGGCGGCTTCTCTCCAATCCCGCCTTCGTTGCCGAGACGTTCAGCGACGATATGCCCGGCCGGCGCGTTCTGCACCACGATGCCGAGACCGATTTTTACGTGCTCGCGCACGTGCAGGAAGGGAATAAGACGGGCAAGCCGCACAGCCACGGCTCATCGTGGGCAATCTACGGCAATGCGCGGGAATATACGGAAATGACCGAATGGCGCCGCACCAACCCGGAAAGCGAGGAGCACGCCGTTCTCCAACCGATGAACAGGTATCGTCTCGGCCCGGGGAAGACCAAAGCCTATGGCCCTGGCGTGATCCATTCGACCGCGCACCCGAAGAAAGCTTGGGTGATCCGCGTCACCGGCACCGATCTCGACGTGCTTCCGCGCTATCATTTCGGCAAGCACGATCGCATACTCGCGCAGGCCTGAGTAAAGCCCGCCAGCATTCTAGCTATTTGCGTTCGGCGATCGCGTTGTAGCGCGCAATCACGTCTTTCGGTGTCGCGGCGGTGCGTGCGAGCAAGGTCAAGATCGCATCGCCGTCGATTGGGCTCATGTCGATGCCGAGCCTCTCGGCCTCCTCGACGAAGCCTTTGTCCCGGCACATGGCCGCGAACGCTGTCTGCAGCACCCTTGCCCGCTCCGGCGGAATATCGGGCGGCGCCGCGAACGGCGGCGCCATGAAGAACGGCAGTTCTGCGAATTCAATGAGCGCGAGCGCGCCGGGGTCGTCGGTGAGCTCGCGGCCAATCGGCATATCCGGAAACTCCGGGTGCCGCCGCGCGCGGCCGAAGGCCATGAGCGGCCGAAACGCTCCTTTTGTCCAGAGAGCGCGCTGACCGGTGCGCACCGAGCTCAGGCCCACCATCTGCCCGTCGAGCTCGCCGCGCTGCATCGCCAGAAACAGCGGCGCCGCGCCGGTGTAGCCGCGCACCACGGTCACGTTGAGGCCGAGCATCTCCTTGGAGATCAGCGCGAAGATGAGATTGCTCGAGGCGGCATTATCGGCGCCGAGCACCACCCGCATGGCGGACCCCTTTAGGTCGGTCACGGCCTTGGCCGGGTGATCGGCGTTGACCAGCATCAGGTACGCGTCGTCGCCGTAGGACGACAAGCTACCGAGCCAGGTGAACTTCGCCGGATCGAACTGGGCATTGGGATTGCCTTGGATGGCAAGCTGCGGCACGGCCCGCTCGAGTTTCGCGAGAACCGCGCCGTCTTTGTCCGAATTGAAGTAGAGGCGGTTGGCGGTCACGAGCCCCCCGCCGCCGGGGTTGTTCTGCACGATGATGGTCGGACTGCCCGCTATGAAACGAGAGAGATGTCGCGCCACTAGCCGCGCCGAAATATCGTTGATGCCGCCCGGCGACGTGCCCACCAGCATCGTGACGGTGCGGCCGCTGTAGAACGAGTCGACCGGCTGTGCCGCGGCGTGCCGCGCTGCTACTTCGCCGCACAGAATGCAGATGAGGAGGAGGACCGCCGTGCGGCTCGCGGACATGCGTTGCTCGGTCAAGGCAAGGCAGCGAGCAGGTAACCGAAGCCGTCCCTCGGCTCGCGCACCTGCAGCCGCTTCTGAATTTCCCAAACCCGCGCTGTCACCGGATGTACGACTGGAACCTGCAGGTCCTGCTCGAGCATCTCGATGATATCCAGCGTACGCCAGCCGGAGCCGGGCATGTAAATCGCGTCGGCGCCTTTAGCGGCGAGGAAATGCCGTTTGATGTGAGCGTAGACGCGATGGCTCGATAGGTTCTGCACTTCGTTGAAGGGCACGTCGATTCCTGCCATGGCGCGCACGGTGAAGCCCGCCTCGCGAAAATATTTGGCGAAGATGCCATTGAGCTTGGGCGGGAAGTAGGTGGCGCCCAGGATTGTCTTGGCGTTGAGCGTCTTGAGCGCGTTTACGTGGTTCTGCGCTACGCTCATGATCGGAACTTTGTATTTTTTCTCCCAAGCCCTGATGATCTCGGCTTCGCGCTTGCGGCCTTGCACCATGAATGGAGGCGCGCCGTGCGGATGAATGAGATCACAACCGCACTCGGCGAGTTGCGCAATCCGCTCCTCATAGGCCGGCATCATGGCCGCGAACTCGTCTTCAGTGCCGCGGCGAATGTTGAGGAACAACGGGATGAGCCCGATGCCTTCCGGAAGCAAACGGATCACTTCTTCCGTCACCCCCGGCCGCATGGTTGGATTGTTCATGCCGACCACGCCGCGCCAGCTGGAGAAGCCCATCACGGATTTCCTTGTCGGCGGTAAACCGAGCTTGGCAAGGCAACGCCGCTTACGCGCCGTAATCCTTCGTCGCCCCCGCTGCCGAGACATATCCCTCGGCTATATCGCCGGCAAGCGAAGCGCGATTGCGCCGGTGGGGATCGCCATAGCCGCCGCCGCCTGCGCTTTGCAGCAGAAAGCGCTCGCCCTTTTGCATCTCGTAGCGTCCCGAAGGCATCGCGGCTTCCCCCGTGGTGCCGAGGCCGGTGACGAAGCGCGCTCCGCATCCCGCTTTGCCGCCAGCGTGGCCGGCGGGCGCGAAGCGGCTCTTGTCGTAGCGGCGAATGACAGCCGCGCTTTCTAGAAGCTCGTATTCGCGCAGCAGACTCAATCCGCCGCGCCATTGACCGGCACCACCCGTATCCGGGACGAGCTCGAAGCGGGTGATGCGGCAGGGAAATTCGGTCTCGAGAATTTCGATCGGAGTGATGTGGAGGTTGCTCAGATGCGTCGCCGTGGCTGAGGCGCCGTCGTGGCCCATGCCGCCGCCATAGGCCGAGCCCATGATCTCGTATTGCATGGTCGACTGTCCGGGCCGACCCTTGGCCCAGGCGATCGTCAGCGCGCTGGAGGAGCCGGCATTGGCGATCGCGCGTGCAGGGTGAAACCGGCCAAGCGCCTCGAGAATGACATCGACCAGCTTGAGATTGACCATCTGATAGTTGGAGACCGGCGCAGGCGGCTCCGCATTGGTAACGGTGCGCGGCGCGTATGTGAGCCGAACCACGTCGCGCATGCCGTCGTTGAAGTGCAAGTTTGGACCGAGGCACCCGAGGAGCGCATAGAATACGCAGGCCTCGACCATGGACGGCCGCAGATTGACGGGGCCGCGAGCTTGCGGATCGCTATTGGAAAAATCGAAGCTCGCAATCCCGTCTTTGATAGCGATGGTGACGGCAAGCTTCACCGGCCTGTCGAGCGCCGCGCCGTCGCTGTCGAGCAAACCCTCGGCCGAGAATTCTCCCTCTGGCAATCTCGCGACCGCGGCACGCAGCTCATCCCCCGCGGCCCTGAGGATGGCTGCAAACGCCTCGATGACCGTGTCCGCCCCAAAACGCGCGCAGAGTTCTTTGACCCGCTGCGCGCCCATTTGCGTCACGGCGATCTGTGCCTGGATATCGCCGCGCATGAGCGCCGGCTGACGGCTGTTGGAAAGAATAATGCGTTCCACGTCGGTCTGCGCGGTCCCAGCCGCCACGATCTTGATCGGTGGTATGAGTAGTCCTTCCTGGAACATTTCGGTGGCATCGGCCGAGGTCGAGCCCGCGACTGCGCCGCCCACGTCCGCCTTGTGCGCAATCGAGCCGGCAAACGCGACGATTTCGCCGGCCGCGAACACCGGGGCGACGAAGGCCATGTCCGAAACATGCGGAACGCCGCCCTCGTAGGGGTGATTCGAAACAAAGACGTCGCCATCCTTGATCCGTTCCGTGCCGCCATAGACCTCGAGGATATGGCGCACCAGGTGCCGATAGACCGGTGCGTGGAAAAACATTGGCGGCGCCAAGATCAGACGCCCCTCGCGGTCCAGAATCACGCAGCTGAAATCTCGCGATTCGCGGATGATCGTCGAGTAGCCGGAGCGGTAAAAGTGGTAGTGCATTTCATCGACCAGGCTCGCGACCTTGTTGCGTAGGATCTGGATAGTGATGGCGTCCATGCTCACGCCCTCGTCAGGATCAGGTTGCCATGGCCATCGACCCGCCCGCTCCAGCCTGGCGGAATAAGCGTCGTGGCGTCGAACTGCTCGACAATGGCCGGGGCCGCCACTGTGGCGCTGACATCGAGGCGAGCACGCTCGTAGAGCATCGCCTGCATCGTTGCTCCATTCAGGGTTATTGTGCGCTTCCCCTTCACCGCGGCAGCGTTGCGTGGCGAAGCGGGCGCCGGATGCTCCTGCGGCTCGTATTTCGGTGCGGCAACGCGTACGCGCAGCCGATAGCTCACGACTTCGACCTGGCGCTCGTTGGCGGCGTGGCCGTGGATCTGGGCGTGACGCTCATCGAATCTCTCCCGTACCGCCGTGAGCGACGCGGATGTAAGCCGCTCGTGGAACAGTCCCGCCAGCGGGACGCGCAACTCGTAGCCTTGGCCGCTGTAACGCAGGTCAAGTTCGCGCGCAAAACCCGCGTCGGCGACGCTCATGCCTTCGGCGGCAAGTTCGGCGTGCGCCGCGCTTTCCAGTTGCCGAAAGATCGCCTCGGCGTGCTCCGCGGTGATCTCGGCAAGGCTGCGCAACTCAGAGCGGATGTAGTCGTGCACTACATCGGTGCACAGTAGTCCGAGAGCCGAGAATGCTCCTGGTCGTGGCGGCACCAGAATCCTGCGCATGCCAAGTTCTTCTGCGACGGCCGCCGCATGCACGCCACCTGCGCCGCCGAACGGCAATAGCGTGTAGGCGGAGAGATCGACGCCGCGCTTGGCTGCAAAGACGCGTATCTCGTCGGCCATGCGCATATCGACGATGCGCTGGATGCCGGCGGCGGCCGCAATTATCTCCATGTTCAGCGGATCCGCGATGCGTGCCTTGAGCGCTGCGCGCGCCGCCGGGACATCAAGCTTGCGGGCGCCGCCGAGGAAGTAATCCGGATTGAGGTAGCCGCATACGAGGTCGGCATCGGTGACAGTTGGCTCGAATCCCCCGCGCCCGTAGCAGGCCGGGCCTGGATCCGCGCCGGCGCTGTGGGGGCCGACATTGAGGAAACCAGCGTCGATCCAAGCAATCGAGCCTCCGCCCGCGGAGATCGTCACCATATCGAGCGCGGGCACGTCGACCTGCCGGCGCGCGATGATGCTTTCGGTGACTTCGAGCGGGGCGCCGCCTTCGATAAAGGCGATGTCGGCGCTGGTACCACCCATGTCGAGCGTGACGAGCCCGCGCCGCGCGTCCTCGCGCGCGAGGTGGGCGCTCGCTTGCGCGCCCGCAGCGGGGCCGGAGAACAAGGTGTGCACGGTGCGACCCCCTGCGATCGCCGCCGAAAACGGCATGACGCCGCCGTTCGATTGCATCAGGAAGCGCTGCTGCGTGCTTAAGCCGGCCTCATCCAGTCCTCGGTTGAGGTGGCCCACGTATTGCATAATCACCGGCTCGAGATACGCGTTGAGCAGCGTTGTCGAGAGGCGTGGCCATTCGCGAATGCGCGGCAGCACCTCGCTTGAAAGTGACACGTGGATGGCGGGGCATTCTTCACGCAGTAACGCGCGGGTTTCTTGCTCGTGCCGCGGATTCATGAACGAGAAGAGGTAGCAGACCGCGATCGACTCGACGCCGGCGTTGTTGAGTTCGCGCGCGGCGCGGCGAACGGCATCCCTATCGAGGGCTTGCAGCACTCGGCCGGCATAGTCGCAGCGCTCGGGAATTTCTTTGGTCAGGCTTTGCGTCGCGATTGGGACGGGCTTTGCATAAAAATAGTCGAACAGATTGCCGTCGCGGGCCTGGCTTTGAACTTCCTGCACCGCGCGGTACCCCTTGGTGATGAGCAATCCCACCTTGGCGCCACGCATCTCCAAGAGGGCATTGGTGGTTATGGTGGTGCCGTGAGCGAAAAAACCGATGTGCGACGGCGAGATGCCTTTGGCAATGAATTTAGCAAGCCCCTCCAGCACGCCGATTGCAGGATTTTTCGGCGTGCTCGCGACCTTCTGGACCGAAAGCTCGCCCGTCGCGGTATCGAGCAGAACCAGATCGGTATGGGTACCGCCCACATCGACGCCCAAGCGGTACCGATAAGGCTCGGCCGTCATGATCTGGTACAGCGCGTCCGGCGAGGCACGTGAATGCGGTGCTGTCCCGGACGAAACAACGCGGCACTCATGATGTCCGCGTGGCCTCCTTACCCGTAGGTCTTGAGCACGTGACGTGCGATGACCATTTTCATCACCTCACTCGCGCCTTCGGTGATGCGGAAGCTGCGCTGTTGTCGCCACATCTTCTCGATCGGCAGATCGGTGGTGAGCGCGATGCCGCCGTGAATTTGCAGGCACGCATCGGTGGCTTTGAAGGCCATTTCGTCGGCGTAATATTTGGCCACGTAGGCGTCCTCGCGCGCCTCCTCGCCGCGATCGAGCCGGGTCGCGGTCTTGTAGACGATGAGCCGCGCCGCCTGTAATTCGATGAACATGTCGGCCAGCATCCACTGCACCGCCTGGCGCTCGGCGAGCGGGTGGCCGAACGTCGAGCGCTGCTTGGCGTACGGCGTCGCCATTTCGAGGCAGCGCTCGGCAACACCCAGTGCTCGCGCACCGTGCTTGAGGCGGCCGATATTGAGCCACTGCTGCCCGAACCGCATGCCTTCGCCTTCCGCGCCGACGCGGTGGCTCGCCGGCACTCGCACGTTCTCGAGCACGATTTCCCAGGGCTTGTCGCCCATCATCGTCTCATAGCAAGCGCCGAGCTTCACGCCCGGCGCGTCCATGTCTACGAGGAAACAGGAGATGCCTCCGCGCGAGCCCTTGGTGCGATCGGTCGCGACCATAAGCTGCATGAAATCTGCCTCGCCCGCGCCGGTGATGAATCGCTTGACCCCGTTGATCACGTAGTGCTCGCCGTCACGCACGGCGATGGTGCGCATGCTGCCGGGATCGGATCCCGCGTCGGGCTCGGTCTGGGCGAAGCAGGCTTTTTTCTCGCCGCGCAGCAGCGGCAGCAAGTACTTCTCCTTCATCTCACCTTCGAGCGAGTACAGAGTGCCGCGTGCGGACGGACCTGTAATGCCATCCCCGCGCGCGGGTATGGCGACCGTGCGCGAGAGCTCCTCCCACACAACCACCCGGGCAAGAACCGACATGCCGCCACCGCCATACTCGGTCGGCACGTCGAGCTGCCAGATGCCCAGCTCTTTCGCGCGGCCCTCGAAGCGCTTGAGATACTCCGGCTTGATCTGCTCGCCGTCGGTACTCTTGCGCTCGATTGGTATCAGCTCGCTGTCGACAAAGCGCCGCAGCGTGGCTTTAAGGAGTCGCAGCTCTTCCGGCAATTCGAAATCCATTGACCTATGCTTTCTCCGCGCCGTCGTGCCACAATACGCGCACATCGACGGCGATCGCGCCCGTGGCGGCTTTGCCCGGCTTCGATGCCGTGGCGCGCCGATCGCGGATAGGCTCGCCGGCTCGCACGATCAGCGGATTGATCTCGATCTCTTTTATTCTTGCGCGGTGGTCGAGAAAGAACCGGCCGAGCGCGAGTGCGGCCGCTTCGAGCGCCGCGCGATCGATGGGGGGACCGCCGCGAAAGCCGGAGAGACGGCGCGCCAATTTCAGCCCATCGATCATCGCGCCCACCTCATCGGCGGTTAGCGGAAGCAGCCGTAGCGCTGCGTCCTCGACGAGTTCGACCAGCACGCCGCCCGCGCCGATGAGCAGCAGCGGGCCGTAGAACGGATCGCTACGTGCACCGATAATCGCCTCGACGCCCGCGACCATCTCCTGCACCAGGAACCCGTCGATGCGGGCGGAGGGCTGCGCGGTGCGAACCGAGGCCATTAGTGCCTCGGCAGCCGCTTGAACCGCATCGCGGTTTTGCAGGTCGAGCGCCACCCCGCCAACCTCGGTCTTATGCAAAGTATCGCGCGAGCGAATCTTGAGCGCGACCGGAAAGCCGATACGTTCGGCCGCGCTTGCGGCTTCGGCAGCATTTGCCGCGGCGTAGCTTTCCGGCAGCGTGATGCCGTAGCGCGCGAGCGTCGCCTGCAATGTTGCTGGCGAGAGGTCGCTCGGCGGCGCGCGGGCCGGCGTCGTCGGCACGCGGCCACAGCGCGCGGCATGAAACCACAAGCCGCCGAGCGCGCGGATGGTCGGTTCGATGCCCTGCAGGAACGGGAACCCGGCTGCCTCGTAAAGCGCGAGCTGTTCATCGCTCAACTGTTGGATCACGCGGCCGAAGGCGACGATCGGCTTGTCGGTTTTGTCGAGTAGCTGTCGTAGCGCCGCCGGATCGCCCCACGGCTCGCCCGTGCGCGGCATGGGCGAGGTCCACGCCACCATGTCGATATTGGGATCGCGCGCCGCGGTCTCGCAGAGCTTGGCGGCAGCTTCGAGCGTCGAGGGAATGCCGACATCGAGTGGATTTCTCGGCGTGATCCCTGCCTGCATCAGCGGCAGCAGCGCCGCCTTGGTCTCCTCGGTGAAATCGGGAATGGCTGCGCTCTCGGCCTCGGCATAGTCGTAAAGGAGATCGACGGTTGCTCCAGAGTTGGTGACGAAGCCGATGCGCGGCCCTCTCGGCAACCGGCCGCCTTCGAACGCGAGCGCGGTTTCGACAAGATCGTCGAGCGAGCGGTGATTGATGATACCGTAGCGATCGCACATGGCGAGATAGGCGGCGTAATCGCCGGCGATGGCGCCGGTATGGGACTGCGAGGCCGCCTGCGATTGCGCCGTGGCGCCGGTCTTGATAGCGAGGATCGGTTTGCCCATGGCAAGCGCGCGGCCGGCCGCATGCATGAACGCCTGCGGGCGGCGGATGCCTTCGACAAACAGGACGACTTGGCGCGTGTGCGGGTCGTCGATGACGAAATTGAGATAATCGGAAAGGCCGAGATCCGGCTCGTTGCCCGATGTGATGCAATAGGAATAGCGCAGCCCCCGCTCGGCCGCGGCTTTCATCCAGAATTGTAGCAGTCCGCCGGATTGGAAGATGCAGGCGAGCGGACCCGGTGCAAGCCGGCACAAGTCCGTGTTGGGATAGCCAAACAGGCGTTCGCGATAGGAGTAGGCGCCCATGCAATTCGGTCCGGCCACGCGCAGGCGACTCTTCGCCGTGAAATCCTCGAGCCAAGCACCGCGCGTCTTTGACTCCGGCGCGTCGCCGTCGCCGAGCATCGAGGCATACACCGTGGCGGATCCGATACCGCTTTCCTCCGCCGCCATCAGGACGTCGGGAACCCCTGGCGCCGGCACGATGACGAGCGCGTGGTCGACCGGCTCGGGTAGATCGCGCAGCGAGGGGAAGCAGCGTTGGCCAAATACGGACTTCTGTCGCGGGTTGACCAGCGCAATTCGGCCCGGATAGCCGAACTCGCGCAAGTTCCTGAAAATTTCACTTGGCCAGCGAGCGCGCTCGGAGGCGCCGACAATGGCGAGCGACTTGGCTGCAAGTGTCGTGGCGACTGGACGAAACAAGCTACCGCTGACGCTTGCTGCCTGCGTGCCCGCTACATCCCGCTCCCGCGCCTGCATGCGTCTTTCTTAGGACCTTGCCCTCATGCGGTCAAAGCCCGGTGCCGCGGTTTGGTTGTGCGCTACACCGACGGAATAGCCTTCAACATGGGAAACCACTGGCCGATCAGCGTCGGCGGCCAGGGCACGGCCATGAAATAGTCGAAGGCCAACCAGATGAAGAGCACCAGCACGACGGCATAAGGAATGACCAGCGACCAGCGCTCTTTCGCCTCGTATCGCATGAAGAAAACGACGAACACGTCCACAGTGGGAATGAGCCCGATTGCGGCCATCACCGCCATGAAGCCGATGAGATACCCGAAGAACAAGCCCGCCCGCATGACGATTTCGCGTACCGGGAGATGCGCGGTATCGGAGACCAAATCCATGTGGATCTTTTCCCCGACCTCGTGCTGGGCATGTTCGACGAGCCCTTCCGCCGCGACCGCTGCCGGCTTGCGGCACATCTCGTTGAACAAGCTGAGCACCGCGGCACACAAGGCGACGGTGCCCACGACCAGCGGCACGATCTTGGCGCTGAAATCCCACTGCAGCGATGCAACGACCGCGGCGCCGATCAGTGCGATCATGAACATGGTGAAGAGCTGCGAGGGATGAAATGTCGGTCGCTGGAAGCCGCTCGCCATCCGCCTTAGGCCGCCTTGACTGCGGATATCCTGCAACAATGGTCGTATCAGGCCGAGGATAGCGAGCGCGAACAGCACGATCACGATCGGTCGCAACATCCAACTCAACCCGTAGCGTTCGATTGATATGAAGAGATAGCGTTCGATGGTGTCGCCCAGCACGACCCCGAGGATGAGCGGCGGGCGCGGCCATTTGAACTGCTTCATGATCCAGCCGACCAGACCAAAAAACAGCAAGGTGAAAAGATCGCCCCATTGGCGCGTGGCCTCGAACGCGCCGATGTAGATGATTCCGAGGACCGCCGGCAGGATGAGCGTGTAGCGCAGCGTTGCGAGCTTGGCGAATTGCGGGCTGAACGCGTAGCAAAGGCCTGCGCCCAAGATGTTCGCCAAGGCGACCGACCACACCATCGCGTATGTGATGCTGAGATTCTTGGTCAGCATGTCGGGGCCCGGCACCAGACCGTGGATCAAGAACGCGCCGAGCAGGATTGCCATCGTGGCGCTGCCGGGCACGCCGAAAGCGACGGTCGGAACGAGCGCGCCGCCCTCCTTGGCGTTGTTGGAGCTCTCGGATGCGATCACGCCTCGCACGTCGCCCTTGCCGAAGGTGGCGCTTGCTCCCTTTTCGGTCTTGAGCGCGTGGCCATAGGCGAGCCAGTCGACGACGGATGCACTGATGCCGGGAATGGAGCCGATGCCGCCCCCGATCCACGAGCATCGCATGATCAGCCACCAGTGACTGAAGCAATCCTTCACCCCCTGCCACTGGCCTTTGTAGATGTTGGCCATGCCGGTATCTGCCGCAATCGCGACCCGCGCGATCAAGAGGTCGCAGAGTTCCGGCAGCGCGAAGACACCAAGCAGCAGCGGCGTGAGCGGCAGCCCGTCCCAGAGATATAGGCTATCGAAGGTCCAGCGCAGGGTACCGGTCTGCGGATCGGTGCCGATCATAGCGATCATGACGCCGAGACAACCCGCGGTAATCCCGCGCAGCGGCGCATTTCCGGACAATACTGCGACCATGGAGATGCCAAGCACGGAGAACGCCAGAAGCTCTGGGGATCCGATGAACAGCATCACCGGGCGTAGAATCGGAATACTGATGGCCATCAGCACCGCGCCGAACACGCCTCCCATGAGCGAGGACATGTAGGCGGCGCTGAGCGCGCGCCCTGCCTCGCCCTTTTTTGCCATGGGGAAGCCGTCGAGCACCGTGGCCGCGGAGGCGGCACCTCCGGGCACGCCGAACAGAACCGCTGGAATCGGATCGCCGGTTGCCGTCGTCGCGCCAAGACCGAGCAGCAGTGCGAACGCCGAATATGGATCCATGTTGAACGTGAACGGCAGCAGCATCGCTGTTCCGGTGAGGCCGCCGATTCCGGGAATGATGCCCAGCACCAGGCCCATGATGCAGCCGAGCGCGAGGAACATCAGGCGGTGAGGCTCCATGAGCGTCAGGAAGGCCTTGCCCGCGGAGGCGGCCATGAAGCCGATTTCCCCGCCGATCATGTCCATTTCTTCCGCTCCTCGGGATGGCTTCCCCGCGCTTGCAGCCGCGACCAATGCGGCTCGCGCAGGTCGCGCGAGGCCGCACTCGACCTTGCAGCTCGGATCAAGATATCCCAGCGAAGGCGTGCATTCCGCCGCATCGCGTTTGCATCTGACTGTTGCCCCTCGCCCGAGTTCGCTTGCGGCCACCAGCCTCCATGGCCGCCCACTCAGTTGTTTTCGGGCTCATGTAAGCAGAAGATCAGATGACGGGAAAGCCGCTCGCCTCGAGGCTTCGCTGTTCGCTGTGTCGACCTCGAGCGCGGTGCGAACTATCGAACACTCCCGAGGTCGTCTAGCTTTATCTCGATCGGTCTTTCCAGTCGGGAGCTCGACATGAGCGGTGCAGCGCCGAAGCCTTGGCCGAGCGAACTGCGTTTGCACAAGGACCGCAAGACGCTGACCATCGCGTTCGATGATGGGCAATCGTTCGACCTCAGCGCCGAATATCTGCGCGTCAAGAGCCCGAGCGCGGAGGTGCAGGGCCATTCGCCTGACGAGCGAAAGACCGTCGCGGGGAAGAAGGACGTCGCGATTCTCGAAGTCATTCCGATCGGCAATTACGCAGTCCGGCTCGTTTTCGACGATATGCATTCGACCGGCATCTACAGCTGGGATTACTTCCTCGCGCTCGGACGAAACCGAGACGCCTATTGGCAGGATTATCTCAACGAACTGGCCGGCAAGGGTCTTGGGCGCTGACGCTTACCGATCCCGCGTGCGTCGCCGAGTCTCGACGCGGCTACTGCACGATGACCGTCGCGCCGATCCGGACCCGGTTGTAGAGATCGATCACGTCCTCATTGGTCAAGCGGATGCAGCCCGACGATACCGCCTGCCCGATCTTGTCGGGCTCGTTCGAACCGTGAATGCGATAGAGGCCCGAGCCGAGATAGATCGCGCGTGCCCCCATCGGATTGTCCGGGCCGCCCGCCATATGGTGCGGGAGATCGGGCCGGCGGTGCAGCATCTGGTCAGGGGGTGTCCAGTCCGGCCACTCGCGCTTGTCGCTCACCCGGCTGACGCCACTCCAGGCGTGGCCGGCGGCGCCTACGGCGATGGCATAGCTCAGCGCCTGGCCGTTGCCGAGCACGAGGTAGAGCCGGCGCTGCGCCGTGCTGATCACGATCGTGCCGGGCTTCTGGTTGGTGGGATAGCTCACGACCGTGCGGGCGATCGAAGGCCCGAACAGGGCGCCGAAAAAAGAGCGACCGCGAATGTACTGGTCGTAGGGATGAGCCGCGGCCGGCGTGGCACAGATGGCGGCAAGTAGTGCGGCAGCGCACGCGCCGCCGGCAAGGAAACGTGCAGACATGACACCCCCCGCATCATCGAGCCGCAAACGTTAAAGCTCGAGCCCGTGAGGGTGCGAGTCTACAAACTGGAGGGCGACTGCCGATTGGTCTCGTGCGTTGGGGCGCAATTTACCGCGCTGTGTTTCCGAAAAGTCGCGGCAGTGTCGCAGAGGCGACGCTCTCGGCTGCGCCCGAGGCGTGCTCGCCGCACACGCGCTCGAAAATGGTATTATGCGCCGGCAGGCGGGCCATCGCGGGACGACGCCGGAGGTGAAGATGCTGAGAGACGACAGCGGTAATGGAGGCGGCCGGCCGAATCTCCCCCGCAACGTGCTCGGCGACCGGCTCGAACTCTGTTCGATAAGTCCTATGACGGGCTTCTTTCGTGACGGCTGCTGCGATACCAGGCGGGAGGATGTTGGCAGCCACACCGTGTGCGCGGTGATGACCGCCGCTTTTCTCGCGTTCTCCAAATCGCGCGGCAATGATCTTTCAACGCCGATGCCGGAATTCGGCTTTCCCGGTCTCAAGCCCGGCGACCGATGGTGCCTGTGCGCACCCCGTTGGCAAGAGGCGCTCGAAGCGGGGCAAGCGCCGCGTGTGGTCTTGCGTGCCACCCACGAAGGCGCGCTGAGCTACTGCTCGCTCGCCGACCTCAAACGGTTGGCGGTAGATCTGGCCTAAGCTAGGGCCGTTGCGGGAACAGAAAAGCCGGGGGGTGTTTGCAGGGGCGGTTTCCCAGCGCTAGCTGCGAAGCAGCGAAGGCTGGTGGGCGCTGTAGGGATTGAACCTACGACCTCTCCCGTGTGAAGGGAACGCTCTGCAAAAAAATCCAATCAAGACAACGCGCATTTGTCGCCTTCGCCTCGTTTTGACATGCTTTGTTCCTGGGTTTCCGGGGCGAAAACGGGGCGGTTGATGCTATGGTCTGGCAAGTGTGCTACGCGACCTTGGAGTTCGCGCAGGCCAAACGCGCGATCGAGAGCAGTTCGCCCTCTCACGGCGAAAACAGGGGTTCGAGTCCCCTAGGGAGCGCCAATGATTTCAATAAATTAGATCGTGATTGCCGACCCAGAATTGAGACGTACGGCAAAAATACGGCATACAAATTCCAAAAACTGTCGGTTGACTCGGCTCCT
>DATFQX010000217.1:0-4265 GCA_035263865.1 Xanthobacteraceae bacterium
CTACATGCGCGCGGGTACTTATCCCCGGAAGCCACCGTTACCATACACTCCCGGATCGGATGGCGCCGGCGTCGTCGAGGCGGTTTGGCGAAGGCGTCAAAAAAGTGAAGCGAGGTGACCGCGTATATACCACGCAAACCCATAGCGGTGCCTATGCCGAATACGCACTCGCGCTAGAACACCAAGTGCATCCCCTTCCGGGAAAAATTAGTTTCAGCCAAGGTGCAGGAGTCTGGGTCCCCTATGGAACGGCATATCATGCGCTGTACCACTCGGCGAAGGCGCACGCTTCCGAAACCGTTCTGGTGCACGGTGCAAGTGGCGGCGTGGGTATCGCAGCAGTACAAATCGCGCGCAGTATGGGTCTCACCGTTCTCGGCACCGCTGGAACGCCGACGGGTCTAGAAATAGCAAAGCGAGAAGGGGCGCACCAAGTTTTCGATCACCGTAAAACTGGATATCAGGAAGAAATTCTGAAAGCGACAGGCAACCGCGGAGTGGACATCATTCTGGAAATGCTCGCCAATGTGAATCTCGCCTACGACACAAAACTTTTGGCCAGAGATGGGCGCGTGATCGTTATTGGCAATCGGGGCGAGGTCACCATCAATGCGCGTGAGCTTATGTCGCGCCGCGCCTCGATTCGCGCGTTCACGCTTTGGGACATTACACCCGCCGAAGAGGCAGACATCCACGCCGGGCTCATTGCGGGACTCGAAAATGGCACGCTGAGCCCTGTCGTGGGTAAGGAATTGCCACTCGCCGAGGCAGCCCGCGCGCATAAAGAGATCCTTGAACCCGGAGCCAGCGGCAAGATTGTGCTCGTCTGCTGATAAGCGGTAGCCAAGACGCGCCGCGATCACCGCTAGATCTGCCCGTTCATCGTGCGATTGTGTAGCGGGGTGGTCGCCCGCCAGCGTCGGCAGAACCAAGACTGGTTGCAAAATTCCAGCATGCCCGCTGACTGATCCTCGTCAATTCTATATCCTGTAATTCGGCCCTGGCTGGCGGGGACCGAATGCAATTCGATCGATTGAGACGGCGGGAGTTCGTCACGCTTCTGGGCGGCGCCGCGGCCGCATGGCCGCTCACGGCGC
Organism: Xanthobacteraceae bacterium; assembly: GCA_035263865.1. Lineage (GTDB taxonomy): Bacteria > Pseudomonadota > Alphaproteobacteria > Rhizobiales > Xanthobacteraceae > VAZQ01. Next base: position 1,098 of record DATFQX010000217.1, read on the forward strand.
GCACGCAGCAGGCGGGAAAGCTGCCGACTATTGGATTCCTGGGCGGTCCCACGGCTTCTACCGCTGGCCAATGGGTCACTGTTTTCAGGGAGCGGCTGCGCGAGCTCGGCTGGATCGAAGGCCGCACCGTCACTCTTGAAGTTCGCTGGGCGGAGGGACGCACCGAGCGTTTCGCGGAGATCGCCTCTGAATTTGTCCGGCTCAAGGTTGATGTTATTGTCACAGCGGGACCTCCGGTTTTCGCAGCGAAACAGGCTACTTCTGTCATCCCGATCGTGTTCGCGACGGTGGCGGACCCTCTTGACACTGGCCTCGTCGCCAGTCTGTCGAAGCCAGGTGGCAAAATCACCGGCCTGTCGCTCACAGCGCCCGAGCTTGGAAGCAAGCGACTTGAACTGATGCGTGAGGTCATCCCCAACCTCCGACGACTGGCCATTATGGCCAACGCCGCCTATCCACCGGCCATGCGGGAGCTGAATGAGGTCGAGGCAGCAACCCAACTCCTTGGCATCGAGACCATCGCGTTGAAAATTCGGCAGGCTGCGGATATCGCGCCTGCTTTCGAGGTAATCAACGGCCGTGCGGAGGGTCTCTATGTTGTTGGTGAGTCCCTAACCAGTGCCAATCAGGTTCGGATCAATAGCTTCGCGCTCGCCGATCGACTGCCCACAATGAACCCTAACCGAGAAAGGGTCGAAATAGGAGGTCTCATGTCCTATGGACCGAACTTCCCGAGCCTCTACCGACGCGCCGGCGACTTCGTTGACAAAGTTTTGCGCGGGACCAAACCCGCCGATATTCCGGTTGAGCAGCCAACCAAGTTCGACTTAGTCATCAACTTGACGACCGCACAGGCGCTTCGGCTGAAACTCTCCGAATCGTTCCTGCTGCGCGCCGACGAGGTAATTGAATGAAGCGGCGTGCGTTCATCACACTGCTCGGCGGCGCAGCGACCGCGTGGCCATTTACGGCGCGCGCGCAGCATAAGATACCAACGATCGGATTCCTGGGCTCGCTCTCGCAGTCCGCCCAAAGTACCTGGACCGCCGCATTCGTTCAGCGCATGCGCGAGCACGGATGGATTGAAGGTCGCACGATCGCGATCGAGTATCGGTGGGCAGAAGGACGCGGCGAGCGCTTTGCTGAAATTGCGACCGAGTTTGTTCGGTTAAAGGTCGATGTCATTGTCACGGCCGGCACCGACGCAGTCATCGCAGCAAAGAAGGTAACGTCGGTCGTTCCCATCGTTTTCGGGACGGCCGGGGACCCGGTTGCCAACGGTCTTGTCGCAAGCTTGGCGCGACCCGGCGCTAATGTCACCGGTCTGTCAAACCAATCCGCCGACATTGCCGGAAAGCGACTTGGTTTGTTGCAAGAAATTGTACCAAACCTCCGCCGGCTGGCGATCATGGCCAATGTCGGCAGCTCCATAGGCGTGCTGGAAATGCGGGAGGTCGCGGTAGCGGCGCAAACACTCGGCCTTGAGGTCGCTACTCTCGAAGTTCGACGAGCAGAGGACATTGCGCCCGCCATGAACACCCTCAGCGGCGGTGCAGATGCACTTTATGTCGTGACCGAGCCGCTCGTGAACACTAACCGCATTCAAATCAACAGCTTGGCGCTACAGGCACGACTACCGACTTTGCACGGTCAGAAGCCGTATGTCGAAGCGGGTGGCCTAATGTCCTATGGCGCAAACATTCCGGACCTATTCCGGCGCGCCGCCGATCTTGTCGACAAGATTCTGCGGGGCGCGAGGGCAGCAGACATCCCGGTCGAGCAGCCGACGAAATTTGATCTTGTCGTCAACCTCACCACCGCCAAGGCGATTGGCCTCACGATCCCCGAATCCTTCCTGCTGCGCGCCGACGAGGTGATCGAGTGAAGCGCCGCGAGTTCATCACGCTGCTTGGCGGCGCGGCAGCCGCATGGCCGCTCGCGGCGCGCGCGCAACCAAGCGAGCGGGTGCGGCGGATCGGTGTGCTGATGGGTCGCGCGGCCGGCGATCCCGAAGGGCAGAAGCAGGCTGCGGCATTGCAGCGAGGCCTCGAGGAGCTGCATTGGTCACCGCCTCGCATTGCAATCGAATTTCGCTGGTTTGCTGGCGACGCTGCGCGCGCGCAGGCGCAGGCCAAGAAATAGTGGAGCTCGGTGTCGACATCATCGTTGCGACCGGCACCCCGGCTTTAGTCGCCGCCAGGGAGGCGGCCGAGACGATCCCCATCGTATTCGTTGCTGTCGCCGATCCGGTGGCGCAAGGGTTCGTTCGAAGCCTGGCACAACCGGGCGGCATTATTACCGGGTTCGGGGTCGAAGAACCTAGTATGGGAGCGAAATGGGTGGAGGTTCTCAAGGAAATCGCGCCTCGTGTCGCATCGATCACGGTCATGTTCAATCCAGACACGGCGCCGTTTGCCCACATGTTTCTCCCTTCAATGCAGGCGCTGGTTCCGCTGCTTCCTTCGAGCTGATGGAGGCCCCGGTCGCGAGCGAAAGCGACGTTGAACGCGCGATCAGCGCGGCCGCAGCCCAGCCAGCAGCGGGCCTCATTGTCTTACCGGACAGTTTTCTCGTTTCGCGCCGCGAGCTCATCGTCACCGCGACCGCGAGGCACCGTCTGCCAGCGATCTATTCGGTCTCGGAGTTCACCCGCAGCGGCGGACTCGTCGCCTATGGGATCGAGCGGACCGACCTATTCCGACGCGCGGCGTCGTATGTGGATCGCATCCTCACGGGCGCCAAGCCCTCCGACTTGCCGGTCCAGCAGCCGGTTAAGTTTGAGCTGGCCGTCAATCTTAGGACAGCGAAGACGCTCGGCCTCGAAGTGCCGCCGACGCTACTCGCTCGCGCCGACGAGGTGATCGAATGAGGCGCCAGTTCACCGTACGGTTCTGTTAGGATTGATAGGCTGGGCTGACCGGACGGGACCAGTGACTGTGCCGACGAGGTGACCTTGTCTCTCAAAGGCGCAAATAGCCCTACGCGCGGCGGGAAGCTTCGTTCGACCGGAACGAAGGCGAGAGCGCGCGTTAGCGACGAGCCCAATTCGCTGATCGAGTTGAAAAAGCAACTCGAAGCGCGCACCCGTGAACTCGCCGAGGCTCGCGAGCAGCAGACCGCAGCCTCCGAGGTCCTGCGCGTCATCTCTAGCTCGCCTGGCGAGCTGCA
>DATFQX010000218.1:0-2065 GCA_035263865.1 Xanthobacteraceae bacterium
GGCAGCTCGCAACATCTCGCCGGCGTCTATTTCGAGCAGGTCACGGGACTTGAGCTCACCCACGTGCCCTACCGCAACATCGCGCAGTACGTGCCGGACCTGATCGCGGGAGCGGTGCCGGTGGGATTCCAGTGGCTGCCGAACGTCAGCGCGCCGCTCCAGAGCGGCGACGCCAGGGCACTCGCTGTTGCTGCGAGCAAGCGCATGACCGCGCTTCCCGACGTTCCGACGGTCGCGGAAGCGGGGATCAAGAACTACGAGGCGTCGGGATGGCTCGCATTGTTGGCGCCCCACGGGACGCCAACGCCGATCATCGCCAAGCTCAATGAGGAGCTGGTCGCCGCCGTCAAGGATCCGCAGGTAAGGAGTAAAATCATCGAGCAGGGCGCGGAAGGCGTTTCCACCACTCCCGAGGAACTCGCCAAGTTCATCGCCTCCGAGTCGGTTAAATGGCGCAACATCATCGTCAAAGCCGGCATCCCTCCCATTCAGTAACCGGACGGCAGGTGTGCTCGACTTATCATGCGCGGGAATGAGCGGGGTTTTGCTGCCGGACCTCCACCCTAAGTCAGTCACTCCCTGGAATGAGACCTTTCGGCAGCGAGAAGCAGTATTTCGCGATGTCTCCGGCGCGCGTGTACCAGACGCGATCCTTGTGCTTGTGTTCGACGCAATGCTTGATGGCTTGCCGCACCGGCCGAAGGCGGAACGGCTGTCCCACGATGAACCCGTGCAAGGATAGCGCGTAGACGAGCGGCTGGCGCTCGGACTGCTCGAGCAGCTCCTCGAACTGGTCGACGATCATCTCGGCGAACTGGCGGCCGGTGTGATCGCGATGCGCCTGCGCGCCGGCGTCGTTTAATTCCATGGGATAGGGCACCGAAAGCAGCGGTCCCGCGCGCGTCTGCATCCAGATCGGTTGGTCATCGAATGGCCAATCGAGCAGATGCGTATAGCCGGCCTCTTTCAAGAGATCGGGCGTGATGTTGGATTCGAGCGCCCCCGGTCCCATCCAACCGGTGGGACGCACGCCGACGTGTTTTTCGATGACCTCGGTGCACTCCTTGATGGCGCGCGCCTCGTCTTGCTCCCACATCGGCCGCAGCAGCTCGGCGTTGGTGCGGCCGTGGCCGAGTACGTCGTCACCGCGGGCTTTGATCTTTTCGACGATCTGGGGGTAGTGATAGCAGACGCTGCTGTTGAGAAGAATCGTAGCGGGCAGCTTGAGCTCGTCCAAGATCTCGAACAGGCGCCAATTGCCGATTCGGTTGCCGTAGTCGCGCCAGGCGAAATTGCGCGTGGTCTGCTGGCCGCTGCGCACCGGATCCATCCCGAGGCCGGCGCCGAAGGCGAAATGCTCGATATTGAGCGCGACGTAGAAGGCGAGCCGCTTGCCTCCGGGCCAGTTGTAGTCTTTGCGCTCGACGATCGGCGAATAGGCGTATCGGGTGTGTCCGGGAAGTTTCAGCATCGGGGGTCCTCCGTTTTAGGTGGATCGCTTGGCGACTGCCGCTTCGACGCGCCGTTATTGACCGGTGCGACGTCGAGATCGGAATAATCAGCGAGCGATTCCCAGCCGCTTGTCAGTTCCTCATCGGCATTGGCCCGACGCCGAGCTCTCCCGACCCGGCACGCGGCGGTCCGGCTCATGCGTCGTGAGGAGCCGCTGCGCTTCTTCGACCTCCGGCACCTCAGGCCCCGCGTTGAACCCAGCGACGGCCGGAGCGAGCAATTCGCCGGCGAGCTGATCCCGGCCGGTCGTCTTATAGAGCTTTGCAAGCGACAGGGCAGCGCGCAGCTCGAACGTTCGCGTCTGTTGGCCGCGTGCGATCTCGATGGCGCGCATGAAAGCCAATTCGGCGGCCGCAACATCAGGCCGCTGCAGTTTCAGGAGAAGCTCGCCACGCGTCCGGTGCACCTCGGCATCGAACCAATGTTGCCCGCTCTGCTCGATCGCGGCGAGTTGCGCATCCAAAGTGGCCAGTGCGACCTCGACACGCCCCGCTTCTGCCTCACGCTCTGCGAGTAACGTCCCGGTCAGCGGCGCAAACAAACGATAATCCAT
>DATFQX010000219.1:0-2537 GCA_035263865.1 Xanthobacteraceae bacterium
GGCATAGCCGGGAGAGATCGACACCCCGACGTCGAGCTCTTTGGCGTAATCGAGGAAGGCTGCGACGTCTTCGGCCGCATGACCGTCGAAGATCGTGGCGTTGACGTTGACGGTGAAGCCCTTGGCCTTGGCGGCCTTGATCGCGGACACGGCGCGGTCGAACACGCCCGGCTGACAGACGGATTTGTCGTGGTGCTCGCGCAGCCCATCGAGGTGGACGGAGAAGAAGAGATAGGGCGAGGGCTCGAACAGATGGAGCTTCTTCTCCAGGAGCAGCGCATTCGTGCAGAGCGAGACGAACTTCTTCTTGGCGACCAAGCCTTTCACGATCTCGCCGATCTCGCGGTGAATCAACGGCTCGCCGCCGGGGATGGCCACCATCGGCGCACCGCATTCATCGACGGCGTCGAGGCATTCCTTGACCGACAGCCTGCGATTGAGGATGGGATCGGGATAGTCGATCTTGCCGCAACCGACGCACGCAAGATTGCAACGAAACAGCGGCTCCAGCATCAGCACGAGCGGATAGCGTTTGCGCCCCAAGAGTTTCTGCTTGAAGATGTAGGCGCCGATACGCATTTCTTTGAAAAACGGGACTCGCATTCTGTCTGTCTTCCTGTCTGTCTTCCTGTTTTGCCGCCTCAGGCTGTCTGGTGAACGTCTCAGCCCGCCGCCAGTTCACGCGGGAGCCGGAACTCAATATGCTCCTCGCGGCCCGGGAGAGTCGAGACTTCGACCTCGCCAAGCCTTCGCAACGTGTTGATGACGTCTTCGACCAGCACCTCGGGCGCGGAGGCGCCGGCGGTGATCCCGATCGTTTGCGCGTCCTTGACCCACTCCGGCGCCAGCTCGCTGCCGTCGGCGATGAGATAGCTCGGAATGCCGGCCTCTGCGCCGATTTCGCGTAGCCGATTGGAATTGGAACTGTTCTTGGCGCCAACCACCAGGATCACATCGACGTGATGGCTCAGTTCCCGCACCGCCGACTGTCGATTTTGCGTGGCGTAGCAGATGTCTCTGATCTCCGGTCCGACAATGTTTCGGTAGCGGCGTTCAAGCGCGGCAATGATGCCGCGGGTGTCGTCGACGCTCAGCGTCGTCTGCGTGACATAGGCGACGGGCGTATCGGGGGAAATGTCCAGCGCCTCGACGTCCTCCTCGCTCTGCACCAGGACCACCGGACCGTCGATCTGGCCGAGCGTGCCCTCAACCTCGGGATGGCCAGCGTGGCCGACGAGAATGAGCACGCGGCCCTGGGCGACGTAGCGCTTACCCTGGTTGTGCACTTTGGTGACCAGCGGGCAGGTCGCATCGAGCACGGGCAGCTGACGTCCGGCCGCCTCGTTCACCACGCTCTTGGCGACGCCGTGCGCGCTGAAGATGGTCACGGCGCCTTGCGGCACCTCCGATAGTTCCTCGACGAAAATCGCGCCCTTGGCCTTGAGGCTGTCGACGACGAATTTGTTGTGAACGATCTCGTGGCGGACGTAGACGGGCGGCCCGTATTTCTTGAGCGCGCGCTCGACAATCTCGATGGCGCGCACGACGCCTGCGCAGAATCCGCGAGGTTGCGCCAGAATGACCTTCATGATCGTCTCGCTGGGGCGCTCCGCCCGCGCCGCGCCGCCGCGCTCTCTGCGCGCGCCTCGAAGCTCGTGGCCAAAATGGCGCTGGCCTCGCGGCAGGCTTCGGCACATATCGCGGCCCGACGGTCGTGATCGATCACCCGGTCGACCAGGGAGCATGTGCCAGGATCCGGGAGGGGGAGGGGCAAAGTCATGATTCCAACATTTTCCCATATAGGTTGGCGCAGGCACAGCCCAAATCATCGGGAATCTGTGGTTCAGGCGACCCATCGTCGCGGTCGTCGAACTTGACGCGCGCCTTTGGGGTTAACCGCATCTGATCGATGTTCTGGCAGTGTTCCCGTGCAACCTATAGTCGTTGTCAACGCACCGCATTGCCTGTATTCCGCCGGCAATTCTGGCCCACGTTCCCGCTCCCTTTCCGATTGGATCCCAGTCGCATAGCTTCCAGGTCTAGGCATGTTGCAGCAAGCGATCGTCGCTACCGTTGATTTTTGCACTCGGCATGCCGTGCAAATCATTGGCGTCGCGGTCGTTTTGGGTCTCGCCGCGGCCGTACACGCGGCCGGCCATTTTGCCATCGACGCCGACGTCAACAAGCTCATTTCCAAGGAGCTGCCGTGGCGGCAGCGCGAGGTCGCATTCGAAAAGTCGTTCCCCCCGAAGGAAGAAACCATCCTGGCCGTCATCGACGCTCCGACCTCCGAACTGGCAACCCAGGCCACGGCGGCGGTGATCCAGAAATTGTCCGAACAGAAGGATCACTTCCACTCGATCCTGGAGGCCGGCGGCGGGCCATTCTTCCAGAAGAATGGACTTTTGTTCTTGCCCACCGAAGAGGTGGTCACGCTCACCAAGAAGCTCGGCGAAGCTAAGCCCGTGATCCAGACGTTGGCGCAGGATTCCAACCTGCGCGGCCTGACCACCGCGCTCAATTATGGACTGATCGGC
>DATFQX010000220.1:0-5967 GCA_035263865.1 Xanthobacteraceae bacterium
TGCGAGCAGCGAACGCGAAATCGATACGGCGTTCGCCACCTTGGTTCAACTGCGGGCCGGCGCGCTCGTGATCGGCGCCGATGCATTGTTCAACAGCCGCAGCGAACAGCTCGCCGCCCTGACCATCCGCCACCGGGTGCCGGCGATCTACCAGTTTCGCGAGTTTGTATCCGCTGGCGGCCTCATGGCTTACGGCAGCACCGTTTTGGATACGTACCGCCCGCTCGGCGTCTATACGGGCCGAATTCTCAAGGGCGAGAAGCCGGCCGAGCTGCCGGTCCAGCAGGCGACCAAAGTCGAGCTCGTCATCAACATGAAGACTGCCAAGGCGCTGGCCCTCAGCATCCCGATGCCGCTGATTGGCCGCGTCGACGAGGTGATCGAGTGAAGCGACGCGAGTTCATCTCTTTGCTCGGCGGCACGGCCGCGTGGCCGCTCGCGGCGCACGCGCAGCAGCCGGATCGCGTGCGCCGGGTGGGCGTATTGATGGGAATCGCGGATGATGCAGAAGGACAAGCGCGGGTTATGGTTTTCCGGCAGGCACTTCAGGCTCTGGGCTGGACAGAAGGCCGCAATGTCCAGTTCATCTATCGCTGGAGTGCCGGCGATCCAGCGCAAGCGCGCCCGTTCGCCAAAGAGTTGCTCGATTTGCGGTCGGACGTGATCCTAGCCAATTCGACGCCCATCGCTGTCGCGGTCAGGGATACCACTCGAACGACGCCCACGGTGTTTGTCCAGGTCAGCGATCCAGTCACCGCGGGTGTGGTGCAAAATTTGGAGCGACCAAGTGGAAATCTCACCGGGTTCACGAATCTCGAGCCCTCGATAGCCAACAAGTGGCTTGAATTAGTGAAAGGTGTCGTTCCAAATACCACGCGAGTCGCATATCTCTTTAACCCCGACACAGCGCCTCTTTTTTACGCCAAGGCGGTCGAGATTGCTGCGCTGTCGTTGTCGATGAAGCCGTTTGCTGCAGCGGTTCACAACCCGACCGAGATAGAACGCAAAATCGAGCAATTTGCCCATGAACCCGATGGCGCGCTCGTCGTGCTGCCGGACCTCTTCACTGCAACGAATCGGCAATCGATCATCACGCTCGCCGCGCAATACCGCTTGCTTGCGGTCTATCCGTTCCGCTACTTCGTCGCGAGCGGCGGCCTGATGTCCTATGGGATTGAGATGTTCGAGACGTACCGGCAGGCAGCATCCTATGTCGATCGCATCCTCAAGGGCGAGAAGCCAGGCGATCTGCCTGTTCAAGCGCCGACCAAGTACGAGCTGGTCATCAATCTGAAAACCGCCAGAGCACTCGGCATCGACGTTCCGCCGACTTTGCTCGCCATCGCCGACGAGGTGATTGAATGAGTGCGCCAGCCGCAAGCTGGTGCGATCCAGCCGGTGGAAGTCCGACCCAAGTAAGGAGTAGCGTCCGCTTGGTAGCGAATGTTGCGCGGCCATTGGCGACAGTGGGCGCGAAGCGTACACAGCGATTGCATGGGGTGTGGGATTGAACCACGAAAGATCAGACATCGCAGGGGCCGAGGGTTTTCATTCGGCGCCGATGAAGACGCAAACTCGGCTGACTTGCTAGAACTCCCTTGGAGGCACGGATGCGATAGCGTGTCAGCGCGGCTTCGGCGCGACGCGCGTCGCTACAAAACCTGGCGAGCTGCCCGTCCAGAAAGGGCGCAAAAGTCGAACTGCTTCTGAGCGTGCGCCGCTCCGGGACTTTGACGTTCTTATGCTTGGGCGCAGCCAATTCCATACTGGCAGTGCATACCGGGGTGATTTATTTGCCGCCAAGCGGTCACATTCTCATGTTCACCGGGGTCTCACTGGTGGATGTGCGCCCACTCGGGGCGCCGAACGGAGGATCAACATGGCATTTCGCAAAACGTTTAACGGCGTGGAACACGACCAGCCAGCGGAGCCGGAAGCGGAGGCGGAAATCCGCGAATTCGTGCGCCGCGACGTGGTGACCAACCGAGAGCGCCAGCCGAAGAACGAAAGCGAGATAGCGGCCAGCAGCATCAACTCCGTGCTGCAGCGGGCAACTACGACCTCGGTGCAGGAGATCGACAAGCTCATCACGGAGCTGCAGACCTTGAGCGACACGCTGCACTGTGAGCGCGCGCGGGTTCAGCAAGAGATAGTCCAATATTCAACCTTGACCAGAGCGGCCTTGGAGTCCACCAAGATCACCGCCGAAAGCCTGACGCAGTTTAAAAAGGCCCCCGAAGCGCCGGCCCTGCCCGATTTGAAAGACCGATCACTCGCATCGTGAGAGGCAGCCCTGGGCGGAGGTTGCTGGTCATTATGGAACGTAGGGAGACGCGAACGTACTGGTCAACTCCCACGCTCGTGGAAATCTGCATCGGACTCGAAATCAACGGCTATCTGCCGGTTTCTGATCCAGGACGTTTCCCGTTTGAGATAGCCCGCCGGCCCACAAGCCGACGGGCTATTGCTTGCCATACCTGCCGACCGCGCTTGCGATAGCGTGATATGCTTCGGCGGTCAGAGCCGATGTTGCCTCAGCAATGCAGAATCTGATTTTCGGCACACACAGGAGCATGTCATGAGGAAAGTGCTTCGGGGTTACGCCAAAGTCAAAGACGGCAATCTTATTCTTATTGGCACCATCCCAGTCCCTCATAGCAAGGATAAACCGTCGCCTAGAGAACGTGAAAACAAAAGACATTTGGTCCGGCAAGGCGCAACGATCTTTAAGAAGGAAACTCGTTAATTGAACACTGTCGAAAGTACGCTAGGAAGTTCTGCGTTTATTTGCGACCGCAGTCGGCTCGGGTGAGTCTGCCGATTTTTCTCGATGAAGCTCATGAAACGCTATAAACTCCTTTAGACTCCGCCGAATGATTTGGGAACGGTTACAGTCTAGGTCCAGCACGCGTTTTCCATGCTCATCCGTCGGATGAGGCACGGGGAGAGTCAGCGTCTGCTCGACCGGGCGCAGCAATCATTCTGGCCGGGACGTCTGTCGATTGTTATTCGCAGACGGGCTCTATCCACCTTTCGGTCGTCAAGGCCCGCACATGTCCGCTTCGCCTCAAAAGATGGAATCGGCGTTCCAGCTTGTGGCTAGCTGAAAATTAGGGTGCTGCGCTTCAGGCTGATGGTGAAACGAGGGCCGTCAAAGCGTGTTGAAATAGCGTCGATTTTTGGCGGTAGTTCATAAAAACCCCCTGCGCCGCCCCGGCAGGGGCTTGGGAACGCCGATTGTCAGCGGCCCAGGCGCCCGTGGCCGCGGCCCAGTTTCAGCGTCGGGGCTGTAGGCCGGCCTAGGGACCACAGGAAAAACAAGCCGGCGGCCCACGCGCCGGGCGCGGCCTGAGCGGCCTTACGCGACGCAGCTGGGGGCGCGCGACGCGGGTTCGGGATCGGACCTGAAGACAAAAAGGCCCGGCAAAGCCGAGCCTTTTGCTTCTGCGTGATCAACACACAGGCCGCATAGACGACGCCAGTGGTCGCAAGCAGCCCGAGCGCGATCAGAGCTAGTTCCGTAGATGCATCCTCCGATCTGCCCACAAACTATACATCTGTTCGCGGTCGGGGGTTAAGCGGCAATTCCCCGCCTTTCCCATGCTTCGAGCACGTCCACGAAAATATTATCACCGCCGCCACTGCTCCGCGCCGCCGTACCTGCCCCGACGGCGAGCATCGCGCTCGCTGCGCGCGCGCTTGTCCAGGTTCAGGATGATCTCGGCATCGGCATAGGCGACTTCTAGCTGCCGACGCAAGCCGGCCAGCGATAGTGCCGATAGCCGCAGCTCGTCAGCGTCAGTGGTGACATAGCCGTAAGCGGGATCGTAGGTCACCGGGAACATCAGCTGCTCAGTCATGGTCGCACCGTGGGCGGTTTGAGGCGCGTTGTGCAGTTCTTCTTAAACCTCGTATGCGCCCGGCGGTTCCATCAGACCCCGAGCGGATTAGCGGCCACGAGAATTTGCCCCACCCACAGCGGCGAGACGATCACCTAAGCTCACCTGCAGCGCGTCGAAGTAAAGCCCGGCCGGTAACGCCGCCGTCTTCTCGTGGGGCACAGCGATGCGCACGATGCCGGCGCTGGGCGGGTCGAGCACGACGATGCTGGCATCGTCATCTTGCAGCACCGGATAGCCGCTCGGCCCGATCAGCCGCCAGCTCAACTCCGCATTGGTCAGATCGAGTGGTTGATTATTAGGGCGTGCCTCATAAACGCGGGCATTGAGTGGTTATCGGGACGCATTCGCGGAACGGGCGTTACGGAATTATTGGGGCGCGGATCACTCCGGCTTGATGTTTGCGGCCCGGATCACCTTGCCCCATTTATCGGTTTCCTCGGCGATCAGCTTGCCGAAGTCGACCGGCGATCCCGGCAACGGTGTACCGCCGAAGTCAGCGAGACGGGCCTTCGGCTTAAGGTCGTCGAGAGCCGCGTTGACCTCCTTGTTGAGCTTGTCGACGATCTCGGCCGGCGTGGCCCTCGGTGCGCCGACGCCGAACAAACCGCTCGCCTCGTAGCTAGTGACAAATTCCCCGCCTGGCGAACATCCGCCCTTGGCAAAAGGCCGTAGTGCATTGGTGGCCCGGCCAAGCCCGGCTAGGGCTGAGGAATGGGATGTAACCAACGGTGCTGAGGCCAAGCCGACATTACTGTTTCACCCGCACATTGCGCGAGCGAGTCGTTTTATATCGAATGGTTAATTCTGCCGCCCCGATTTTCGCGCGAGTATGTGCTGCCTGCGGAAGCGTCCAACAGTGGAGCGCCCCTGCTTGCTTTGCCACAAAAAGGATTCGGTCCGTGTCGCGTAGGTGTATTCGCTGATAGCGTCATCCAGCGTCGCCGCAAACTCGGGTGGCCAATGCCGAACGAAGAAGAAGGGTGGATCGCCGAGTTCGAAGCCGCCGGCGAGGACGAAGTTCGCATCAGGCTCTATCGCGGCTCCGGCATGCATCCGGAGGCAAAATTTCACACGGCGGTCCGTTGGCTGCGCGAGCAGGCACGAGCGCGCAAACTTCGCGAAGAAGAAATTCGCCGCCACGTTTGGTGGACTTTATGCGCTGCCGTTGTGTCGGTGATCGTAGGAGTCGTTGTACTGGCGGTGACGTGGTTTGGACGCTGATGTTGGAGAGTGCAAGCGGGTAATCACTTGTAAGAAGGTCGAGGGCCGTAAGAGCCTTGCCGAGCTTCGCCCTGGTGCAGAATTTGAACCGCACGCGCTGCGCGGATGGGCGAACTACTTCGAAGTAGGAACCGTCACCAAAGCGTACCGGGCGATCGACAACTACGCCGCTATGCGGTTGCGCCGGTGGTTGCGCATCAAGCACAAAGTCAGGCGACGCAAGGGCGGGACCTATCCACTCTCGCACCTGTACGGGTACTTCGGGCTCGTCCGCCTGACTACGCTTGGGCACGACATGCCGTGGGTGAAGGCGTGATGTCTTGTCCGAGAGCCGGATGCGGGAAATCTGCATGTCCGGATCGATGAGCGGGATGTGGAAACGGAGTCACGGTTGAACCACTAAGGCACCATCGGACGAAAGAGGCGGACACGGATATGTTCAACCTACCACCGCCGCGCCACATCTCGACTCTACCCACAAGCGGCGACCCGTACACAGAATACAAAATTAATAATCTCCCAGTAGTTACACATTTCACGGAAATTGCCCGCGGTCGTTCTTCGCGCAATCCAATCGGAAGCTCGTCGCTAACTGGGACGGACTCGCGATGCCGAGTGCCTGTAAGCCGAGGAAACGCCGCTCAGCCGCTCCCGAGAAGCGATTGCTCGCATGAAAACTGATCGTGCGTTTGCGCAAGCCGCTGCGCCCGGCGTGGTTGCAAGCTTAGTCGGCGCGATCCTATGTTTCACAGCCACCGCCGCATCGGCCGAAGAACCGCTGAAACTCGGGGACAGCCAGCTCGAGCCGGTCAATTGGACCGAGCTCGCGAGTTGGAGGACCGAT
>DATFQX010000221.1:0-2389 GCA_035263865.1 Xanthobacteraceae bacterium
AGCTCGCCACCAGTGCGCGCGCACAGGCCATTCTCGCCTTTGCCGAGGCGCCCTTCTTCATGGCGCTGCCGATCGCGGCGCCGCCCGATCTGCCGCCCGAGCGGGCACGCGCGCTGCAGGACGGCTTCATGGCCATGACGCGCGATCCCGCCTTCATCGAGGAGGCGAACCGGATGAACGTCGAGCAGAGCCCAATCGATGGCGAAGCTGTGCGCAGGCTCATCGCCCAGATGAGCGCAACCCCGAAGGACGTGATCGCGCAGTTCAACGAGATGGTCGGAGTGAAGAATTGATCAGACTGAAGCATAGCCGAGAGCAACGGCGTCCGTCGCTGTGCCCTCTCCCCGCTTGCGGCAGGGGAATCGCATATGCATTTGAGGCCCCTATTGCATTGGCTCGGAAAGAAGATTCTGAAGGTGGCTCCCGAATCGAGGAGGGAGTCCGATGCGCCATTTCAGGAAGGCTTTCCGGACCCTGGCGGATCCGCGGGCCGAGAACGCCAGACACGATCTGCTGGAGATTCTGGTTATCGCTCTGGCGGCTGTGCTGTGCGGAGCGACTTCGTGCTCGGACATGGAGGAGTTTGGGCTCTCGAAGGAAGGGTTGCTGCGGCTGGTACTGCGCCTGGAGCATGGGGTTCCGAGCCACGACACATTCAGCCGCGTATTCCGTCTGCTCAATCCGCGTGCGTTCGAGGCCGCATTCCGTCGCTTCATGGCGGCGTTTGCGAAGGCCAACGGCCTCAAGCTCACTGGGGTTGTGGCGATCGACGGCAAGGCCCTGTGCGGTGCCTACGAACGCGGCGGACAAGCGACGCCGCTGCAACTGGTCAATGTCTTTGCGGTGGAGGCCCGCATGGCCCTGGCGCAGCGCAAAGCACCCGGTCGCAACGAGACCGCCGGCGCGTTGGAAGTACTGGATTTGCTGTGTCTCGAGGGCTGCGTCGTCACAGCCGATGCGCTTCACTGTCATCGCGCTTTTGCCGCGGCGGTACTCGAACGGGGCGGCGACTACGTTCTGGCGATCAAGGCCAACCGCGGCCCCTTGTTCAGGGCTGTCACGCAGCAGTTTGCTCGCTCCGGCAAACGCAGCAGTGCCGAACGGACCGAGTTGTCCAGTCACGACCGGCGCGAAGCGCGACGGGCAACGATCATGCGCAATACCAGCTTGGTTGCCATTCACGATTTTCCCGGCGTCGCTGCAGTGGGCCGGATCACGTCGCGCAGACGCCGCCGCAGCCAGAGTGCCGATCCGCCGCTCGTACGCTATTATGTCTTGTCCAAATACATGTCGCCCAAACGGTTCCTGCAGATCACACGCAGTCACTGGGGCATCGAGAACCGGCTCCACTGGGCGCTCGACATGCACTTCGCCGAGGATGGGAACCGTTCCCGCAAAGACAACGCTCCCGAGAATCTCGCGATCCTGCGCAAGCTGGCGCTCAACATCCACCGAACCCATCCCTATGGCGCCTCCTTGCGCCGCAAAATCAAGCGCGCCGGATGGGACGACGCCTATCTCATGGCTACACTCAGTCATATGCGATAGCCCTGCCCCTTGTGGGGGGGAGGGAACCGTGGGGCGCGCACCGTCACAACTCATCTATCTGAGTGCGGGCAATTCAGCGGATCGCCCGCGGGCAGCCTGAGCGCGCGGCGCGCCAAATCGCCCATTGCCGGCGCCAGCGCGGCACCTCGACCTCGGCGAACGGCTCCTTCGCGTTGCGGCGGAGCGCGCGCAGGTCGAGCGGCACTGTTGCGACCGGCAGCCAGGCCGCGACCGCGTCCCGCCCCTCGCGCTCGATCAGCACGCGCGCTTCCTCGTAGTGGCGGATGGCCACTTCGCGCAGATTGCCAAGCAGCGCGATGATCTGCACGGTCGTCTTCCCCGCCAGGATGTCCTGCGGCAACACCGAATTCTGGATCATCATGTCGGCCGGCGCGGTGACGCGGCCGCGCACCGCGTCGCTCGCGAAGTTGCGGAGCAGGCTGACGATGCCCATGCTGATGCCGGCGGGCCCGGCAAAATCCAGGGCGGCGGCGCCCATCACGCGCGCGGCAAGCTCGATCAGGCTTGACGAGGTGCCGCGCGCATAGCGCTCGAGCTCGTCGAAGCTGCCGAACAGCTCGCGGCCGAGGTGCGCCCGCCGTGTCTCGATCACCTGGTCGAAGAGCCGGCGCGGCAGACGATATTGATCGATCACCTCGGCCAGCGCGGTGGCCACCGGGTGGCCGCGCATCTCCTCGGGCCGCTGGTCGTAGATCGCCTCGCTCCACCACTGCAGCCGCACCTCACCGGCCACCGGCTCGGTCACCACGTCGGGGATACGCGCGAGCTCGATATGAAAGGCATAAAGCGCATAGAGCGCGCCGCGATGCTCGGCCGGCGC
>DATFQX010000222.1:0-2364 GCA_035263865.1 Xanthobacteraceae bacterium
GAAGCGGGGGTCGCGGGCAATATCGATGATGGCATGCGCTGCGGCCTTCATCAGTAGGGCATATCCGTCCTGCTGGTTGGCGCGCAGGACCCCGCGGAGCTGCTCGGGCACGGTGACGGTCACATGAAAGTAGGGGCAAGGGAGCATCTCGAGCTTGCGGGCCTGGAGCCAACGCTCGGTATCCTCGGTATGGCACTTTGAGCAGCTGCGGTTCCCACAGCTGTGGTAAGAAAACACCTCGAGCGCGCAGTGATTGCACTGCCAGAGGTGTCCCCCGAGGGCTGCGGTGCGACAGGCCAGAATGTCGGCGATAGCGCGGCGATGCGATGGTAGCAAAGCCGCGCCATGGGCCGCCAAGTAGGCGTCCGCGAAACGCCGGAAGACGTCGGCGACCTCGATCACGACCGGCGTCAGAGGCCGGTCATGAGCTCGTCAAGAATGCGCGTGAGCGAGGTGCGGGTGGGCTCGGTCAAGTGCGTGTAGATTGTGGTGGTTTTAATGGAGCCGTGACCGAGCAGGATTTGGACAACTCCGAGATTGACGCCGCGTTCGATCAGCCTGGTCGCATAGCTGTGGCGCAAACTATGAAGCGTAACGCCGGCGATGCCGACCTCGCGTGCGGCGATGGCGACGCCGCGGGCGAGCGCCCCGCGTCCGATCGGGCCGTCACCGGCTTGGTTGGGAAAAAGCCACCGCGGGTTCCTGTGGGTCGTCCAGAATTTGCGCAAGTCGTCCAGAACCTGCTGCGGCAGGGGGACGACCCGCTCTTTGTTACCCTTGCCGATAATCCGCAACAGACGATTGACGCCGTCGATGGCCGCAATCTCAAGCCCGGTTCCTTCGCCGGCACGCAGGCCGCAGGCGTAGATGACGGTTGAGCAGGCCCTGTAGATCGGGTTCCTCAGGCGGGGAAGGAGACTGCGGACTTGGGCATCGCTGAGCGGATTGGGGAGCCGCTTCTGCTTGGGCTGGCGGATCTTTTTTTTGAAAATAGGGCCCAGTCGCGGTTGAGCGTGTGGTGGTACAGGAATTGGATACCGTAGTGGTTGGCCTTGAACGTTCCACGAGCGGCGCCGCTCTTACGCATGGCAAGCAGGTAAGCGCGGACCTCCTCTTCGCTTAGCCCGTCCGGGGAGCGGCGATAATGGCCGGCCAGACCTCGCACTGCCTTGATGTAGATGGCCTGCGTGGTTGGGGACAGTCCGGCGAGCGTCATGTCGTCGATCATACGTTGACGCAATGGTGACATGGGGTACTCCCTTGGGTTGTTGTCGGGCCCTCATGACCCGAGCACCCAAAGGGTACCCGTCGCGCCGCTTCCCTCGCCACGAACTCCCACTCGGCGAAGCCGTCGGTCGAACAAGTGGGCTCCCGCACGGAGGCAATTGATTCAGCTAGGCTCGGGGCAATTGCTCGGTACCTGTTGGGACCGACGCTCCGTCCAGCCTCGCATCTCAGCTCTGCGCAATCGGGTATTTGGCCAGGATCGCCCCAATTCGCTTGAGCGCTTTCTCCGCTGCCGCCTGCACCGTCATCCCATCCCGGATCACGTCGGCCTCGGCCGTGCCCCAGATCTGCTGGGAGTCCGCTTCGGCGTAGCCGGGGTTGAAGACCGGATAAACGGCCACAGTCGGATCCAGCATGCCCTGTCGGGCGTAGGCGGACCGGTGCGGGTCTTTGGGGTCGAGCCAGAAGGGATCGTTCTTCACCAGATCCGGCATCGACGGCAGCGCCCTGCCCAGCCCTGCTTTTAGGTATTCATTTAGCATGTTCGGCTGGATCACGTACCTCAGGAAGTCCTTGGCAACCTCGACGTTCTTGGCATTCTTCGCGATAAAGGCACCGCCGACCCCCAATTGTGACGGGATCGGCTTGCCGCCATCGTCGACCGGTAAGCCCACCGTCACAATGTCGTTGTACTCCTCCTTCTTGTGATATAGCGCGAGTTCGGCCGAGATCGTGCCGTCCAGGTACATGATCATCTGTTTGGCGTGGAATGCGTTGTTGTCGTCGGCGTCGTTCCAGCTCAGAGCGCCCGGCGGGACGTAGCCCTCCTTGTAGGCCGTGGTGATGTAGGTCAGCGCCTTGATCACCGCCTCCTTGACCTGAGGATCGTCGAGATGTGCCTTGCCGTCGGGCGTGACGATGCCATTGCTGCCATAGGCGATCAGGAAGTGATGGAATAACGCGTTGCCGTCGGTCGGCCCGGTGGTGGTCGGCTGCAGCCCCAGCGCATAGACTCCGCGCATGCCCTTGTCGCGCAGCTGCTTCTGCATCGGCTTGAAGAAGTCCCAGAACGCAGTCCAGGTCTTCGGCGCGTCCGATACCTTGTAGCCGGCCTTTTCGACCAGCGAGTTCCAAATG
>DATFQX010000223.1:0-9007 GCA_035263865.1 Xanthobacteraceae bacterium
AAGATAACGGGGCGTTGGGGTCCGCCCGACTTCGGGCGACCCATTTGCTTCATGCGCATCAACGACAAGCACCACGATGTGGTGTTGTTCGAGCTTTCGGAGGACGTGAGGAAGGCAGGCATCACATCGACCGACTCCCGCGTCCGCGGAGCCCCTGGCCTCGATCACATCGCTTTCGAGGTCGACTCGCGCCAGGACTGGCTCCTGGCGCTCGACCATGTCCGCTCTTGCGACGTGAATATCGTCAGTGGTCCCTACGTGCACGCCCCCGAGGGAGGCGAGAAGGGATTCGTCGGCGGTAGCGGGAGCCACGCCTTCTATTTCCTCGACCCGGACGGGAACAGGATCGAGGTCTACTGTTGGATGATGACGGTGACCAGGCCGAGCATGGCCGCCCCGCATCCCGACCTGTAGGATTACGCTGGATGAATTGGAGGGGAGCTTCTAGCGGCTCGACAATTAGCCCGATCACTGGCATCGCCGCCTGCTGCGCGCGCGCCGCAAGCGGCCATGAGACTGCCGCGCCGCCGAGCAGCGTGATGAACTCGCGCCGGTTCACTGCGCCATCCCTCCTGTGCGTTCGACCGAAAGGATAGCACACCTCGGTACGGCAGGAGGCTGTTGCGCTGCGGGATTTCGGTCCGACGTAGGTCAGCTGCAAAACCGGTAGTGCTCTGGTCGAGCACAAGAATTCAGCTTCGCCCTCAAAACCGGACATCTGTGCGTTAATAGCGGTGTTCGTCGTGACGGTACTCTGTCTCTGCTCGCGCTGCTCGGTCTTAGGTTCAAGTGGCCAGAGCCGACGACGTCGAAAATGGGTTTCGGGGTCGTGATAGAACTTTTGACCGGTAGGGCGACCACTCCTGAACGACCTTCACAATGAGCCCGCAAAGTTAAGTAGCGCTTTTTGCTGCATTCCCCGCCGATTTGCGCAAGCCCGAACAACCCGGTTAGCTTGCGAATAACCACCTTCACGTCACGTCGCGAGCCGTGGAGGTCAATCAATGCAGCGCGATATGTTAGCGGTGGCCATTGAGGTGGCTTCGTGGAGCTTCTGCACGATCGGAACGGGCGTGCCCTTGGGCAAGAAGAAAGCGTACCAGGAATAGACCTCGAAATTGGCAGCAGGATTGGTAGGCGATTCTTCGAAAAGATCGCAATCGCCTTTACTGTTTTGCCCTCGATCTGCGGGATTGCAATCGTAGCGAGTGGGCAAAAGTAATCGATCCGGCTGGCGATCAAGCCTTGCATCGGTGTACCTCCGCCCGCGATAGGGGACGTGCATAGTATTGACCCCAATCGCCGCGTTTAGCAGTTCGGCTACCCCGATGGAGTATTCATGCCACGTTTTTATCAACCGGACTTAGGGGCAAATCCCGACAGTCCATTTGTGCGAGACGGCAACGATAAGCTCATCCGTCGGTCCTATTGGCTCGATATGGATGACCGAACACTTGTGATGCTGATGACCATGGGTATCGGCGCAACTTTGACGAATGACGAGAAGAGAGCTCACCTGATTGACATACGTCGTGAGCACCTGATCGACCAAGTGTGCCCTCAGGAAATCTTGCCACCTGAGAAATAACTAACTTTGACTGAGACTCTTTTTTACAGCCCGATTGCGGTGGGGGGCGCTCGGGGGCGGCCAGAGGAAGCGTACCTTATGCGCTGCCTCAGTCCTTCCAGAACCCATCGAAGCGGTCGGAGCGCAGCTCGGTATAGCGCACCGTGTGCATGATGTTGCGGTGACCCAAGAAGTGCTGGAGCGCGCGTGTATCGACACCGTCATTTGCTAATTTGAAGCCGCAGGCATGGCGCAGCATGTGGTGTTGTCGCGTTGGGGTCACACGCGGGTCGGGAGAGATTTGCTCGTGCCAGCTCAAATGCCTGGGGGGCGGGCGGCACAGAAAAGCCCCGGCCCGATAGGAGCGACCCTGGGCCGGGGCTAGTTTTGGGCCTTCCGGCGACGGGCGGCTCAGCACGCGGGGCATGGCGGTCGAGCCGACGCGCGTCGCCGTCAGCTCAACGCGGGGGCGGCGCCGGTGTTCCCGCGCGCAAAAAGAAAGCCGGAGCGCAAGGGGCGGGCCGGCTTTGCAGTTGCCTCATCGAGGAAAAAAGTCCCTCCCAGCAGGAAAGGGACCATAACCATCATACCGCACGCGCGACCGCGCACAAGCGGTGCCTCACCCTGCCAGAGGAGCGCCGATGAAGGCGCCCACCAGCGCGAACTCGTCACCCCGGCGGCGCCGACGACAGTTACTGCCGCGAAGTAATGCAACCTAGCGCGCCACGATACTGGATGGATTCAGGCTCGCGCCGTGGAAGGGGCCGGGCCAATACGTCGAGCAGCCCCGCGGTGGACGTCGATCTGAGGCATGAAAAGTGCGCGCGGCTGCGGTCGCGCGCGCCACTCACGCGTTAGCGGACCACGACAATACTACGCCCACAACTGTACCCACGATGTACATGGCGCAGGCGGAGAGGCTTAGGTGGGTGTTTGCCGAAGTGAATATAAAATACAGCCCAAGGAGCGCTATCCCGAAGCTGCTAGCTGTCGCTAGTTTTGCCACGTGACCGTTCATACGGATTTTCCTCCCATTTGCAGATCGAGAGAGTAACCGATTGGTCTGAAAACGGATTGCGGCATATTCGCCGAACTGGCAGCGGATGCGGCAGCCTCGTCGCTTCCGAGCCAACGAGGCCCCCCTCCCTGTCCAGTCTATCAATCGTGTGCTTGAAATGCGTCCGGGGCTTCAGGGCGTGTACTCATAAATCCGCATTCTCTGTAAGCGCGGCTTGTCAATGTCCGCTCCGCTGCGACCGAGATGCTGACTTTGAGCGAGTTGACGACGAGGCCGCTAACTGAGGCGGCCTCGTAACTGTAGCTGATCATGGATCAAGCGCCGGTGCCTTTCAAAGGCGCTCAATGCACCGTTCAGGGCGAATAGGAAGCCTTCCGCGTCCCTCACACTGTGGCCTTTGGCAACTAGGCGCTCGATGAGTTCCTGCTGCTTATTGATGCGTTCTTTTACCCCCGCGATGTGCTGATCAGCTTGGGCTAGATGGGCGAACCCGTCGGCCATGATGGCGCTCCCTTTCCCAGGCGGGAGCGCGACCGATCTCTCAGCCACCGACGCTTGACCAAGGGTCGCTGCCGGTGATGTGTAGGCAATCGAACAGGCGCAGCATTGTTCTAATCAAATTATGGGTCTCTGTCTCGTGAGCTTCTTTGTGGGTTTCATGTCGCGTTCATGTTGCATGGAGCCGCCGGGAGTTTGTGACAGCCATCACGTTTTGCCGCTTTGCAGCCGGTCTACGGATTTCATGAACGCCCCGACGGCAGAGGAAGGCCCCGGGAGAAAACTAAGGGAGCCTCAACCGGGGCCTAGCGTTCCCGGGGGGGGGCTTGGGGGTTGGGGGAACGCCGACTCGCATTATAGGCAAAGGGGCGCAGAACCGCGATAGCTCTACGCCCCCCTTCCCCAAAGTGCCCCCATACGCCTCGGGAGAGCAAGTCAGCAATAGCGACGATGATTGCGGCTTGCTTAGGGCGTGTCGCACATTGGGGGCTTGCCGAGCGTCCTACAAGAAACGCTGAGGGGCCACTCGTGGGCCCTCCCCACTTACGCTACAAACGCAACGCTACTCGCGCGATGCACTAATCGTAGCCTCCGAAGACGCCCGAAAGGTCAGGCGCGGATGCCCGTGAGCTACCAATTTCAATTCGTGGTCGGCGCCCATCATCGCTAACCGATCTACGCAGGCCTCGATTGCGTGTGCGTTCTTCATGGCGACATCTAACACTTGCGTGCGGTTGTCGATCATCGCCTCACCCCACGTATTTCGATCCGACGATGGCCGACAACGCGCCAATTATGGTGATCGTTCCTGTCAAAGGCGGCGGCTGGTTCGCGGCAGTACGCCAAAGGACAAGAAGAGGGCTTAATGCGGGAACTCGTATGCGCCCTGCTCCTCGTCAATCGGTTCGGCCAAGCTCATCCACATCCACGCAAACCGCAACATCTCGGCGCGTTCCTCGGGATCATTCAGGTATTCCGCGAGCGATAAGCACTCCCATGCCTTTGCGCGGTATGTGTTGTCGGCTGCCATCGGGACTTCTCCTCACAGTCCTCTCGCGACCCTCTAAATGGATCGGCTCGTGCTTATGCACGCCGATTAGCAGCGCGGCTTCGGCGCTTTGGCATTCTATGATTGTCGTCCTCGACGAAATACGGCTCGACGTTTCTGTTGCGATTGCCCCTTTTGCGCTCCTCCCCTGAGCGTTCGTTACGATCGGCCTGTAATCGACTCACGAGCGCCGCCACCCGATCCGGCAGCGGGGAGGAAACAACGTCGGCGAATGTCGTTCGTAACCCTCCCGCAAGCGTCAGCGGGAGCTGCATTGTTCGGTCGAGCGGTACCAGGACGTTTGGACGACGCATCGCACCTGGCTCCTCTGAGAGGAAAAGCTTCCCCGTGCGGCTTCGCGTCACTATGTCGACAAGGCGACAATGGGGAATTTGTTCAGTGGGGGTGGTGCGTGGCAAGGACCGCGATGGGCTGCCCCGCATCTTTCGATTTTTCAGTAGGTTACGGGAGAAGCCTCATTTGATAACTCGCGGGCATCTGAAAGGACGGATGCCCCTTTAATGGCACGCGAACTCATAAATCGACGATGCTGATCAATGTCCGCTTAGCCCCCACAAGCGGAACAAAAACGAAATTAGCGGCTCAACGCACGCAGCAAAAAGCACCGCTATTCGATCACCTCGTCGGCGCGGGCGAGCAGCGTCGGCGGAATTTCGAGGCTGAGCGCTCTCGCCGTTTTGAGATTGATGACGAGTTCGATCTTCGTTGGCTGCTCGACGGGCAGGTCTGCGGGTTGTGTATCCTTCAGAATTTTATCCACGTAGGTCGCTGCGCGACGGTATTGGTCGGGGATATCTGGTCCATAGCTTATGAGCCCGCCATCTTCGACGTGCTCGCGCCAGTCCGTTGACGCGCTCATGCTAATGGCGTGGTGCAGCATCAGCGCCCAGGCGGCGCCGGTCAGCACGATCAGAGAAACAGGTATGCGAGGCCGATAGCGGATGTGCACACGGCGGCTCCATGCAACATGAACGCAACATAAAAGCCAGCGGGGCGCTTATCCGCGGGGCCTTTTCGT
Source organism: Xanthobacteraceae bacterium (assembly GCA_035263865.1). Taxonomy (GTDB): domain Bacteria; phylum Pseudomonadota; class Alphaproteobacteria; order Rhizobiales; family Xanthobacteraceae; genus VAZQ01. The sequence goes on from DATFQX010000223.1 coordinate 5,171, forward strand.
CCACTGGTCAGGGAAAGGCGGACCTGTTTCTTTCCCGGTGAGCTGCGCGACATGATCCCTGGCTCTGCCGGGCGTATCAAAGCTGTGCAGCACTTCTTCCGAACCATCGGGGGATCGCATGACGACATCCCAGCGACCAGTCTTGCTGTTGTGTCGATATGAGAATTCATCATCCGCCAGCCGTTCGATTTCGGCGGCTGCTTCTTCTAGCTCTTTGGCAGCGCGCTCTAAAAGATTGGCATCTGTTCCGGCAGTCGCATACGGCGCTGTCTCATTGTCTCGCCTGAACTGTTGAGCGCAGGAGCGTAATTCTTGAGCGCTCTGGCGCAGTGCTGCGGTGTCTATCATTCTATTGCGCCGCACATATCGCACTAACTTGCACGCTGGGCCCCATGCGCAGGGAATTGGCTTAGTCAGTGGGCTCGAACGCGGTAACAGCAAAAGAAATGTTGGGGTTCTTGTTGGCTGCGGTTAGCTCTGCTGCTGCGGCCTCTGCCTGGACGCGGGTGTTATAGACGACGACGCTCCCGTTATCTCCTCGGCAAGCCCTCGGCGTGCCAGGCGTGTCGAGGCGATGGATGAATATGACGAAAATGTTCGTCACGACAAGTTCCCAGGAACCGCACAAGAGTTGACCGCCACCCAAAACGGCGATGCCTTCCCCTATCGCTCGTTATCCGGGGCGGATGAGCGTCGGCGTGTAAAAGCGAACCGACAGAGGTAAGGCGCCCCAAACGGCGGCTGGCCGTGGGTCTGCGCTGGAGTGGCCTCTAGCTGAAGGAATTATTATGCGACTGATCGACGATTATGGCCAGTGCAATTTTTTCGGCTCTCGAGTACACCGAGGCACGCAAGGCCAAGACTGCTACTCGCGCGCCGCAAGCGGCCACACCGCCACGCCGCCAAGGAGCGTGATGAACTCGCGCCGTTTCACTGCCCGATGCCTCCCGTGCCTCCCGACAGAAAGGATAGCACACCTCATTACGTCGCAGATGGGATCAAAGTCGGACCTAAAGGCGGCCTTCGTTGCAGGTCCGCTTTGGCCTTGATTGCGTTGCAAAACTATTTTCACGACCGAATTGAACAGATTCAAAATATCGCTCAGTCGGATTCAATAGTTGCTCTTTGGCAGCGCAGCGAAGAGTTTGCAACACAATCGCCTCGAAAGCAGCGATTGCGCGCAACCCGATGCAACGGGCCGCAAAGTCGCGCCGGCAGTCAGTTCCGCCGCCGGCCTCGTCATGCTAGATTGCGCCGCATAACAACACGTCCAGAGATTTCCGTCCTGCTGTCGGCGCGGCTATTGCGTTCTTCTCGGCGGCGTAACCTGTCCAAACGACAGGGGAACAGCGATGAAGGGCATCGGTATCGTGGCCGCGATGTCAGCGATGCTGACGGCGGGCAACGCGTTGGCGCAGGCGGGCTATCCCGACAAACCGCTCCGCATATTGGTCGGCTTTGTGGCCGGCGGTCCCGCCGACACCGTTGCGCGGTCGAGAACGTGACCGGCTCCGGCGGCAACATGGCGACCGAGCGCGTCGCCAAGACTGCGCCCGACGGCTACACACTCCTGCTCGGCACCTCCGGGCCGTTCGTCATCCATCCGAACCTCTACCCGAAGCTGCCGTTCGACCCGGTAAAGGATTTCGCACCGATCACGCAGCTTTGCCTCACCGCTAACGTTCTGGTCGTCAACAACGATGTCCCGGCGAAGAGCGTGGCCGAGCTCACTGCGCTCGCGCGCGCACAGCCCGGCAAGCTCACCTTCGGCTCCGGCGGCGTCGGTACCACCCAGCATCTCTCTGGCGAGCTGTACAAGACCATGGCCGGCCTCGACATCCAGCATGTCCCCTACCGTGGCATCGCGGCGGTGATGCCGGACCTGCTCGGCGGTCGCCTGACCATGGTGTTCGCCAGTCCCGTCTCGGCCCTGCCACTCGCGCGCGAAGGCAAGGTGCGCCCGCTCGCGGTCACCTCCCTCACGCGCGCGCCGTCATCGCCCGACCTGCCGACCATGGTCGAAGCGGGCTTCCCCGGCTTCGACGCCACTGCCTGGTTCGCACTGCTGGCGCCGGCCGGCACGCCTGAACCGATCATTGACAAGCTCCATCGCGAGGCGGTGCGCATCCTGGCGCTGCCCGATGTGCGCGAGCGCTTCGACGAGCTCGGCATGGTGCCGATGGGCACCTCGCCCGCGCAGTTCGCCGCCGCTATCGAGTTGGAGGCCCCGCTCTGGGCCAAGGTAATCAAGGCCTCGGGAGCCAGGCTGGTGAATTGAGGCGCAAGGTTGGGTCAGCGCGGCGGCGAGCGGGCCAACTCTTTGCACGTCCATTCGCTTCCGCAACTGCCAAGATCCAAAGTCTCATTCGCAGAGAGGGAATCATGATTCGGCATTCCTTGATCTGCTGCGGCCTCGCAGTCGCCCTGACCGTGTGTGGTCCCGCTTGGGGGCAGGACTATCCAAACCGGCAAATCACCATCCTGGTCGGTATTGCGGCCGGCGGCATCACCGACGTCACCACGCGGCAATACGCGGCGGTCGTGTCGAAAAATATCGACCAGAACATCATCATCGAAAATCGTCCAGTCGCCGGCGGCGCGGTCGCCGCTGCTGCCGTTCAGAGTGCGACCCCGGACGGATACACGATGCTGTCGGTGGTCGGCTCGCAGTTTTCCTCGGTCCCCGCCATGGCGCCCGCTCCCTACGATCCGGTGAAAGGCTTTGCTCCGATCAGCTTGACGTTTCGGCTTCCGACTCTGCTCGTCGTGCCCATGGACAGCCCGGCAAAGACCGTGGCCGAGCTGCTCGCCTGGGGGAAAACGAAGCCTGGCGGCCTGCTACTGGGCTCTCCCGGCGCGGGCACTCCCGGCCATCTGCTCGCCGCCAAGATCGCGCTCGCCACCAACACGCCGATTCAATACATCCATTATCGCGGCGGTGCGCCGGTGATGGCAGATCTCATCGCCGGACGCGTGGATTTCAGCCTCGCCTCCTTCAACAGCGCCCGGTCGAATATGGACGCCAAGAAGCTACGGGCGCTCGCGGTGGACGCCGAGACGCGGCTTCCCGCGCTGCCTGACATTCCGACCTTGATCGAGGCCGGGCTCGGCGCGCACAGGGTCGCCGACTGGGCTGGCGTGTTGGCGCCGGCGGGAACGCCCACCGCCATCGTCGACAGGCTAAATCGGGAATTCGTAAAGGCGGCCCATACTCCAGAGCTGATCGCGAAGTTGACCGAAAACGGCAACATTGTCGCCAGCAGCTCGCCGCAAGAGATGAGCAGGCTTGTGGCTGAGGAGGTCAAGAACATGGAGCAATTGATCAAGATCCTTGGCCTCAGGGCGCAGTAATGGCCGCAATCCTCTGAAACCTCGATGTCGGGCAGGCCGTTGCAAAGTACATGACGAGGAGAAGGCAGCCCCCGTCACAAGGCTGGAAAACCTTTCGTCGCAATCATGCCGACGGCATGGCTGCCGCCAAGTTAATAACGACACCGATGCGCCGCATCTGCTCGTCCTGCTGCGCGCGCGCCGCGAGCGGCCACGCCGCCGCGCTACCGAGCAGCGTGATGAACTCGCGGCGTTTCATCACTCGATCACCTCGTCGGCGCGGGCGAGCAGGGTCGGTGGTACGTCGAGAGGGATTCGCGGAACGGCACGTTATGGAATATCAAGCTGACAGTTCCGGATCATTGCAGTTTGATCCCCGCAAACTTGACCACCTTGGCCCATTTCTCAGTATCCGCGGCTATGAATTTTCCGAGCTCGTCGGGCGCCATCGGCATTAGTACCACTCCCACGTCTGCAAGCCGCGACTTTGCCTTTGCATCAGCAAGC
>DATFQX010000224.1:0-62616 GCA_035263865.1 Xanthobacteraceae bacterium
GTAGCCGGGGCTAGGAATGGGCAAAGATGTCCTGGTCCGACCAGCCGGCGAGGTCGAGCCGCACCCGATCCGGGAGAAAGCGAAAACAAGCCGCCGCCAGCTCGGCACGACCCTCACGGAGAAGGATGGCGTCGAGCTTCTCCTTGAGCGCATGCAGGTGCAGTACATCGGACGCGGCATAGGCGAGTTGGGCGTCGCTGAGCGCCTCGGCGCCCCAATCGGAGAGCTGTTGCTGCTTCGATAGATCGACGCCCAGCAGTTCGCGGACCAAGTCCTTGAGACCGTGCTTGTCGGTATATGTGCGGGCGATGCGGGAGGCGATCTTGGTGCAATAGAGGGGGAACGGCATGATTCCCAAATGCTTGTGCAGCATGGCAAGATCGAAACGGGCGAAATGAAAAATTTTGAGTACCGTCCCGTCGGCGAGAAGCTTGGCGAGGTTCGGCGCCTCGCTCATGCTCGCTGGGATCTGGATCACATCGGCGGAGCCGTCACCGGGCGAGATCTGCACCACGCAGAGCCGGTCGCGGTTCACATCGAGTCCCATGGCCTCGGTATCGACCGCTACTGCGCCGCGGCCGTAGCGCGAGAGGTCGGGCAGATCGCCGCGATGCAAGCGGATGGTCATGACGGCGCATGGACCGGCAATGATACAAACCTGGTGCCCAGGAGAGGACTCGAACCTCCACGCCTCGCGGCGCTAGTACCTGAAACTAGTGCGTCTACCAATTCCGCCACCTGGGCTTTGCGCGATTAGGTACGGAGCAGGCCCGTCGTTGTCAAATGGACGCGCCCTGTACAGCCTCAAATCGATCCTGTATTCGGCGAGCGAGGAATTTTGAGCGAACATGACCGCCATTCCGCTCGAGACACTCGTCACCGTGTTCGGCGGCTCGGGTTTTCTCGGCCGTCACGTCGTGCGTGCGCTGGCGAAACTGGGGTACCGCGTCCGGGTCGCGGTGCGTCGCCCCGAGCTTGCCGGCTTCCTCCAGCCGCTGGGTCGGGTCGGCCAGATCCATGCCGTGCAGGCCAACGTGCGCCATCCGGCCTCCGTCGAGGCGGCTGCGCGCGAGGCCGACGTGGTCATCAATCTTGTCGGCATTCTGTTCGAGCGCGGACGACAACAATTCGATGCCGTGCAATCCGCGGGAGCCGAAGCCGTCGCGCGCGCAGCGGCAGCATTCGACGCGCGCATGATCCATGTCTCCGCGATCGGCGCCGATACAGAAAGCGCCTCGCACTATGCACGCTCAAAAGCGCTGGGCGAAAAACTGGTGCTCAGCGCTGTGCCATCGGCGGTCATTTTGCGCCCCTCGGTTCTGTTCGGCCCCGAAGACGACTTCTTCAACAGGTTTGCGGCCATTGCCCGTTTTTCTCCAGCTCTTCCGCTCGTTGGTGGTGGCCACACCCGGTTCCAACCCGTCTTTGCCGGCGACGTCGCAAGCGCGATCGCGGCCGCCATCGAAGGGCGCTCCAGAGATCGAGAAATTTACGAGCTCGGTGGACCGGAAGTGCGCAGCTTCAAGGAACTGATGCAGTTCATGCTCTCGGTCATAGAGCGGCGCCGGTTATTGGTGCCGATCCCGTTCGCGCTCGCCAAATTCCAGGCCGGCTTTCTTCAGTTGTTGCCCAAGCCGCTATTGACGCCCGACCAGGTCGAGCTGCTACGGGGCGACGCCGTCGTCTCTGAGGCGGCCAAGCGCGAAGGGCGCACCCTCGAAGCACTCGGTATCGAGCCGCTCGCCATGGCTACCGTCGTCCCCTCTTACCTGTGGCGGTTCCGCAAGGCCGGGCAATTCAAAGGAGCGGCCGCCGGTGATCAGCACCGGCGCTAAGGCGCAGGGAGCGCTCGAACCAAACGATGGCGTTCGCGGCTCGCTTCGGCGCGAAGACAAACGCTCAGTATCCGATCGCCAGCGCGATCAGCCCGAGCGCGCCGACGACGACGCGCCACCAGGCAAACAGAGCAAAGCCGTGGTGCTGCACGTAGTCGAGAAACGTCTTCACCACGATCCAGGCGCACACGAACGAGACTGCGAATCCGAACACCACGAGGATCGTATTGTCCATGCTCAGTTGCCCGCGGCTCTTGAGCAGGTCATAGGCGAAGGCGCCCGCCATGGTCGGCATGGCAAGCCAGAACGAGAATTCTGCTGCCGAGCGTCGGTCGGCGCCCAGCAGCATGGCGGCTACGATCGTGGCTCCTGAGCGGGACACGCCGGGTATCATGGATAGGCACTGCGCCAAGCCGATTCCGAAATACATCGGCAAAGAAAACTTCGTGGCCTCATAGTAGCGCGTATCGAGATCCAGCCGATCAACCCACAACAGGATCGCACCACCCACGATGAGGGTGAAACAGACGATCCAAACGTTGAACAGCACCGATTTGATAACGTCGTGCGCGAGCGCGCCGACCACCGCCGCCGGCAAGAATGCAATCAGCACGCCGATGACGAAGCGCCGAGCCGCAGGATCGCTGAACATGCCGGCAGCAATTCGCCAGATGCGGAAGAAATAGATCGATAACAGCGCAAGGATTGCGCCGAATTGGATGAGGATTGCGAAGGTCTTGCCGAAATCCGCGTCGTCGAAACCGAAAAAGCGTTGGACCAAAAGCAGGTGTCCGGTCGAGGACACCGGCAGGAACTCGGTCAATCCCTCGACGACGCCTAGTACGAACGCCTTGAATAGTTCGACCAACATGATGGCTCCGCGGACAGGGGCAGGCGACCGCACGGCAGCGGCAGCCGAAGGTGCGGAAGATGCCCTTTTCCCGTATCATTAACCTTGGAGCAACGGGAAAAGGTGAACATTGCACAGGTTGCGCACTGCTCATCCTACCAAACGGATCGAAAGCGACTTAACGTGACCGGCGCCGCGCGAAGCGCGGCCCCAAGATCGCCGCAATCAGTACGGCCGCATGCTCACGCTGTTCCATCACCCGTTCTGCCCGCATTCCCGGTTCGTACGGCTGGCACTCGGCGAATACGGCATCGCAGCGAGGACCGTCGAGGAGCGCGTGTGGGAGCGTCGCCAGGAGTTCCTCATTCTCAACCCCGCCTGTACGACGCCGGTGGCGGTGGAGGAGGGGCGTCCGGCGGTTCCCGGGGCATCCATCATCGCCGAGTATCTGGATGAGACGAGAGGAGCCGAGCTCGGTGATCAGCGTCTGCTGCCGCGTGAAGCGGGCTCGCGCGTGGAAGTGCGCCGACTCATGAGCTGGTTTAACGACAAATTTTTTGCGGAAGTCAGCGGGCCGCTGACTATGGAGCGCCTATATAAGCGGCAGATGCCGGCAAGTGCAGGCGGCGGCTCACCCGACACCGAAGTGATCCGAGCGGCGCGCCACAACATGCGGTATCATTTGGCGTATATCGGCTGGCTCGTGCGCACACGCGATTGGCTGGCGGGCCCGCGGCTGAGTTACGCAGATCTCGCTGCAGCCGCGCATCTATCGGCCGCCGATTACCTAGGCGACGTACCATGGAACGAAGACGAAGCCGCGAAGACCTGGTACGCACAGATCAAGTCGCGCCCCTCATTCCGGCCGATTCTCGCCGAGACACTGGCCGGCATTCCGCCGTCTCAGACCTACGCCGACCTCGACTTCTGAATGATGCCGCGGCGCTCAAGGCCGCGCTCGTGCGCGCCGCGCTCGAGCGCGGCTTCGACATCGTCGGCATCGCACGGCCGAACTCGATCCCGCAAGCACCGGAGCGCCTGCAGCAGTTCCTCGCCGAAGGCGCCCATGGCGACATGGCTTGGATGGAGACAACCGCGGCACGGCGCGGGAACCCGCGTGCGCTCTGGCCGCAGGTCCGCTCCGTCATCATGCTCGGCCTGAACTACGGCCCCGACGGCGATCCGCTGCAGATCTTGCGCAGCCGCGACCGCGGCGCCATTTCGGTTTACGCACGAGGCGACGATTACCACGAGATCATCAAGGCTCGACTCAAGGCGCTGGCGCGCTGGCTGACTGCGCAAGCCGGCGGAGATGCGAGGGTCTTTGTCGATACCGCGGCGGTCATGGAGAAGCCGCTCGCTGCTTCTGCCGGTATCGGCTGGCAGGGCAAACACACGAATTTGGTTTCGCGCCAGTTCGGCTCGTGGTTGTTCCTCGGCGCGATCTTCACGACGCTTGAATTGCCGTCGGACGCGCCCGAGAACGATCATTGCGGCAACTGCCAGGCCTGCCTCGACGTCTGCCCGACCGCGGCCTTCCCCGCGCCCTATAGGCTCGATGCGCGCCGCTGCATCTCCTACCTGACCATCGAGCACAAGGGCCCGATTCCCCGCGAGCTGCGCCCGGCAATCGGCAATCGCATCTTCGGGTGCGATGATTGCCTGGCGGTGTGTCCGTGGAACAAATTCGCGCAGGCCGGCCGCGAGAGCAAGCTCGCGGCACGTCAGGAATTGACCGCCCCTCGCCTCGCCGATCTGGCCCGCCTCGACGATGGCGCGTTCCGCAAGCTGTTTTCGAAATCGCCAATCGAGCGCACCGGCCGCAACCGCTTCGTCCGCAACGTGCTGATCGCGATCGGCAACTCCGGCGATGCGACGCTGGTGCCCGAGGTTATCCGGCTGTTGGACGATCCCTCCGCACTCGTGCGCGGCGCTGCCGTGTGGGCGCTGGGCCGACTCTTAGGCGCCGAACGGCTCGCGACGCTAGCGAGAGATCGCCTCGCGCGGGAGGACGAGCCGCTCGTGGCGGAGGAATGGATGGCAGCACTGCAGGCGGCCGCTTGATGACCACGCTGGTCTGTCTCGGGCTTGGTTACTGCGCCCGGCACTATGTCAGCACTTTCGGCGCGCGCTTCGACTGCATCTTGGGAACGACACGCAACGCGGACCATTTCGCTGCGCTCGGGAAGGCACGCCCCGGCGGCAAGTCGGTCGACATGCTGCTATTCGACGGCACATCTGCATCGGGCGAGCTCAGGGCTGCCATTTTGGCGGCCGATGCGCTGCTCGTATCGGCCGCGCCGACAGAGGACTGCGATCCCGTGCTCGTCATGCTCGAAGGCGAGATCGCCCAGGCGGCGCGACTTAAGTCCGTAGTCTATCTGTCAAGCCTCGGGGTGTACGGGGATAGCGGCGGCGCGTGGATTGACGAAACCGCGCCAACGATACCGGCGCGAGCACGCCGAGGCGGCGCGCGCATCGCCGCCGAACTCGATTGGCAGGCGCTCGGGAGGAAGCGAAACTTCCCGGTCGCAATCCTGCGGCTCGGCGGCATCTATGGTCCGGGACGCAATGGAATGGTCCGGCTCCTGCACGGCGCCGCACAGCGCATCGCAAAGCCCGGACACGTCTCAAACCGCGTGCACGTCTATGACATCGCGCAGGCAATCGACGCAGCCTTCGCACGTGGCGCCGAGGGCGTGTTCAACATAGTTGATGACGAGCCGGTCTCGCCGAGCGATCAAATCGTTTTTGCCGCCCGTCTCATCGGTATCCCGCCGCCGCCAGAGGTTCGTTATGAGGACGCCGGCAACCTGTTGTCGCCCATGGCACTCAGCTTCTATGAGGGTTGCATTCGCGCGCGCAATCATAAGCTCAAGGCGGTGCTCGGCGTGAAGCTGCGCTATCCAACCTACCGCGATGGCCTGTGCGCACTTTACGAAGCCGGCGATCATCTCTCGGCGACGAAACAGGCAACGTCGGCCTAGAATTCAGCCAAACGTCAGCGCGGAGCGCGGCGGGCGGGATCGCCTTCCCGCGTGCATAGTTCGGTTATTTCCGAAACGTGCCATATCGAAGATATAGCAAAATGCAGATCCCGGTCGCCCGGAGGCTGCCATGACTCTCACCGTTTTCATCCGTTACAAACTCGATCCGTTTCAAGACGATGCCTTCGAAGAATACGCGAGGCATTGGCTTTCTATCATCCCAAAGTGTGGTGGAAATCTCGTCGGCTATTGGATGCCGCATGAAGGCACCAATAACATTGCTTATGGTCTGATCTCGCTCGATAGCCTCGCTGCCTACGAGGCTTACCGCGCGCGACTGAAGGCCGATTCCGAAGGTGCAGCCAATTTTCGCTTTGCGCAGGAGCGACATTTCATCCTGAGTGAGGAACGGACGTTTCTCAGGCCGGTGACCTGAGCCGTTGGTTCTGTTGAAATGGCAGGTATTGGGCGGGGTCTCGGCCAGCGCTTTTAGGAAAGTCGAAATGGCTTCGCCGTAGAAAAGCGCGCCGAATGTAACCGTTCCTCTGCGAGGTATTGAATGATCGCGGTGATCTTCGAAGTCTGGCCAAAGCCTGGGCACAAACAACGCTATCTCGATCTCGCGGCCGAGCTGCGGCCGCTGCTCGATAAAATCGATGGTTTCATCTCCGTCGAACGGTTCGAGAGCATCTACGAGCCCGGCAAGATTCTCTCGCTTTCCTTCTTCCGCGATGAAGCGGCGGTGAACGCTTGGAGAAATATCGAGGAACATCGGCGCGCGCAGATCGCAGGCCGCGCCGAAATATTCTCCGACTATCGATTAAGGATTGCCGGCGTGATCAGGGACTACACCATGTCTGATCGCGCAGAGGTCCCTGCTGACAGCCGCCGCCAGCACGGCTAGCGGCCTCTCGCTACTCGGCTACGGCAGCGATCAGCCGCTCGATGTCCTCGGGCCGGGACAAGCGATGGTCCCCGTCCTTTACGAGCGTCAGCACGACGTCGTCGCGGGCAAAGCGAGAGGTCAGTTCGATCGTGTGCTGCCACGGCACGTCGGGATCTTGCACTCCCTGGAGAATGCGTACCGGACATCCAGTCTCGATCATGCCGTCCAGCAGAAGGTGTTTGCGTCCCTCCTCGATGAGACTGCGGGTGATGAGATAGGGCTCATCGGAATACTGCGACGGCCGGGCCCAGACGCCGGTCTCTTCGATCTCGCGCTTGGCCTCCGGCGGGAAGCGTTTCCACATCAACTCTTCGGTGAAGTCGACCGCTGGCGCGATCAGGACCAGCCGCGTCACGCGCGCATCTGCTGGCGTGCGGCGTGCGAGTTCGCGGATCATCAGCAACGCCAGCCATCCCCCCATTGACGAGCCGATGACCACGTGCGGGCCGCGGCAAAATCCGTCAAACACGGCGAGGGCCTCTTCGAACCAGCGGCCGATCGTGCCAGCGGTGAAATTGCCGCCAGATTCACCGTGACCGGAATAGTCGAAGCGCGTCATCGCCCGGCCATTCTCCTGCGCCCATCGATCGAGCGCCTCGGCTTTGGTCCCTCTCATGTCTGACTTGAATCCACCGAGCCAGAACAGTCCGGGAGTGGATCCGTCACGCCGGCGGACGGCGATTTGGCGCGCCGCAATGCCGGTTCCAACATTCAAGAATTTGGGCCAAAGATCGTCCATCTGCGCAAGTCCAGCCTCGGAGGCCACGAGCATGCCACTCGGCGGCGTGTTGGGTCCCCTGCGGCCATTGAATACAAGCACGGCCGAACGGCAAACAAGCCGCCGCGGCGCGAGGGGAAGAACTCCGTGAGCAACGACGAGAGGCAGGCACACCCGCGCACTTTGGCCGCAGCGACCGTCTTGCAGATCGTGCCTGCATTGCGCGAGGAGCCGGTTGCCCGCACTGCGCTGAATGTGGCCGCGGCGCTGCGGGAAATCGGCGCGCGCGCCATCGTGGCAGCCGAGGACGGACCGCTCGTTGCGGAGCTCACGGGATCCGGCGGCGAATGGGTTCCCCTCGTGAATGCGACCATCAATCCGTTCCAGCTCAGGAGAAGCGCCCGCACTCTGGAACGCCTCATCGCCTCCGAGCGGATCGACATCGTGCACGCGCAAAGCGCTGGCGGAGCGTGGATCGCCAACATGGCGGCAGCGCAGACGCCGATCTGGCTCGTCACCACACTGCCCGACGTTCCGCCGGCTTCCCACCTACGTGCATATTGGGCCGCCGCGCTCGCCCGCGGCGATTGGGTGATTACATCTTCGAACTTTGCCGCCGTCCCCGTGATTGCGCGCCATAAGATTGCGCGCGAGCGGCTCACCATCATCCCACGCTGCATCGACATCGCAGCATTCGATCCCGCGGCGGTCGACCCCGCGAGGATCGGGGCTTTGCGCAAGGTCTGGCAAATTCCGCCGGCGGCCCGAATTTTGCTCGTTCCCGGACGCGTCGCCCCTTGGAATGGGCAGCTCATTGTGCCCGAGATCGCGCGCACCATGCTCGATAGCGGCATGCGCGGCTTTGTTTTCGTGCTCGCCGGCGAACATCGCACCCATCGCAAATACGCGCGCGCCGTGATGGAACAGGCGCAGCGCCAAGGTGTGCGGTCACTGGTTCGGCAGGTCGGACACTGCCGCGATCTGCCGGCGGCGCTGGCCGCAGCGGATACCGTGACGATGCCCTCGATCGAGCCGCCGGCACTCGGCCGCGTGGTGGCACAAGCGCAAGCTATGGGCCGGCCGGTCGTCGCGTCGAACATTGGCGTCTTGCCCGAACACGTGGCCGCGCCGCCGGAAATGCCGGAAGAGGTGCGAACGGGGTGGGTGGTAGGCGATGCAAAGGAATTTGCCCGCGCGATCATCGACGCATTGAGCCTCGACGATGCCGCGTACCGCACGATGGCCGCACGCGCACGCCACTTCGCCGAGTACATGTTTGCTCCGCATAGCGCTGCGCGCGCAACCCACGCCGTTTATAGCACGCTGCTGCAGCGCGACCTTTAGCAAGACAGGAAGAACGCGCGACCTATATCCGCAGCGCGGCCCGGTGGATCACATCGCCGCGTTGGCGGCGAATGAGCCGCATGCCTGGAGCAAGGATGATCGTGGCCCCAGGGCCGGTTCGGTCACGAAGTGATGGAAAGCCGTTGACTTATGCGCGGATTGTCCCGATCTTTCTTAGGCCTGAAGCAGCAGGACTGTTGCAACGACACGAGGAGAGCAGAGCCATTCGTCGCCCAACGAGACCCGCGCAACCCGCCCCAAAGGACGGCCCGCGCATCAACGAGGAGATCCGAGTTCGTGAAGTCCAATTGATCGATCACAGCGGCCACAACCTTGGTCCTGTTGAAATCCAGATCGCCTTGGACAAGGCCCAGGAGGTCGGACTAGACCTCGTCGAGATTGCCCCTAATTCGTCTCCGCCCGTCTGCAAAATTCTCGATTACGGCAAATACAAATACCAGGCGCAGAAGAAGGCGGCAGAAGCCCGCAAGAAGCAGAAGATAGTCGAGGTCAAGGAGATCAAGCTTCGGCCGATGATCGACGACCACGATTACGACGTGAAGATGCGCTCGATGCAGCGCTTTTTTGAAGATGGCGATAAGGTGAAAGTGACGCTGCGCTTCCGCGGGCGCGAGATGGCGCACCAGGAGCTTGGCTACCAGCTCCTCAATCGCGTCAAGGATGACACCTCCAAAGTCGCTAAGGTGGAGCAGGAACCACGCTTCGAAGGTCGCCAAGTGGTGATGGTGCTGGCGCCGAGGTGATGGGGAGCGAGGCCCGCCGTGGGCGGCATCCTGCGCGTGCGCGAACAAAAAGGGCCTCGATCGCTCACGTTCCATATTTGAGGGCGCCGCTAGCTCCAACGGTCGAGCGCGGCTTGGCCCATTAATCGGCGTTTGGGTTGTATTTCGCGGTGGCCTCTGCCATAACGCCGCCCTTCCGTCACCCGGCCGAAAGGGCTGCCGTGGCGACGGTGAATCAGCACGCTCACAAGAGCATAAAGCGGTCGGCTGCGCCGCTTTGCCTGCCGCCGCAAAGGAGAGCCAAATGCCCAAGCTTAAGACCAAATCGGGCGCCAAAAAGCGCTTCAAAGTGACGACAAGCGGGATGGTCCTTTACCAGCAATCCCGCAAGCGTCACGGCATGATCAAACGGACCAACAAGCAGATCCGCCAACTGCGCGGGACCGCGGTGCTGTTCAAGACCGACGGCGACAAGATCAAAAAATACTATTTGCCCAACGGTTGATGACCCGCTAGCCGCCGCGGCGGTCAGCCAAGCCTGCAGAGGTAAAAGGAGTTAGCCATGGCACGCGTCAAACGCGGTGTCACCGCGCACGCCAAGCACAAAAAAGTATTGAAGGCCGCCAAGGGTTATTACGGACGGCGCAAGAATACCATTCGCATCGCAAAGCAAGCGGTAGAGAAAGCCAACCAATACGCCTATCGAGACCGCAAGCGTCGCAAGCGCACCTTCCGGGCGCTCTGGATCCAGCGGCTCAACGCGGCAGTGCGGCCCTTCGGGCTCACCTACAGCCGCTTCATCGGCGGTCTCGGCAAGGCGGGTTTATTGGTGGACCGCAAGGTATTGTCCGATCTTGCGATCAGAGAGCCCGCGGCGTTTGCTGCAATTGTCGAGAAGGCCAAAGCCGCAATCGCAGTGTGATGAAAGGGCGAAGGATTGAGAGTTACTCATCCTTCGAACGCGACGATGATCGATCCTGGTTATGTGCAATGCATGGCGCGCTATAACCGTTGGCAAAACGAGAACCTCTATGCCGCCGCCGACGCGCTATCCGAGGCCGAACGCCGACGTGAGCGGGGAGCATTCTTCGGCTCGATCCACGCGACGCTGAGCCACCTGCTTTGGGCGGATTGCACCTGGATGAGCCGTCTTGCCGGCACGCCATTCCCCGGTGGCAGCATCCCCGAATCCGTATCGCTTTATGACGATTGGGGCGAGTTAAAGCGTGAGCGTAAAGCCTTCGATGCAGTTGTCATTGATTGGGCCGACCGGCTCGATTCTGGATGGCTGGAAGGCGACCTCGCGTATTACTCCGGTGCGATCAAGTCCCACCTACGCAAGCCGAAATGGGTCCTGGTCACGCACATGTTCAATCATCAGACACATCATCGCGGCCAGGTCCATTGCATGCTGACTCAAGCGGGCGGTAAGCCCGGAGATACCGACCTGCCGTTCATGCAGATGTGACGGAGCGGGCGAATTCCCTGCGGGACGTACCATGCATGATCTCAAGGCCGAGCTTCTGCGCGGGTTGTGGTACGTCGCGGCCATGGGCGCCGACGTGCCGCGCGGTCGCCTCGTGCATAAGACGCTGCTCGGCGAGCCGCTGATCATTGGTCGGCGCCGCGATGGACAGGTCTTTGCTCTGCGTGACATTTGCCCCCATCGCGGCGTCCCCTTGCACTACGGCCAATTCGACGGTGACACCATTGCCTGCTGCTACCACGGCTGGCGCTTCGACGTGAGCGGCACCTGTGTCGAGATCCCCTCACTGCGGGAGGGCCAAATGATGGATCTCGGCAAAATTCGCTGCGGATCCTATGCGTGCGTCGAACGGCAAGGTTTGGTGTGGGTGTATTTCCCGCCGGATGATAAAGGCGTTGCGCGCGTGCCGGAGCCGCCGCGCATGCCGATCTTTCCCGACGATGCTGCGCCGCTGGCGGCCATCATGCTGCCATTTCCCTGCTCGACCGACCACGCCGCTTTCGGTCTCATGGATCCGACGCATGCCGGGTTTGTGCATACGTCGTGGTGGTTCAAGCATCAGCCGAGAAAGCTGCGCCCCAAAGAAAAGCAGTTCGAGCCAATCGATCTCGGCTGGCGAATGGTGCGCCATCAGCTGCCGCCGCAGAATCTGGTGTACAAGCTACTCGGGCGACGCGTCGAAACTGAGATTTCCTACAAGCTTCCGGGGCTGCGCATCGAGGAGGTGCATGGAGACCGCCACGCCGTCGTGGGCCTTACAGCGATTACGCCAATCACCAACGAGTCTACCGAGGTGCATCAGATATTCTGGGCCTCCCCGGGCTGGATGGCGCCGCTCGCGCCGCTCTTGAAGCCATTCATGCACACCTTTCTCGACCAGGATCGCCAAGTGGTGGTGAAGCAGCGCGAAGGCCTCGTGCATAAGCCGCGCTTGATGCTCATCAACGATGCCGATACGCAAGCGCGCTGGTGGATGCGCGTCAAAGATGAATGGATTGCCGCGCAGGAAGAAGGGCGCACATTCGTCAATCCGCTCGAGCCCAAGACACTACGCTGGCGCAGTTGAGGAGATCGATGACCGACCTGCGTGCGCTCGAGACGGAACTTCTCGCCGCCGTCGCAAGCGCGAATGACGAGCCGGCGCTCGAAACCGTACGGGTTGCGGCGCTGGGCCGCAACGGCTCGATATCCGCGCTGCTGAAAACGCTGGGCACGATGTCGCCGGAAGCGCGCAAGGAGCAAGGGGCCCTCATCAACGGTCTCAAGGACCGCGTCACCGTTGCGATCGCTACACGCAGGGAGGCCCTGAAACAATCGGCCCTCGATCAGCGGCTCAACACCGAGAGCCTAGACGTTACATTGCCGGTGCCCGAACCGCCGACGGAGGTCGGGCGCATCCATCCTATTACTCAAGTCGTCGATGAGCTGACCGCGATCTTCGCCGACATGGGTTTTGCGATCGCCGAAGGACCGGACATCGAGACAGACGATTACAATTTCACCAAACTCAACTTCCCGGAAGGTCATCCAGCACGGGAGATGCAAGACACATTCTTTTTCAAACCGAAGCCCGATGGGTCGCAGCTTCTCCTGCGCACGCACACTTCGCCGGTGCAGATCAGGATGATGCTGGCACAGAAGCCGCCGATCCGCGTCATCATTCCTGGCCGCACCTACCGCAGCGACAGCGATCAGACCCACACACCCATGTTCCACCAGGTCGAGGGCCTCGTCATCGATACGAGTTCGCACCTCGGGCATTTGAAATGGATCCTGCAGGAATTCTGCAAAGCATTCTTCGAGGTCGATCAGGTCAAGATGCGCTTCCGTCCGTCGTTTTTTCCGTTCACCGAGCCCTCGCTCGAGGTCGACATTCAGTGCCGACGCGACAAGGGAGAGGTCAGATTCGGCGAGGGCGACGACTGGATGGAGATTCTAGGCTGCGGCATGGTGCATCCGAACGTGCTGCGTAATTGCGGGCTTGATCCCGACGAATATCAGGGCTTCGCTTGGGGTCTCGGCATCGACCGCATCGCCATGCTCAAATACGGCATGCCGGATTTGCGCCCGTTCTTCGAGGCTGACGTGCGGTGGCTCTCACATTATGGTTTTCGACCGCTCGATTTCCCGACTCTCGCGGGAGGATTGGGCAGCTGATCGCGCCGCTGAAAGTCCTCGCCATGCGCCAATCGCCGGATCGATTGCCGTTCGGGGGAAAGAATAGTCCCGGGTCCGCGGAATGATGAAATTCACGCTTGCTTGGCTGAAGGAGCACCTCGATACCGAGGCGTCGCTTGCAGCGGTTGTCGACAAGCTCACCATGATCGGGCTCGAAGTGGAGAGCGTCGCCGACCGGGGCAAGATGCTTGCGCCATTCACCATCGCGCGCGTGATCTCGGCCGAGCAGCATCCGAACGCGGACCGCCTGCGCGTTTGCATGGTCGATACCGGCGCGGGTGAGCCGGTGCAGGTCGTGTGTGGCGCGCCCAACGCGCGCGCAGGCATGAAAGGCGTCTTCGTGCCGCCCGGCGCCTTCATCCCGGGCAAAAACATGACACTGGGCATCGGCAACATCCGCGGCGTCGAGAGCCGCGGGATGCTGGTCTCGGAGTTCGAATTGCAAATCTCCGACGACCACGAAGGCATTATCGAGCTTCCCGCGGATGCGCCGGTCGGGGCGAACTACGCGCAGTGGGCTGGCCTCGACGATCCGATGATCGAGATCAATCTCACCCCCAATCGCGGCGACTGCACCGGCGTCAGCGGCATCGCGCGTGATCTCGCCGCCGCCGAGATAGGCAAGTTGAGGGACAGAAGCATTAGGCCGGTGAAGGGGGAGTTCCCCTGCCCTGTGAAGGTGGCGCTCGATTTCGGCACGACGCCTTCGCTTTGTCCCGCTTTTGCGCTGCGGCTCGTGCGCGGCGTGAGCAACGGCCCGTCTCCGGCATGGCTGCAGCGCCGACTGATCTCGATCGCGCTGCGCCCGATCAATGCGCTGGTCGATATTACGAATTTCGTGACTTACGATCGCGGCCGGCCCCTGCACGTGTTCGATGCCGCAAAAGTGCACGGCAATCTCAGGGTGCGGCGCGCGCGCGATGGCGAAAGCTTGGTTGCGCTCGATGGCAAGCAATATTCGCTCGATCCTACAATCTGCGTCATCGCCGACGAGAAGGGGGTGGAGTCGCTCGCCGGCATCATGGGCGGAGAGTCCACAGGCTGTTCGGAGACGACCAAAGACGTACTGATCGAGTCCGCACTGTGGGAGCCCGTGAACATAGCGCAGACCGGCCGCAAGCTCGGCATCCAATCGGACGCCCGCTACCGGTTCGAGCGCGGAGTCGATCCTGCTTTCATGGTGCCGGGTCTCGAGCTTGCGACCAGCATGGTGCTCGAGCTCTGCGGCGGCAGCGCGTCGGAGGTGACGGTCGCGGGTACGCCGGGTAGGCCCGAGCGCATCATCGATCTTCCTATCGAGGAACTGCCGCGACTGACTGGCCTTCATGCTGACCCACGCGAGATCGAGCGCGTGCTGGGCCGCCTCGGATTCTCCGTCACTGCCGGCGGCAAGTGTCTAAAAGTCGCCGTGCCGCCATGGCGGGGAGATGTCGAGGGCAAGGCCGACCTAGTGGAGGAGATCGTGCGTATTGTCGGCGTCGATCGCATTCCTCCGACGCCCTTTGATCGAGGTGAGGCTCCGCGCAAGCCGGTGCTCACGCCCATTCAGCTGCGCACCCGCAAAGCCAAGCGCGCGCTCGCCGCGCGCGGCATGCTCGAGGCCGTGGCCTGGTCGTTTATTGCGAAGGAGCAAGCGCAGCTGTTCGGCGGCGGACAGCCCGAACTCGCGCTCGCCAATCCAATCGCTTCGGATCTTTCTGATATGCGACCGAGCCTGATCCCGGGGCTTGTTGCTGCTGCACAAAAGAATGCGGACCGCGGCTTTTCCAACATATCGCTGTTCGAGGTGGGACAGGTTTTCCGCGGCGATCGCCCGCAGCATCAGTTCACCGCCGCTAGCGGCCTTCGCCGTGGACGCGCCAAAGCGACCGGCATCGGACGCCATTGGTCCGTCTCCGACGGCGAAGTCGATGTGTTCGATGCCAAAGCCGACGCGCTAGCGGTGCTGGCCGCCGCCGGCGCCCCCGCGCAGGCGCTGCAGGTGGTGCCGGGAGGCCCGCCGTGGTTCCATCCCGGACGATCGGGCAGCATCCAAATCGGCCCGCAGAACGTGCTCGGACATTTCGGAGAATTGCATCCCCGCGCGCTCGAAATCCTGGATGCCGAGGGCGCGCTGGTCGCATTCGAGGTGATCTTGGAAAAAATCCCGGAGCCGAAGGCGAGGGCAACGCGAGCGCGGCCAGTTCTGCAGCTTTCGCCCTTCCAACCAGTGGAGCGCGATTTCGCCTTCGTCGTCGATCGCGCGGTGAACGCGGGCGATATCCTACGAGCTGCGCAGAGCGCTGATCGCAAGCTCATCACCAATGTCACGGTATTCGACGTCTACGAGGGCGCCGGCATTGAGCCGGGAAAAAAGTCGATCGCCATCACCGTGACATTGCAGCCGCGGGACAAAACGATGACTGACGCGGAAATCGAGGCAGTCGCTGCCAAAATAGTAGCCGAGGTCGGCAAACGGACGGACGGCGTGCTGCGAGTCTGATCGCACTCAGCTGCGTTTGCTGGGCCCGCCGAGCAGCTTCACCACCGCGTCCCCGGCACGCTCGCCCGAGTCCCAGGCTCCGTTGACGGTGCCCCAAAGCGTTTCATGAGTCGCTTCGCCGGCCAAGAAGATACGGTCGCGGAGCGGCTCGGCCAATACCTTGCGTGCGGATTGCGCGCCAGGCGCGGCGGCAGAGGTGGCGCCGAGCACCCACGGCTCGTTGTTCCAACGCGTCGCGTGGCGACGCTTGATGATACTTTTCACGTCCGTGCCGTAAAGACTGCCGAGCCAATTGATACCAAAATCGATCATCGCCGCCTCGCCCTTGGCGGAGAGATCGCGCCCGAAATTCCCCCCAACATCGACCACGCAAATGGTGGAACCCGCAGTATTGGCCAAGATTGCCGCCGTCTGCTTGCTCTCACTCTTCTCGAATACTAGCTCATCGGAACGCAACCCCAGCGGATTGCCGGTCAATTCGAGCGCCACGTGATCGCGGCTGCCCAGCTTGAGCTTGGTGGCGGCCTCCACATGCCGTTTCGGAAGCTCAGGCTCCAATCTGAGCTTTCCGCTGGTGAGAACATTCGTCGAAACGGTGAGGATGACCGCGCCGGTCCTAAACTGGCCTTTCGGCGTATCGACCTCGATGCGCGCGCGACTCCACCATTCGATGGTTTTTACCGGCGTTGCCGAAAGGATCGGGAGAGAAACTGCTAGCTTCGCCAGCAGCGCGCCATAACCCTGGCGGCAGAACGCATTGTTGTCGCGCTCGCCAGAGCGGGAGAGATCGGCGGTTGAGACGTCCGAAAGCTCCTTGCTGCAACCGTACGGTCCCAGCACGAACTCGACAGTCGGGCGCCAATCGCCGAGCTCCTTGGGCAGCGCCTGGGCACAGGCGATGTCGCTCTTGCGGGCGGCATCCGCAATTGCCGTGTTGGCGCGCACGAGGCTCGCGAGAAAATCCTCCATCTCGCCTTCGCGGGCGTAGCGCCGTCCAATGCGCATCCGCTGCCCAGGTGGTGCCGCATAAATATCGAGCCCCGACTGCCTCCCAAGCTTCGCCAGAGGATTGATATCGGCTGCGTAGATCCAGCGCGCGCCGCGATCGTAGGGGATGCCAAAAGTCTTGGTGTCGGTGATGCAGCGTCCACCAATTTCGTCGGCCGCCTCGAGCACGACGAAGCGCTTGCCCGCCGCCGCAAGCCGCCGCCCCGCCGCGATGCCCGCGGCGCCGGCGCCTACGACCACGGCATCGACCCAGCCGGAGCGCGGTACGTCGGGGGCTCCGAATACGGGCCCGGCGGCAAGCGCCGCGCCCGAGGAGGCAAGAAACGATCGGCGGCTTAAAATTCTCATGGGTGCGTCTGGGTGTTACGTCTTGCAAAATCTATCATGGAAGGCGTGCTGCGTACGCGTGAAATCTTCTTCATCATTCGCGTCCTTGTGCTCTCTCGACGGCTATTCTCGTTCAGGAGAGGATTCCGATGACCAACGCGGTTCCGGCGGCCACACCAGCCCGGCGCAGCCGAAAGAAAGGATGCAGGCGATGATCGATGCGGCCGCCAAAGCGCTTGCCCAAATGTTCTCGCCCCCATTCCGGTGGGTGCTGTTGAAATCCGCAGGCCTTGCGCTCGCAGTGATCGTGCTTCTCGCCATTGCGCTTCATCGGCTGCTGGTCTGGGCTGCAAGTTCGGGCACGCATTGGGCCGAGGATATGTTCGGTATCAGCGCGCCCGCACCGATCTCAATCCTGATTTGGGTTGCCTCTGTTGCGGCCGGCCTCGGGATCATCGTGGGATCCGTGTTCTTGATGCCGGCGGTCACTGCGCTGGTCGGTAGCTTCTTTGTCGACGACATCGCGCTCGAGGTGGAACGCGCTCATTATCCGGCCGAAGTGGGCATACCGCTGCCGCTGATCCGCGCCCTGGTCCAAGGCATGAAAACGGCTTTGCTCACGGTCGTGGTCTATCTGATTGCCGTACCATTTCTGCTTTTCGCAGGCGCGGGTGTCGTCATTTTTTTTCTGGCCAGCGCCTATCTCCTCGGCCGCGAATATTTCGAGCTGGCCGCGATGCGTCATCAACCAATCGCGGAGGCCAAACGACTGCGCCAAACCCACCACAGCACGGTATTTCTCGCCGGCATCTTGATTGCCGCCTTCGTGTCGATCCCGATTGTCAATCTCGCCACGCCACTATTCGCTATGGCTCTGATGGTACACATCTATCACCGCATCCGGACCATCGAGGAGGGACAGTAAGCAAAGAAGCTTGAATGAACCTGCGGGGCTTGCGTTCTTTATACAGGCCCTTCTCGGCTCAGGTGTTCTCGTCAATCCGGCAGCTTCGTCACGGCAACCCGCACTGTGCCGTCGGCCTCCGCAACGATGCGCAGCGTCTTAACGTCGAATTCGATGCCGACGAGACGCAGACCGGTGACAGCGGCGTCCACGCGAACGCCGTCAGTGCTTTTACGAAAATCGGTGATGGCTGCATCGATGCTGTTGCGAGCATTGGCCGCGAGCGGCACCAGATCGACCACAGCGTTCTGCGCCAACGTCTGTTCCAAATAAGGCACCGCCGCCCGCGCGGCAGTACCCAGCAACCCGAAAGCTGCCTCGGATTCAACATCAAGAGCGATATCGGTTAGGCGCAGGACCTGATGGGCGGAATCGAGCACCGGGCGGCCCCATACGTGAACAGTTGCTTCGGCGCCGAGGCCAAACCAGCTCTTGTTCTCATTTGCTTTCACGCCCAACGAGAGCAGCAAGCGGTCATCAGAGGCCGCCAAGTTGACGCTGCGGATAGTCGCGGTAAACGCGCTGCTCTTATCGTCCGGGAAGCTCTTTCCCTTGAGTTGCGTCTCCAGCAGCCGATTGACGTCGGTAAACGGAATGTCGATGGGCACTGCGATATTGACGCGGCCCTGCTCGATCTGCGGCACGAGCTCCAGCTGAGCCGGGAACGGGCAATCAGGCTTGGTCTCGCTGGGCACGATCCGCGTCTGCGCCTCCACGCCGATCGTCAGCATGAGCGCGGCGGTGTCGATGTGCGGCTGTGCGGCGAAGGCTCGCGTGGGGCGAACTTCCAGCCACAGACTGGGCATGCCGGCGGCCACAGCACCGAGCGAGATCGAGCGGCACATCTTGGCCCATTCGCGCCGTGCCGCGAGTTCAAGGAAGGGATCGTCGCGCAGGCGCGCCTGTAACGCAGTCACCTGTTCGTTGATCGCGCGATCGAGAAACGGCTTAAGCTCGTTCGATACGCTCAACCGCACGCCCATAACAGCCAAAGAGGCGTCCTCGAGCGCGACCTGAGCTGCGAGATTGGGCTCGATTCGCCAGGGCGGCAAAATCGACGGATGCGACGTCAGCCTGGCGTCGCCGCGGATGTCGGCACGTTGATCGAGCGCTTTTCCCTGCAGGTTCTGAAGCCCCTGTCCAAGACGGCCACCAAGTAGATCTCCGATCGTACCAGCGAGATTGCCCGCTTCGCCGGAAATTTGCCCCCTCGCACGCAAGATTCCAGAAAGCGTGGTGGAGACGACCAGCGCATCTCCCCGGCCGGTGACTGAGAGCGGGCCGCGTGCGACCGTCCAATCGAGCTCGGCATTGGACAGCAATTGCGGGAGGGGGTTATCGCGCTTGCCCGCAAGATTGCGCGGCGCAGCGCCCTCGAGTGCAGTATGGATCGCCGAGAGCGAGATCGCCGCGGGCGTCACGATCACCGACTGCCGGGTGACCGGCTTTAACGGCGGGATATCGACCAGGGCCGGCCGTCGGTCCTTCGGGCCGGGCCATAGCGAGTCGAAGGCCCAGAGCGCAGCGCCGAATGAGACGATGACGATCAGGAGACCGATAGCAATCTTGCCCCGCGGCAGAGGCATGCGGCCGACTTCCTCCGAATCGAGGTCACCTTCCAGTTTCGGCACCGATCGTGGTGCCAGCAAGGCGGCGGCACAACAGTGGTCAGTGCTCCGATGAGCGATGATGAACCACTGTTTTCGCTGGCCATTTACACAGGTCAGCGATCAGGCACTTCTCGCAGAGAGGGCGACGCGCCAGGCACACGTAGCGGCCGTGCAAAATCAGCCAGTGATGAGCATGGCGTTTGTATTCTGCCGGTACCAGGCGATCGAGCTTGGTTTCGACCTCAAGCGGCGTCTTCCCGGTTGCCATGCCGGTCCGATTGCCGACACGGAAGATATGCGTGTCGACGGCGATAGTCGCCTCACCAAATGCAACGTTGAGCACGACATTTGCCGTCTTGCGGCCGACGCCGGGCAGAGCCTCCAGCGCCTCGCGCGCGCGCGGAACCTGACCGCCGTGCTCTTGCACGATTTTCCTGGACAGTGCGACGAGATTCTTTGCTTTGGTGCGGTAGAGGCCGATCGTCTTGATCAGCCCCTGCACACGCTGCTCGCCGAGTGCGGCCATTTTTTCCGGCGTGTCCGCCACGGCAAATAAAGCAGGCGTCGCCTTGTTGACCCCAGCATCGGTCGCCTGCGCGGAGAGCACTACAGCGACGAGTAGCGTGAACGGGTTGATGTGCTCGAGTTCCCCCTTGGGCTCCGGGCGAGCCGCCTTGAAGCGACGGAACGCTTCCGCGAACTCGGCGGTTGTCCACTGCGGCAGCGCTCCGGCAGCCGCAGTGTGGTCGGCTGCTGAGCGTGCGGCTGGGCTTTTGAGCTCAGCCACCGTGCGTGCGCGCGTCCGCCGAAGAGTCTGCGCCGCTCGCCGCGCCGCCTTACGGGTTCTTCTGCGGGTCACCTTGCGAGGTGTCTTGCGAACCATGGTTCCGGTATACTGAGCCTCATGACACCCGACAACGATCCGACGCCAGAACCAGCGATCTTTTCGGCAGTGCTCACCCCACACCGTTCGCTCAGCCGCAAGGGCTTTTTGGCATTGATGCTGCTGGCGGGCGGAATAAGCCTAATGACCGGGACGAGTTTTCTCCTCGCGGGCGCTTGGCCGGTGTTCGGTTTCTGCGGCCTCGACGTTCTGCTGCTCTACTGGGCGCTCCAGGTCAGCTATCGCCGCGCCAAAGCTTACGAGCAGGTCACTGTCACCTCCTCCGAACTGACCGTGCGTCAGGTGAACCACCGCGGCCGTATGAATGAATGGACGCTCAATCCGCTGTGGGTCCGGCTCGATCGCGTCGTGCACGCCGAGTTCGGGATCGAGCGGTTGTTCCTCGTCTCGCGCGGGCAGCGGCTCGCCATTGCCGGCTTTCTCGGCCCGCAGGAGAAGGAAAGCTTCGCGCTCGCGTTATCCGCAGCGCTCGGCGAAGCCAAGCGAGGGCCGACCCGCACGGTATTTGATTAGGCATTTCAGAAATCGGGTGGGCCAAAGCCTCGCCGGCGGCTTAGATAGCCGGCAAACGATGGAAGCGAGCATGCTGTCTCCCGATTCGGTTTGCGATCCTGAATCGCTCAGCCGCACCGCCGCCGACTACGCAGTCGTGCGCCGCGCCATCGCGTTCGTCGCCGAGCGCTGGCGCGCCCAGCCGGAGATCGATGCAATCGCGGCGGCGGCAGGAGTAAGCGCCAACGAACTGCATCATCTGTTCCGCCGCTGGGCCGCAATTACACCCAAAGCTTTCCTGCAGGCGCTTACCCTCGAGCACGCACGCCGACTGTTGCGAGATTCAGCCAGCGTGCTCGACGCCACATTCGAGGTCGGCCTGTCGGGCCCGGGCCGGCTGCACGACCTCTTCGTTACGCACGAGGCAATGTCACCCGGCGAATGGAAATCGGGCGGCGACGGACTCACCATGTCCTATGGCTTTCATCCGTCCCCGTTCGGTACCGCGCTGATTATGTTGACCAGTCGAGGACTTGCGGGCGTTGCATTCGCCGATCCTGGCGAGGAACAGGACGCGCTGAGTGATATGAGGCGCCGCTGGCCGAAGGCGAACACAATCGAAGACTTCGCGCGCACCGCGCCATTCGCGCGCCGTATCTTCGATACGGACTTGTGGCGAGCCGAGCGGCCGTTACGCGTGGTGCTCATCGGCACCGATTTCGAGGTACGGGTGTGGGAAGCCTTGCTCGCAATTCCCATGGGCCGCGCGACGACGTACTCAGACATCGCGATCAAGATCGGCGCGACAAAAGCCGCGCGGGCCGTGGGCGCTGCAGTCGGCAAGAACCCGCTCTCGTTCGTGGTGCCCTGCCATCGCGTACTGAGCAAGCACGGCGAGCTCACAGGTTATCATTGGGGCCTCACGCGCAAACGCGCGATGCTCGGCTGGGAGGCGGGACGAGTGGCGAGTTGATTTTCACGGGGAAGCGCGATGAGAATTCTGATCGCCGGGGCAACCGGTGCGATCGGCCGGCCCCTGGTTCGTCGCCTGAGAGCGAACCAGCATGAGGTATTCGCACTTGCGCGATCGCCCGATTCCGCACCCGCGTTGAAGGAGATTGGCGCGGAGGCGGTCATTGCCGACGCACTGGATGCCGCCGCGGTGAAGGCCGCCGTCGGACGGGTCCGACCCGACGCTGTGATCAACGAATTGACCTCACTGCCCCGGCACTACACGCCCGCCGAAATGAAGGCAGCGGCGGAACGCGATCGCAAACTCCGAGTGGAAGGCAACACTAACCTGCTTGAGGCGCTTCGAAATGCGGGCGTGCGTCGCTACCTGCTGCAAAGCTCCGGATTCTGGTATACGCCGGGCGCGGGCCTGGCAAACGAATCCGTCGCGTTCATCTCCAGCGCGTCCCCGGGGGTCGAGGCCAGCGCCGGCACCTACCTGCAATTGGAAGCGCGCGCATCGGCGACGCCAGGAATCGAGTTTGTCGCGCTACGTTACGGATTCTTCTATGGCCCCGGCACCTGGTACACACGCGAGGGCGATATTGGTGATCAGGTGCGGCAACAGCAGCTTCCGATTATCGGTGAGGGCCAGGGCGTCTACAGCTTCGTGCATATCGACGATGCGGCCGAGACGACTGCTGCCGCGCTGGAGTGCCCGCCGGGAGCATACAACATCGTCGACGGAAACCCGTCGCCTCAGTACTTGTGGCTGACGGCGTTCGCGCGTGCTGCAGGAGCACCTGCGCCACCTCGCGTCAGTGAGGAAGAGGCGCTTAGGGCGTCAGGCCCGGACGCGGTCTACTACGCGACGAGGCTTAGGGGCGCTTCGAACGAGAAAGCCAGGCGCGAGCTTGAGTTCCGTCCGCGCCCCCTCGAGTGGATTTAGGTCCAAGAGTGGGGCGCTTTTGGAGTGAAGCGGACATCAACTTCGGCTGGTCGCCCCAGCGGATTTATGGGGAGGACGCAGCTGTCTCTTTCAAGACATTCGCAGATCATCACCTCTGGCGGGCGGAGACCTTTCGGCTCGAAAATCCTCCGATCTTCATAGGGCAAGCTGCATGACCATCGCCAATTCAGGCTGGTCTGGCGACACCGGCCAAGGCGCGTCATGTGGCCCAGGCGCCATCTGCCTGCATAAGCCGTTTCATAAGCCAAGAGCTTGCCTCAACGCGATGGCGTTTCACGTCTTCTTTCTCACGTTGATCATCGTAAACGTCGTTCGAACGCTGCGACATCCAATGTGGCGCGATGAAATGGGAACGTTCCAAATTGCCATGTCCAGTGCCTCTTTGTGGGAGTTGCTTCCGAAGCTGCAATACACCACGCACCCTGCACTATGGTACTCGCTCGTTTGGCTCCCGACTCGCTTCACAAGCGATCCAACGTCGATGGCGATTCTGCATATCGTCATCTCCATTGCCGTGTGGACGCTGATCTTCAGGTGGTCGCCATTCGAAACGGTCGAAAAGTGCCTATTGCCGCTCAGCTATTTCCTGTTTTGGGAATATTTTGTCATCAGCCGCAATTATGCTCTGCTCGCACTCATCGGCTTTGCCTTTGTCGCCCTCCAGCAGCACCGCCCACAGCAGAATGTCATCCCTTGGCTGCTGCTGGGTTTGCTTGCGAACACGCATGTGCTGGGCGCCATCTGGTCGATCGCGCTGGGAAGCACATTCGTCATAAAGCGGGGGCGCCTGACACCGCGGTTCGTAACCGGTGCGGCGATCTACCTCGGCCTCCTGGCGTTCTCGGTCAAGACAGCAGCGCCGGCGCCGGATTTTGGACCATGGGCTACGGACGTTCGGTTCGATGCGGCCAGATTCGGCTCGACGCTCCTGTTTCCAGTGGGCGCCTTTGCTCCGATCAACCCCGCGTGGCTCGCAGACGCGGTATCCTTCGTGGCTCATGCGGGGGCCGCGCCAGTCCCGCACTTTTGGAATCCCAATCCATTCCAGGACTTCATTGCGCTAGCCAAGCCGACGTACAACATCCCGTCAGGTTAACGCTCGCGCTGATCGCGCCGCTTGCGCTGTGCTGGATGGTCATCCGAGCACCGCTCCCTGCCTTTGGATTTGCGATCTTCTATGTTGGAGTTCTGTTGTTCTCGAATATTTGGAATTTTCCCGGTTACTCTCGCCATCACGGCATTGTTTTCCTGGCGTTTGTCGCCAGCGTATGGGCGGCACGGGCGGAGCGCCCGTCTACCAGATCATCGATCTTTGCTTTCCGAGCGCTTCTTCTGATCAGTGCGGTCGGCGGCGTCCTCACATTGACCTCGGAATTGATACCTTTTTCGCAGGGGCGCAATGTTGCTGAGTGGCTAAGGATGAATGGCCGATCGGACGCTTTCCTCATGGGATCGCGGGACGCTCAAGTCTCGACGGTCGCCGGGTACCTCGGACGACATATGTATTTCTTGGAATGCGAGTGTCCCGGCACGTACGTCGTCTATAATTCGCAAAAGCAGTTGGTTGCTCTCCTCTCCGGAACGCGCACGACGGCTGCTACGTGCCATGGGACTCGCCCGAGCGATCAGACGCGATTGTTATTCTCAACGTCCCATTCAGACAGGAAGAGACAAGCTTAGTCACACCGACGCTTTCGATCCTGCTCCTAAAGGAATTTGTCGGTGCCGAGACAGATGAGAGCTATTGGATATATCAGGTGAAGAAAAAGAGCTCTTGAGCTGTATGTCGGCGACCCTCTGTCTTCCAGTCCGGGGCTTCTTAGTTGCAGACCTTGGCGCTGGGCTTGTCATTTTTTGTTGCCCTGCAGCACTTGGACGTTTTTGGAGTGAAGCGGATCTCAACTTCGGCCGGTCGGTCCACCGGATTTGTGGGGACACTACCTATCGCAACACCTGCGCGACGTTGACCTTCGGCGTGGCTACGTGCGCAAAATCACCCCTGTGGTAAGCGGCTAGCGTGGCCGCGTTCTGCCGATCCATGAAGTCGGCGAGCTTGGCGTAGGTGACGCACTGTAGTTCCGGCAGGCCGCAGACCGCGCGCGCAAACGATTTGAGCGCCTCGTTGTAGGCGCCGCCTCCGTAATTCATAAAATGGTGCCCGATGTGAAGCGGCGCGCGGTTTCCGGCATAGTTGCGTTTGAAGTACCGAAGATACGTTTGTAGCGTTTGCTCGCGCGTCATGTCGTAACGGCGTGGATCATACGTGGCGCGCGACTGGGCCACGAAGAAGTTGTAATCCATCGACAACGTACCCCGGCCGGAGCCTTGGATCCTCAACATAGCCAAGTTGAATCGCCACAGCCCATCGATCTTTTCCGGCCAGGCGTCGGCCTGGCCGACGCCGCTGGTGTCATAGCGGAAGCCGTGCGCCTTGAGCGTGCTGTATAGCGCTGTGTCTTTGGCGAGATAGGGCGCGCGGAAGCCGATCACATCCGTAATGGGAAACGCGAATTTCGCGCCGGGAAGCCCATTGTTCGGCCCCACGTTCTTCAAGATTTGCCCAAACGCGCGAAATTCCTTGTCCCAATCGCTGGCCGACCACGACAGAACGCCCTTTACCGTAGCGGACACGAAATTGCCTCGCATGCCGTCGGTCACTTCAATGGACGCGTTTGCGAATCTGCTCGGGCGTGCCGCCGAAGTTGATGCGGGAATAGCCACGCCGCTGGTGTGGACTTCATAGATGTTCCTGCTGGTGTCGGCGATGAAATTGCTGGCGCTGACAAAGAGGGTAAAGTGAATGCGCTCGCCATCCTTGTTCAACTCGGCTGCAAAATCGGTGAGCTCCTGCCAGCGCTCGAGCTCGGTACAATTATCGAAGGCCATAACGAAGAATTGCAAGCCGGTGTGACGCGAAAAGCACGATCTGCGTCCACCCGCGCGCAGGCGAGCGACCGTGCTGGTTGACGATGAGGCTGCAATCTCACACAAACAGCTGAGCTGCGATCATTGCCGGCTGCCGCGATTTCACCAGCGCTGGCGCGGCACAGAGGATATGGGAACATGCAGAAGCGTCGTCCGGTCATGCTGGTCGTGCTTGACGGCTGGGGTTGGCGCGACGAGGTCGCCGACAACGCTATTCGCCAAGCGCGCACCCCCAGCTTCGACCATCTGTGGGCAACCTGCCCGCACGCCTTGTTGCGAACTTCGGGCAAGGATGTCGGCCTCCCGGAGGGGCAGATGGGCAATTCCGAGGTCGGGCATCTCAACATTGGCGCCGGCCGTCTCGTGATGCAGGACTTGCCCCGCATTGACGCGGCGATCGCCAATGGCGACATCGAAAGAGCGCCCGCACTCAACAACCTGGTCGAGAGCTTGCGGCGGACCGGTGGCACCTGCCACTTGATGGGTTTGGTGTCACCCGGGGGCGTACATTCGCATCAGGAGCACGCCGCTGCGCTCGCCAGCATCCTCACCGAAGCCGCCGTGCCAGCGGTCGTACATGCTTTCACCGACGGCCGCGACACGCCGCCACGCTCCGGCGGGGCGGACATTGCGCGGCTGGTCGCCGCGCTGCCCCGATCCGTTCCGATCGCAACCGTCAGCGGCCGGTACTACGCCATGGATCGCGACCGACGATGGGAGCGCGTTGCAAAGACCTATCACGCGATGGTGGAGGCCGAGGGGCCGCGCTTCGCAAGCGCAGGGGCGGTCATTTCCGACGCCTATGCCCGCGACATCAGCGATGAATTCATCATACCGGCAGTCGTCGCCGATTATGGCGGCATGCGAGACGGTGACGGCGTTCTCTGCTTCAACTTCCGGGCCGACCGCGTGCGCGAGATTCTCGCCGCCCTGCTCGATCCGGCCTTCGATGGCTTTGCCCGCCGGCGCAACGTTCGCATCGCCGCTGCCGCCGGGATGACGCAATACAGCGAACAGTTGGACGCCTTCATGGGGACGATTTTCCCGCCGCAGGGTCTTGCGAATATCCTTGGCCAAGTGGTCGCCGACGCGGGCCGCACCCAGCTGCGAATGGCCGAGACGGAAAAGTATCCGCACGTGACTTATTTTCTCAACGGCGGCGAGGAGCAGCCTTATTGGGGTGAGGACCGCATCATGGTTCCTTCGCCCAAGGTCGCGACCTACGATCTCAAGCCCGAAATGTCGGCACCGGAATTGACGGAAAGAGCGGTGGAAGCGATCGGCTCCGGTCGATACGATCTGATTGTATTGAATTACGCCAATCCCGACATGGTCGGACACACCGGCAGCTTGCCCGCTGCAATCAAAGCGGTCGAGGCGGTCGACGCAGGCTTGGGCCGCATCGCTGAGGCGATCACAAGAGCGGGCGGCGCTTTACTGGTCACGGCGGACCACGGCAATTGCGAAATGATGCGCGACCCTGACACCGGCGGCCCGCACACGGCTCACACCACCAATCCCGTACCGGCCCTGTTGCTGAGCGGGGACAAGAGCTCCTTGGGAGCGGGGCGGCTCGCGGATATCGCGCCCACCTTGCTCGAGCTGATGGGCTTGCGCCCGCCCCTTGAGATGAGCGGTCGATCGCTTCTGCGCGCAGTGCCCGCAAGCGCTTAAACGTCGCCGAGCCCAAGCACGTCGGCCATCGAATAAAGCCCGGGTCTGCGGCCGCGCGCCCACAACGCCGCGCGCAATGCGCCACGCGCGAAAATCATCCGGTCCTCCGCCCTGTGCGAGAGCTCGATCCGCTCGGCTGGGGCAGCGAAGATCACGGTGTGATCACCCACTACCGAGCCGCCGCGTAGCGATGCGAATCCGATGTCCCCCGCACACCGTGCGCCCGTGACGCCATCCCGGCCACGCACGGAATGTTGGGCGAGGTCGATGCCGCGGCCCGCCGCTGCCGCGCGGCCAAGCATCAGCGCGGTGCCTGACGGCGCATCGATTTTTTTGTTGTGGTGCATTTCCAGGATCTCGACATCGAAATCCTCATCCAGCGTCTTCGCCACGCGCTGAACCAGGGTCGCCAGTAGATTGACGCCCATGCTCATATTGCCGGACTTCACGATCACGGCTCGCTTTGCCGCCTCAGTAATCAGCGCTTCGTTTTCGCCCGTGAGCCCGGTAGTGCCGATAACGTGGACGCAGCCCTGGCGCGCCGCATGCTCCGCGAAGGTAACTGTCGCAGCGGGGACGGTGAAATCGAGAAGCCCATCGGCTCGGGCCAGCAGCGGCTCGACGTCCGTCGCAACCGCAACGCCGTTGCTGCCTAGTCCAGCGAGTTCGCCCGCGTCACGGCCGATCACCGCCGAGGAAGCGGCTTCCACGGCGCCCGCAAGGATTACGCCATCGGTTGCCGCAATCGCGTGGATCAGCGTGCGCCCCATGCGGCCGCCCGCGCCAGCCACGATCAGCCGCATGTCGGACATGGAGCTATCTCCGAGAAAAAACGCTACCGGTATAGAGACACAAATCCGAAGGAAAGTAACGAACCTGCCCGCACCTGAAGCGGTGGGCCGGCTCACGGATAAATCTACGACGCTTGGGCCTCACATCCTTCGATAATGACGAGATCGAACTCGGATTTGCCTTTACGCAACGCGGCTGCGGCTTGATAGTCGGCGGAACGATAGCAATCGAGCGCCAGAGGATAGCTGGGAAACTCAAGCACCACTGTGCGCGCGCGAACCTTGCCTTCCACCACTTCTTGGGCGCCGCCGCGCACGAGGAAGCGCGCGCCAAAGTTTCCCAACGGCACCATGTCGGCGGCCATGTACACCTTGTAGCCCTCGGGATCGCTGACGTCGGCATGCACGATCCAGTAGCCTTTGCGCATCGCGGCCGCCGGCGGCGTCTTGGGCGGATGGGGCTGCTCGCCGTCATAACTCTCGACGATCACGAAATCGCAGTCGAATGCGCAAGCCGTAACGGTTTTGCACGCTGGTATTCCGCAGAACGATAGCAGGCGAGCGCGGTCGCATAGTCGCGAAACTCACGTAGTACGTTGCGGGAGCGCCCTTTACCCTCGACCACCTCCTGCGTTCCGCCCCGCACCAGCGCACGGCCACTATACTTGTCGTGCGCCGCAGGCGTTGCAGCCTTGTAGCCTTCCGGATCGCTCACATCGATGTGCGGAATCCAATAGCCCTTTGGCATCTCGAGCTCCCATCAGGACGTCGCAGCGCTGATTTCGGCAATAATTGCATCGGCGGCCGCCTTCGGATCGGGCGCCGCGATGATCGGCCGACCGACGACGAGATGATCCGCGCCGGCGGCGATTGCGGCGGCCGGCGTCATGATGCGCTTCTGATCGCCGGCCGCGGCGCCCGCCGGCCGGATGCCTGGGGTGACCAGAATCATGCTGGCGCCGAGGTCAGAGCGCAGCATCGCCGCCTCTTCGCCAGAGCACACCAGCCCGTCTATCCCCACGTCCCGCGCCTGCGCCGCGCGCTCGCCGACGAGCTCTGACACCGTGAAATCATAGCCGGCCGCGGCGAGATCGGCGTCGCCATAGGAGGTGAGGACGGTGACCGCGAGAAGGCGCAGACTCGACCCTTTGCGTGCGTCGACTGCCGCATGCATGGTTTGAGGATAGGCGTGCACCGAGAGAAACGATGCGCCGAGCCGCGCAACGCCTTCGACGCCCCGGGCGACGGTATTACCGATGTCGTGCAGCTTGAGATCGAGGAAGATGCGCTTGCCGGCGCCGGCCAGCACGCGTGCGAAGTCGATCCCGCCCGCAAAAGCAAGTTGATAACCGATCTTGTAGAACGAGACAGTTTCGCCGAGCCGTGCGACCAATGCCTCCGCCTCGGCGATCGAAGACACGTCGAGGGCCACGATCAACCGCTCGCGCGGGTCAAGCTTCACGGCCGATCTCCTTCAGCGTTCGGCGTCATGCCAGAAGCTTCGCCGTGTCGACGAGCTTGCGTATGACAAGCTTGAGCTGACCGGCGGCGCGCGCATCCTTGAGGCCATCCCTCTCGTCGAAAGCCTGCTCGGCATTCGGCACGGTCACCTGCTCGGCGATGACCAGCGCCCGACAGCCCACCGCCAAAACCTGGCGCAGCGCCAGCAGCGAATGCGTCGCGCCGGAACGCCCCGGCGAGGCACCGCCCAGCGCGAAGACGCGGTTTTGATACGCGGCGAGTGGTGGCTCGCCGGCCTCGCGCACGGCCGAAATCCAATCGATCGTATTCTTGATCAAGGGCGTGATCGAGGCGTTGTATTCCGGACTGGCGATGAATACGCCTTGGTGCGCCGACATGAGCTGCTTGAGCTTGACGGCATTAGGCGGCGGCCCGGCCGTCTCGGCGCTGTCGGCATCATAGATCGGCAGCGGATAATCAAAGAGCGAAATGCAGGTGACGTCGGCGTCGGCCAGCATCAGTTCTTTGGTCGCGAGCGCGGCGAGCCGCACGTTGTAGGACTTCGCCCGCAGGGAGCCAGGAATGACCAGGATTTTCGGGGCCGCCATGACAGACGCACGAGAGTTGACACGGCATCATACGCACAACTTTCATTGTCTGTCGTCTATCGTCAGTTCCTCCGATAAACCCACACCCGTGCCGGCGGAATATTCATCCACACCCGTTCTGATGCTTCCACGCTCACGCGATCGAGCCGCTTGGGAATTGGGGCAACCGCGTTGTAGGTGAACTGAACGAAGGGAGCGCCCGGCGACATGAGGGCGAAAGCTTCGAACAGAAGCCGCAGGCGTATTCGTAAGGGCTTGGTGAAGAGCGGCAATCCCGAGACCACCCCGACGGCCGGTTGCTTCAAGACGTCGCGCAGCAGTGGCTTGAGAGCATAGGCATCGCCCTGCACAATCATGGCGGCCGGGTAGCGCGCGCGCAACAGCCGGCAGAAGATCGGATCGAATTCGACAAGCACGAGCCGCGACGAATCGATCCCTTGCCCGAGCAGCGCCTCGGTCACCGGGCCGGTGCCGGGACCAAGCTCGACGATCGGACCCGGCGGGCTTGCATCGATATAGGCCGCCATGGTGCGCGCGAGCGCCCGGCCCGAGGGCGTCACCGCGCCGGTGGTCAGCGGCTTCTCAATCCAGGATCGGATGAAGCGCACCTCGTCGTCGAGGCGAATTCCGTTCTTTTGCTCGAAGCGGCGAATGCGCGTTTCCATCTTCTTCCTTTGCGTGTCGAGCTTCTGCTCGAATTTTTTCTTGTGACTCTCGAACTGCTGCTCGATTTTTCTTTCGAGCGCGCCCTTTCTCTGCTCGAACAGCTGAATCTGCCGCCCGATCCTCCGCTCCAGGGCGCCCTTTCTCAATTCGAAAAGGCGCTTCTGTTTTTCGAGCTTCTGCTCGAGGAGTTGCAGGGAGGGGAGCGGCATATGGAGTTGACACTACGGAATAACAACCAATTTGCAATCAAACCGGTAAAGGGCAGGCGTGGTCAAGCGGCATCTGCCTCAAGCCGCACCGGAACGACTCAAGAACTCCTTGACCCTGCCGAAGAATCCCGCCGTCTCCGGCTGCGTCTCCTGAGATGATAAGCGCTCGAATTCGGTCAGCAATTCGCGCTGTCGCTTGCTGAGCTTTTGCGGCGTCTCGACCAGCACCTGAATGTACATGTCGCCAAATTGCTTGGAACGCAGCGCCGGCATCCCCTTGCCTTGGAGACGAAAGCGTCGCC
Organism: Xanthobacteraceae bacterium; assembly: GCA_035263865.1. GTDB lineage: Bacteria > Pseudomonadota > Alphaproteobacteria > Rhizobiales > Xanthobacteraceae > VAZQ01. Next base: position 31,432 of record DATFQX010000224.1, read on the forward strand.
CCGATTGGCTGCCTTCCGGCACTTTTACCCGGCTGTGGTTGCCATCGATGGTCGGCACCTCGATCTCGCCACCCAGCGCGGCAAGCACCATTGAGATCGGCACCCGACAATGCAGATCTGCGCCCTCACGCTGGAAGAATGCATGTGCGCTGATGGCGAGAAAAATATACAGGTCGCCGGCTGGTCCACCGCGCACGCCCGCCTCACCTTCGCCGGCAAGCCTGATACGGGTGCCGTCCTCGACCCCTGCGGGAATATTGATCGAAAGCGCCCGCTCGCGCGTCACTCGCCCAGAGCCGGAACAGGAGGGACATGGGTTGTCGATCACTTGACCGCGACCCTGGCAGGCCGGACAGGTCCGCTCCAGGGTAAAAAATCCCTGGGCATGACGGATGCGTCCCTGACCGCCGCAAGTCGGACAAGGTTTGGGTCGCGTGCCGGCCTTGGCACCCGACCCCGAGCACGCCTCGCAAGTCACCGAGGTCGGGATGCGCACCTGGGCATTCTTGCCGGAATAGGCTTCCTCGAGCGTGATCTCCATGTTGTAGCGCAGATCGGCACCGCGCTCGCGCCCGCCGCCGCGCCCACGTCGGCCGCCGCCCATGCCGAACAGGTCGTCGAAGATATCCGCGAAGGCGGACGCGACATCGCCAAAGCCGCCAGCGGCACCGGGACCGGCATGTTCAAACGCGGCATGACCAAAGCGGTCATAAGCAGCGCGCTTGTCCGGATCCTTGAGGATTTCGTAGGCTTCGTTGATCTCTTTGAAGCGAACTTCAGAACTCTTATCGCCCGGATTGCGGTCGGGATGCCACTTCATCGCGAGCTTGCGAAAGGCGGCTTTCAGTTCAGTTTCGTGCGCCGTGCGCTCGACCCCCAGAACGTCGTAATAGCAGCGCTTCGCCATGCCTGCGTCCACCCCCGTCATTTCTGCCGTGGAATCATCGCCGAATCTTACCCGGTCAGTCATGGTGCTTCAAAAAATATGCACCCCGAGGGTTTCGGCCCCCGGGGTCCTAATTGCAATCGAAATGGCATGGCCGGCGCCTCGCCGACGTCAAGCCGACTTTTTGTTCTTCTTGTCGTCGTCGACCTCGGTGAACTCCGCATCGACGACATCCTCAGCCTTGCTGGAGCCATCCCCGCCGGGAGCGGCGCCGCCGGGCTCGCCCGCCGCTGCAGCACCCTCCTGAGCCTGCTTGTACATAGCCTCGCCAAGCTTCATCGAGGCTTGCGCGAGCGCATTGGTCTTGGCGGTGATCGCCACGGCATCGCTGCCCTTGAGCGCCTCCTTGAGATCAGCGATCGCGTTCTCGATCGCCCGCCGATCACCCTCGCCGACCTTGGAGCCGTGTTCGGTGAGCGCCCTCTCCGTCGAATGGACGAGAGCCTCGGCGTGGTTTTTGGCCTCGACCTCGGCTTTGCGCTTCTTGTCTTCCTCCGCGTGCGATTCGGCGTCCTTGACCATGCGCTGGATGTCGGCCTCGGACAGACCGCCCGACGCTTGGATGCGGATTTGCTGCTCCTTGCCCGTCCCCTTGTCCTTGGCGTGCACGTTGACGATGCCATTGGCATCGATGTCGAACGTCACCTCGACTTGCGGCACGCCGCGCGGCGCAGGCGGTATTCCGACAAGATCGAATTGGCCGAGCAGCTTGTTGTCGGACGCCATCTCGCGCTCGCCCTGGAAGACACGGATGGTCACCGCATTTTGGTTGTCCTCGGCGGTCGAGAACACCTGGCTCTTCTTGGTCGGGATGGTGGTATTGCGGTCGATGAGCCGCGTGAACACTCCACCAAGCGTCTCGATGCCGAGCGAGAGCGGCGTGACGTCGAGCAGGAGCACGTCCTTGACGTCGCCCTGCAGCACTCCGGCCTGGATCGCAGCGCCGACCGCCACGACCTCGTCGGGATTGACGCCTTTGTGCGGCTCCTTGCCGAATAACTGCTTAACGACCTCCTGCACCTTCGGCATGCGCGTCATGCCGCCGACCAGGACGACCTCGTTGATCTCCGCCGCGGATACACCGGCATCCTTGAGCGCCAGCCGGCATGGCTCGACCGTCTTCTGCACGAGATCATCCACCAGCGCCTCGAATTTCGCGCGGGTGAGTTTCATCGTCATGTGCTTCGGACCGGCCGCGTCGGCAGTGATAAACGGCAGGTTGATCTCAGTCTGCGTCGTCGAGGAGAGCTCGATCTTGGCCTTCTCCGCGGCCTCCTTGAGCCGCTGCAACGCGAGCTTGTCGCGACGCAGGTCGATGCCTTGCTCCTTCTGGAATTCGTCGGCGAGATAATTGACCAGACGCATGTCGAAGTCTTCGCCGCCGAGGAAGGTGTCGCCATTGGTCGACTTCACCTCGAACACGCCGTCGCCGATTTCCAGAATCGAAATGTCGAAAGTGCCCCCGCCCAGATCGTAAACCGCAATGGTCCCGGTCTTTTGTTTGTCGAGCCCGTAAGACAGCGAGGCCGCGGTCGGCTCGTTGATGATGCGCAATACCTCGAGACCGGCGATGCGGCCGGCATCCTTGGTGGCCTGACGCTGGGCGTCGTTGAAATAGGCAGGTACGGTGATAACGGCCTGCTCGACCTTCTGGCCGAGATAAGCCTCGGCCGTCTCCTTCATCTTCTGCAGGACGAAGGCTGAGATTTGCGAGGGCGAATAGGTCTTGCCTTCGATCTCGACCCAAGCATCACCGTTCGAAGCCCGCACGATCTTGTAGGGAACGAGCTTCTTATCCTTCTCCACCATCGGATCGTCGTAGCGCCGGCCGATCAGGCGCTTGACCGCAAAGATTGTACGCTCCGGATTGGTGACGGCCTGCCGCTTGGCCGGCTGTCCGACCAGCCGTTCGCCGTCGTCGGTGAATGCCACAATAGAGGGCGTCGTGCGCATGCCCTCGGCATTTTCGATGACTTTCGGCGTCTTGCCTTCCATCACGGCGACGCACGAATTGGTGGTGCCGAGGTCGATCCCGATGACCTTGCCCATGTCTGGCTTCCTCTTCTCTACGGCAGGTCGGCCGGGTCCTTTCGGCACCCGAATAGGAGAGTCCGCGACACCCGCGGCGCCCCCTCATCCGACCCCCTAAAAACACACATCGATGCCGCCGCCAGCGGCACTTGGCTCATATAGGAGGGCGGGTTTAGCTCGCAAGCCATACGACCGCGGATTCGGGGCCTGCGAGGCGGCTGGTGCGCGGTCCACAAAGTCAAATGGGCGCCCACGGCCATTTGACAACATGCAAGGACAAGCGACGATGACCCGATGACCGGCCCCCGCCCGCTGTCCGGCTTCCGCATCGTGCCAGCCTATCTCGACCGGCCCGCCCAAGAGACATTATTGGCCGCGCTAAGCACCGTGCTCGCCGGCGCGCCGCTTTATACTCCGCGCATGCCCAAGACCGGTCAGCCGCTCTCCGTGCGCATGACCAATTGCGGGCCACTCGGCTGGGTCACCGATGAATCCGGCTACCGCTATCAACCGCTGCACCCAGAGACGGGCAAACCATGGCCCACGATGCCGGACATTCTGATCGATGCCTGGAAAGCGCTCGCGCGCTATCCCCATTCCCCCGAAAGTTGTCTCATTAACTATTATCATTCCGCAGCGAAGATGGGACTGCATCAGGATCGTGACGAGCGCGATTTTGCGGCGCCCGTCGTCTCGCTTTCGCTCGGCGACACCTGTCTCTTTCGAATAGGCGGAACGAAACGCGGCGATCCGACCCGTATCGTGAACCTCGCCTCCGGCGATGCCGTCGTGCTCGGCGGTCAGGCGCGTCTGGCCTTCCACGGCGTCGACCGCATCTTGCCGGGCACGTCGACGCTCTTGCCGCAAGGCGGGCGGATCAACCTTACGCTTCGGCGCGTAACGCCACCCGCGCCGGGGAACAATCGCTAGTTCATCATAGGTGGACACTGGGCATCGCAGGATCGCCAATTGAGATTGAGCGTCCCGGCATCCATATCTTCGGCCACTCGATCGCGGTACTATAACGAGATGATTGCGAGTTTCCTTATCCTGCTCGTGCTCGCGTTCGGCGTGGCACCTGCGGCCGCGGGCGAGGCGGCTTATCCACCTGGCTCGCGCATCGGCCTCGCGCCACCACCTGGTATGGTGACGAGCAAAAGCTTCTTCGGCTACGAGGATCCGGACAACAACGCCGCCATCGTCTTGCTCGCACTGCCTCCCCAGGCTTACGCGGATCTGAACAAGTCCGTCACCGCCGACGCGCTCAAACGACAAGGCTTGACGTTCGAGACGCGCGAGGCCTTGCCGCTTTCCACCGGCAAGGCGTTTCTGGTTCTGGGACACCACGAGATCGACAAAATCAAAATCCGCAAATGGATCCTGGTAGCCGCCTCGTCCGCCCTGACGGCGCTGGTCACCGTGCAGATTCCGGAACCGGCCCATTCCGCTTATCCCGACGCTGCGATCCGCGCAGCACTGGCGACACTGGCCATTCGCCCCACCGTTCCGGTCGACGAACAGCTGAGTTTGCTGCCGTTCCAGGTTGGCGACCTCGCCGGCTTTCACGTCGGCGGGATCGTTCCAGGACGCGCAGTGATGTTAGGCGATGCCGCGCTTGACGCACCGGGTTCGCTCGCGGCGGCGATGGAGCCTCGCATTTTCATTGCCATTTCGCCAGGCGGCCCGGCGCAATCCGGCGACCGCGACACCTTCGCACGCGACGCCTTCGCCACCGTTCCTAACCTGCGGGATACCCGCATCACTGCGTCCGAACCGTTGCGGATCGGCGGCCAGCAGGGACACCAAATCTTCGCTACTGCGAAAGATCCAAGCGGCGCCGCCGCGTTGACGGTCGTGCAATGGCTGCGTTTCGGCGGCGGAGCCTATTTGCAAATGATCGGCGTCGCGCGAACGGAGGCTTGGAAAGAGGCCTATCCTCGTTTCCGCTCTGTGCGTGATGGCATTGAAGCGCGCTGAGTGATTCCTCTGCCACTCGACGAGCCTTGAATCAGTGAGAACCTGGCGGTTCCTCGGAAGATATGCCGGCGTTGTCGTTGGCCGGCGTTTCCATCGAAGCTCTGGGTCCCCCTTTGGCGACCGCGACCAGCGCGGGTCGCAAGACGCGCTCACCGATCATGTAGCCGGGCTGTATCACCTGCGCTACGGTCCCCGCGGGGCGCGAGGGATCGGATACCTCGTACATGGCCTGATGGGTGTTTGGATCGAATTTCTCGTCCAGCGGCTCGAATTTTTTTACTCCGTGCTTCTCCAGCACCTTCAGAAGTTCGCGCTCAGTGAGCTCGACGCCGTCGAGTAGGGCCTTGGTGGCGGCATCGGCTTTCTCCCGCAGCTCCGCGTCGAGGGCCCCGAGCGCGCGCTCCATATTGTCCGCGACCGCCAGAATGTCGCGAGCGAAGGCGGCGATGCCATAATCACGGGCGTCAGCGACTTGGCGCTCGGTTCGCTTGCGCAGATTTTCCATCTCCGCCAGCGAACGCAAAAGTTTGTCTCTGTAATCGGCGGCCTCCCGGGCAAGCGCGACCATCCGGTCCTCTTTCGCATCGGCCGGCCTCTCATCGGCCAGAGAGTTGGGCGCGGCCTGATCGGCACCTTGATTATTCTGATCGGTCGCGGTGCCCGACGCGCGAACTGTCGTATCCGGCATTGTTGTGTTCCCACTTAACAATTCGGCTCGCCCCCGATATCAGGGTTGAGGGCCCAAAAATCAAGCCGCAACCGTCGTTTGTTGGCATCAGCCGCCGATGAGCTTACTCACCACCTTGGCAGTGTAATCCACCATCGGAATAACCCGCGCATAATTGAGCCGCGTCGGGCCGATGACGCCCAGCACGCCGACGATGCGGCCGGCGCCGTCGCGATAGGGCGCAACGATGGTGGAGGAGCCCGAAAGCGAGAACAGCTTGTTCTCCGAGCCGATGAAGATACGTGCGCCTTCGGCGCGCTCGGCGCGGCCGAGGAGATCGATCACACCCCGCTTCGTTTCGAGATCGTCAAACAGAAGCCGCACCCGCTCGAGGTCCTCAACCGCTTTGAGATCGTCGAGCAAGTGAGCCGCGCCACGGACGATCAGCTTACGTTCGTCGGATTCTCCGCCCGACCAGCTGGCGAGACCGGCAGCGACTATTTTCTGGGTGAGCTGGTCGAGTTCCGCCTGGGCAGCCGCGAGCGCTTTCTCCAATTCGACCTTGGCTCCGGCCAGTGTAAAGCCGCGCACACGCGCATTGAGGAAGTTCGCGGCTTCGGTAAGAGAAGCTGCGGGCAGCCCCATCGGGACGTTGATGACGCGATTCTCAACCTGCCCATCCTCTCCGACCAAGACGACTAATGCGCGCTCAGGCTCGAGTCGCACGAATTCGATGTGCTTCAATCTCACGTTCGATTTGGCTGTCAGGACTACTCCCGCTGCGCGCGTGAGGTCCGACAACATGCTCGACGCTTCGTTGAGGACGGCGTCCATGGATTTGCCGGCGGCCGCGACTTTGGCCTCAATCTCGCGCCGATCGGATTCGGCAAGATCCCCGATCTCCATCAATGCATCGACGAAGAAGCGCAAGCCGAGTTCGGTCGGCAAGCGCCCAGCCGACGTATGCGGCGCATAAATGAGGCCGAGCTGTTCCAGGTCCGACATCACGTTGCGCACGGAGGCAGGCGAGAGCGGGGTGGTGATCAAGCGCGAGATGTTGCGCGAGCCTACAGGCTCACCAGTGGCAAGATAACTCTCGACGATTTGTCGAAATATATCGCGCGAGCGCTCGTTGAGCTGGACCAGGCTCACCTGTGTGGCGCCGATGGGGACGTCGTGGGACAACGCTCTCTCCGTTCAAGCGACAGAATTGTCCATTCCGGCTGGGCAGTGCAAGTCTTACAGCCTTTGCCCAGTCGCCCATCGCTGCTAGCTTGCCGCAGTGCGACTACGGAGCCGCAGGGAGATCGAGGATGAAACGGGCATGCAAGGTTATGGTGGGCATGGCCACCATCGCGGGTCTCCTCTCGACATATACCGGCTCGCACGGGCAGACCGTGATCAACGAATGGGCCACGGCCAAATTTCCTGCACCGCCCGCACTCAAACCGGCGACGATCGCTCCGAATGAGACGGCGCTGCTGGTCATGGATTTCACCAAGAAAACCTGCACGAACGAACGCCGACCGCGCTGCGCCCGCTCCGTGGCAAAGGTTCGCAATCTGTTGACGCAAGCACGCAGCAAGGGCGCTTTCATCGTCTATAGCGTCGCAGTGCCGGGGTCGGTCCCCGCCGACATTCTCTTGGAGCTTACGCCCGCGGCGGGAGAGCCGGTGCTGCCGCCATTGGGGCCGGACAAGTTCATTGCCAGCGATCTCGAAAAGATCCTCACGGACAAAGGCATCAAGACCGTCGTGGCCATGGGTACGCAGGCGCAGACCTCGGTGCTGCATACCGCCGGCGCGGCCGCGCTGCGAGGATTCAAGGTGATCGTGCCAGTGGACGGAATGTCTGCCGACGAAGTGTTCCCCGAGCTCTACACCGCCTGGCACCTCGCGACCGCAGCACGCATCAGCCCGCAGGTGACCTTGACCAAGTTCGACCTCATCGGCTTTTGAACCGCAGGCGTCCGGTTGATCTTTACCGACGCAGGTATGCGACGACAGAGCGCCGACGAATGAGTTCCGCAGCGCTCCGCTCGCCTCTTGTCGCTCAGAGTGCTCGCCCCTAAAAGTTTGCTCCGTAAGCAGGAGACCCGCATGCGACCGAGCCGCCGACAGCCCGACGAGCTGCGCACGGTCTCGCTCGAGCGCGGCGTGGTGAAATACGCCGAGGGTTCCTGCTTCGTGAAGTTCGGCGACACGCACGTGCTGGTCACCGCGACACTCGAGGACCGACTGCCGCCTTGGCTCAAAGGGCAGGCGCGCGGCTGGGTCACCGCCGAATATGGCATGTTGCCGCGCGCCACCTCGGAGCGCACGCGTCGCGAAGCCTCGGCCGGCAAGCAGAGTGGCCGCACCATCGAAATCCAGCGGCTGATCGGGCGCAGTCTACGCGCGGTACTGGACCTTCCCGCGTTGGGAGAGCGTCAAATCACGATTGACTGCGACGTGATCCAAGCCGACGGCGGAACCCGCACGGCGGCCATTACCGGCGCCTGGGTCGCACTCCATGATTGCCTGAACTGGATGAAGACGCGACAGATGGTGACCGCGGAGCCGCTACGCGACCATGTCGCCGCCATCTCCTGCGGCATCTGCCAGGGCACACCAGTGCTCGATCTGGATTACGCAGAAGATTCGGAGGCCGACACAGACGCCAATTTCGTAATCACGGGCGCCGGGCGCATCGTCGAGGTGCAGGCAACGGCGGAGAAAATTCCCTTCAGCGAGGAACAGTTCCTCAATCTACTTGGGCTCGCGAAGAAGGGCGTGATGAAACTCGTCGACCTGCAGAAACTGGCGGTGATGTGATCGCGCATCTCGCGAGGTCGAGCATGAGCTCAAAAGGCGTGGCTCATCGACAGATTGCCGGGCGCCTGGTGATCGCCACGCACAATCCGGGCAAGCTCAAGGAGATGCACGAGCTTCTCATGCCGTTCGGAGTCGATGCCGTATCCGCGGCCGAGCTCGGCTTGGACGAGCCGGCGGAGAGCGGTGCCACGTTCGAGGCGAATGCCCGCATCAAGGCATGCTCTGCCGCAGCGTCCTCGGGTCTACCTGCGTTCGCGGATGATTCCGGACTGGCCGTCGACGCGCTCGGCGGCGAGCCAGGCATCTACTCGGCGCGCTGGGCGGGTCCCGAAAAGGACTTCCGGCGCGCCATGCAAGCGGTGGAAGACAGATTGCGCGAGCGCAGCGCGCAGGCGCCTGGCCAACGCAAGGCTCAGTTCGTCTGCGCGCTCTGTCTCGCTTGGCCCGACGGACACGTGGAAGCGTTTGCCGCTGCGGTGCACGGCACCCTCGTGTGGCCCCCGCGCGGCGATAAGGGTTTCGGCTACGACCCCCTGTTTTTGCCTGATGGCCATGCTCGCACTTTCGGCGAAATGACGAACGCGGAGAAGCATGGGCTGCCGCCCGCGGGCAAAGGGCTCTCGCACCGGGCACGCGCGTTCCTGAAGCTCGCGGAGGCTTGTCTTGCAAAGCGGTGATCGGCAGGAGCCCGCGTTCGGCGTCTACGTCCACTGGCCGTTCTGCCTGTCGAAGTGCCCGTATTGCGACTTCAACAGCCATGTATCGCACGTCCCGGTTGACGAGGCACGCTTCGCGCGCGCGCTGGCCGCCGAGGTCGCGACGATCGCGGCGCGCATAGGCGGACGAACCGTATCGACCATCTTCTTCGGCGGCGGCACGCCGTCGCTGATGCAGCCCGCGACCGTCGGTTCAATCCTCGAGGCGATCGCGCGCCACTGGTCGATAGCGCCGGATGTCGAAGTGACGCTCGAAGCCAATCCCACCAGCGTCGAAGCGACGCGCTTTCGCGGCTTTCGCTCCGCCGGCATCAATCGCGTCTCGCTCGGCGTGCAGGCGCTGGACGATGCCGCGTTGAAAACGCTCGGGCGGCTGCACTCGGCGCAGGAGGCGCTCCAAGCGGTCGCGTTGGCGCGCTCCATTTTCGAGCGCTTCTCCTTCGATCTGATCTACGCGCGGCCGGGCCAAACCCCGCAGGCGTGGGCGGCCGAGCTCAAATGCGCGCTCGGGCAGGCCGGAGAGCATCTGTCGCTTTATCAACTCACCATCGAGCAGAACACGCCGTTTGCCGTCCTGCATGGAGCTGGCAAGCTCGTCCTGCCGGACGACAAGAAGGCCCGCGCACTCTACGACACGACACAGACGGTCTGTGCAGGCGCGGGGCTTCCCGCCTACGAGATCTCCAACCACGCACGGCCAGGCGCCGAGTGCCGGCACAATCTCATTTACTGGCGCGCGCAGGAATATGCCGGCATCGGACCGGGCGCGCACGGCCGGCTCGAGATCGCGGCCGAGCGCCGCGCCACGGCGACCGAGAGGGAGCCGAGAAGTTGGCTCGCGCGGGTTGAGGCGCTCGGACACGGTGTGGTGAGCGATGAACCCCTCACGCGAGAGCAGGTCGCGGACGAGTTTCTGCTGATGGGACTGCGGCTGGCTGAGGGCATCGACGCTGCGAGCTACGCGCGTCTTGCAGGGCGGCCGCTCGATGCGCGGCGCCTGGCGCTGCTCCAGGAGCGGGGCGCGGTGGAGACAACGCCAAGCGGGAGGCTGCGTCTGACGCTCGCCGGCTTTCCCGTGCTCGACGCCGTGGTCGCTGATCTCGCCGCGTGAGAGACCTCAAGTCGCCGAGCCGCCGAAACCTTTAGGCGGTGGGCTGATGACCTGCCCACCCGTCGGCGAGACCCGCAACACCGCAAGACCCCGCTGGTTGCTGCCGTCGGGCCGGAAGCGAAACAGCCCGTCGATACCGGTGAAGCCCGAGGAGTTGGTCAGAACGCTATCCGAGAAGCGCTGGCTGCCCTGAGTCTTGACGAGCGCCGCAACAAGGGCGACGGCATCGTAGGCAAGCGAGGCCGTGCGTACAGGGTCTCTACCGTATCTACCGCGGTACCGGGCCGAAAAATTGCGAAAACCGGTCGAATCCGGCCCCGCGTACCAAGCACCGTCGAGCAGGGGATTGGAGAAGATTTGCGCGTCTTCCCATAAGCCCGTGCCGAGCAGCTGCACGCGTTTAGTGTCGATGCCGTTCGCAGTCAGCGTCTGCACTATGGTAGGCACCGCATCCACGCCGTCCGGGATGAAGATGGCATCCGCGTGGCTGGCCGCCTGCGCGACGTTGCGCACCGGAGCTTGCATCTGCGTGCGGTCGAGCGGGTAACGCTCGAGCGCGATCACGCGGCCGCCACTGCGCGCCACCGTTTGTTTGAAGGCCGCTTCCGTCACGCTGCCATAGGCATTGTCCGGAACGAGCGCCGCGAAGGACCGCCGGCCTTGGCTCGCCGCATAGCTCACGATGCGCTCGACGTCGGACTCCGGCAGAAAGCTCAGGAGATAGACGCCGCGCGCGGCGGCATTGGTATCCGTCGAGAACGCGATCACCGGCACGCTGCGGGCGCGTGCGGCGCGTGCAACCGGAGCGACCGTAAGCGCAAACAGCGGCCCCAGAATGATCTCCGCTCCTTCATCGAGCGCCTGCTGCGCCGCCTGCTGGGCGCCCGGCACGCTGCCCGCGTCGTCCTTCACCAACAACTGGAGATCGGGATTGTTGAACTCCGCGAGCGCCATCTCCGCTGCGTTGCGCATGGATTGCGCGGCGACTCCCGCATTGCCGCTTGCCGATAACGGCACGATCAGGGCGGCCTTGACCGCGCCTTCGCCGATATGGGTGGTAGGCTGCGAGGGCGCGCCTGATGGGGAAGCCAGATCGGGAAGACTTCCCGAGCAGCCCGCCAGCAAGAGGATCGATGCGAGCGCGGCAAGCCCCGGAGAAGCAGTCTGTGCAGACCACGGTCGCCAGGCCTGCAGTCCCGCGGACATGGGAAGCGGTCTCCTCGACCCGGACATGAGATTGTCCATGCCAGTCCAGGCCGGCAATCGGGCATTTTGTCGATGACTGGTTAACCAAATGAAAAGGATAACGATTTTTTACGCCGGCCATGACGGGGCGAGGCCGTGCCATTACAGTAAGGCGCATGAGGACGACCGCGCCCGCCATCGCCGCACGCGCGCTCCGTGAGCGCGCCAGGGGGCAGTACCTTCTGGATGGCCGCACCACGCTGGTGCCGCCGTTGACGGGCGGTCTCTATCTGGTCGCCACTCCCATCGGCAATCTGCGCGACATCACGGTGCGGGCGCTGGAGGTCCTTGCCGCTGTCGATCTGATTGCTTGCGAAGATACCCGCGTCACCCGGAAACTTCTCGACCGCTATGGCATTGCAACCCCGCTGACGTCCTATCACGAACACAATGCCGCGCAGGCGCGTCCCAAGCTGCTCGCACGCCTTGCCGACGGCGCCGCGATCGCGCTCGTCTCGGACGCCGGAACTCCGCTCGTGTCGGATCCAGGCTATAAGCTCGTACGCGAAGCGGAAGCGGCGGGGGCGAACCTAACGGCAGTGCCGGGAGCATCCGCGGTACTCGCTGCGCTCACGGTGAGCGGGCTTCCCACCGACCGGTTCTTGTTCGAGGGATTCTTGCCGGCAAAGGAAGCAGCACGGCGCGCCCGCATTGCTGAGCTCGAGCGCATTCCAGCAACGCTCGTTCTGTTCGAGAGCGGGGCACGCGTTGCAGCCTCACTCGCCGACCTCGCCGCCGGTCTCGGTCCGCGCGAGGCTGCGCTGTGCCGCGAACTCACCAAACTTTATGAAGAGGTCCAGCGCGGCGATCTCGCGACGCTTGCAGACGAAGCTGCAAAAGTAGGCGAGCCGCGCGGCGAGATGGTGATCGTCGTGGCGCCGCCCGATCGCGAGGAGGAAGTGACCGCGGCCGATCTTGAGGCGCTGCTCCGCCAAGCGCTCAACCGTTTGTCGGTCAAAGATGCGGTGGCCGAAATTGCCGCCGTCAGTGGCGCGCCGCGCCGGGAAGTCTATCGACGCGCGATCGCACTGAGCAAGGAGCGTAGCGATGCCCGATGAGAGGTTGCGCGCAGCGCCGATCCAAGTTCCGCGTCTCGAGGGTCAGATCGCGTTTCGGACCGGCATTTCAGCCGAAAGCCGAGCGGCGGCGTTTCTCATCGCCAAGGGCTTTCGCATCCTGGCGCGGCGTTGGAAGAGCCCGGTCGGCGAAATCGATATCATCGCGCGACGCCGAAGCTTGTTGATATTTGTCGAGGTCAAAGCGCGCGAGCGACTGGACGATGCGGCCTGGTCGGTCACCGATCGCCAGCGTTTGCGCATTGTCGCCGCTGCCGAGGCTTGGCTCACGCGATATCCCGATGATCGCATCCGCGATATGCGCTTCGATGCCGTCCTGGTAGCGCCGGGCCGGATTCCGCGTCATATCCCCTCGGCTTTTGATGTCGGCGGCTGATGCGATCGCGTGGCAGCTTACGTTAGCGAAGTATTTTCGGGCCAACGATGAGTCTGAGCATTGCGGTGCAGATGGACCCGATCGAGCGGATCAACATCCGCGGCGATTCCACATTTGCGCTGCTGCTGGAAGCGCAAAAACGCGGCCACGCAATCGCATATTACACCCCCGACCGGCTGGCGTTGCGGGGGTCCAAAGTAATCGCGGCTGTGCAGCCGCTCAAAGTTCGCGACCAGCCCGGCGACCATTTCACGCTGGGCGAGGCGCGCCGCTCCGAGCTCGCCGAGTTCGACGTGATCCTACTGCGGCAGGATCCACCGTTCGATCTTGCCTATATCACGAGCACGCACCTGCTCGAGCGCGTTCAACCGGGCACGCTGGTGGTCAACGATCCGGGCGCCGTGCGCAATGCGCCGGAAAAAATGTTCGTGATGGAATTTCCCGACTTGATGCCTCCCACGCTGATCACGCGCGATCTCGCGGAGATCAAGGCCTTCCGCGCCGAGCATGGCGACATCGTGATGAAGCCGCTCTACGGAAAGGGCGGCGAAGCGGTGTTTCGCTTGGCCAAGGAGGACCTCAACTTCGGCTCGCTTTTTGACCTGTTTGCCGCGACATTCCGCGAGCAGTGGGTGGTTCAGAAGTTCTTGCCCGCGGTCAAAGACGGCGACAAGCGCATCCTGCTGGTCGACGGCGAGTTCGCCGGCGCAGTGAACCGAGTGCCCGCGCCCGATGATCTGCGCTCCAACATGGTGCGCGGCGGCATTCCGAAGGAGACCGAGCTTTCGGCACGGGATCGCGACATCTGTGCTCGCATTGGCTCCGCCCTGCGCGACCGTGGGCTCCTTTTCGTCGGCATCGACGTGATCGACGGCTATTTGACCGAGATCAACGTCACCTCGCCGACCGGTATTCGCGCGGTCAAAGATCTCGGCGGGCCGGATGCTGCGGCACTGATCTGGGACAAGATCGAGGCTAAGCGGCGGGGCCCTTGAACAACGAGGGCCGCGGTTGATTGGCTCACGTGTCGATCTTGTGTGGGCCGACGAGCGTCAGCGCGTCGGTGTGCCTTTCTGCTCGGCCTTGAGCTTTGCGATCGCGGCGCGGATCGGCGCGAACGGCCCATACTTGTGCTGCTGCTCGCTAAAGCCGTCGGCGTAAGGACCGTACGGCGCGTCCACCGGCTTTTCCAAAAGGTCGGGAAAGTCCTTGTCGAGACCAGCTTTGTGCGGACGCGGCTGGGATATGACGTAAGCCGCAATGTCCCAGGCCTGCTCCGGCGATAGCTGCGGGTTCAAGTAGTCAGCGCCGTGCGGCATGTTGAAGTGGATAAAATTGGCCGCCGTGATCAGGCGCGCCATTCCGGCGCCGTCGTTGAAGCTATCGCCGCCCCAGAGCGGCGGCTTGACGTAGCCGAGATCGGTGGTCGGCAAGCTGCGCCGAATACCGGCGCCGTTCGGTCCGTGACACACCTCACAGGCGCTGGCGTAGCCCGTCTTTCCGCGCGAAGGATCGGCCGGGCGATCGAGCTCCGGCATTTTCCCAGTACCCAAGCCGGGCAAGAGCTCTCCCGGCGCGACGCCGGTGGACAGGAACTTGATGTACGCCATCATCGCCTGCATTTCCGGCGAGCTGACCGGCAGCGCCCGTCCATTCATGCTGCGGGTCATGCAGGAATTGAAACGGTCCTCGATCGTCATCTCCGCCCCCGAGCGGACGCTGTAGTGGGGATACTCTCCAAACAGCCCGAACAGCGGGATGCCGAACTTTTTGGTCCCCGCCTGAAGGGTGACAATTGCCGCACGCGAGATTGTTGCCGGCAAATCGTTTTGAGCGGTCTGCCACCTCCGGCCCGATATAGGCGTAGGTCGCGGTGATGAGATCGCGCCCGCGGCGCACCAGGCGCCCCTGCGCATTATTTGGCAGGGCGCCAATCTCCGGCACGGTCCAGATCCGCTGTGACGCGGGCGTTTCTTCTCCGACCCCGGGGCATGCGCCGCCGCACGTGAGTGCCAGCGCGGCAAGAGCCGCATGCAAGCTCCTCGAACCCATCGACTTCCCTCCTGGCTCGGCGACCTCACCGTCGTTCTAGCACAGACCCACCCTGAGACTTTTGTTCTCGTATTGTTCTTGCGACCCGCAGTTTCCGCTACTCTGCCGATGAGCAGGGGCAGCATGGTCCAGCGCGTCGCTACCGTGGCGTTCGAGGGCATCGAAGCCCGCGCCGTCGATGTCCAGGTTCAGGTCGCGCCGGGGCTGCCCGCGTTCAACGTCGTTGGGTTGCCGGACAAGGCCGTCTCCGAGGCACGCGAACGGGTGCGTGCCGCGCTGGTCGCCTCAGGGTTGGCGCTGCCGGCCCGCCGCATCACCGTCAATCTCGCCCCCGCCGACCTGCCCAAGGAAGGCAGCCACTACGATCTGCCGATCGCGCTCGGTCTGATGGCGGCGATCGGCGCCATTCCGGCGGACGCGCTTTCCGGCTTCACGGTGCTGGGGGAACTCGGCCTCGACGGCTCCATCGCCGCGGTCGCGGGGGTGCTGCCCGCCGCGATCGTCGCCAACGCTCGCGGCGACGGCCTTATCTGCCCCGCCGCCTGCGGCCCCGAAGCCGCCTGGGCGAGCCCGGAAATGGAGATCATCGCGGCTGCATCGCTGATCCAGCTCGCCAACCATTTCCGCGGCGCGCAAGTGCTTGCCCGTCCGCAGCCAAAAGTGCGCGAGCCTTCCGATCCGCTCGTCGATCTCAAAGACATCAAGGGGCAGGAGAGCGCCAAGCGCGCCCTCGAGGTGGCCGCCGCCGGCGGCCATAATGTGCTCATGGTCGGGCCGCCGGGCGCCGGCAAGTCGATGTTGGCAGCGCGGCTGCCGACCATCCTGCCGCCGTTGACGCCCGCGGAACTGCTGGAAGTCTCCATGATCGCCTCGGTCGCAGGCGAGATCGAGGGCGGCGCGCTGACCAACTCCCGTCCGTTTCGCGCGCCGCACCATTCCGCCAGCATGCCGGCGCTGGTCGGCGGCGGCTTGCGTGCGCGGCCGGGCGAAGTCTCGCTCGCGCATCATGGCGTGCTCTTCCTCGACGAGCTGCCGGAATTCCAACCACAGGTCCTCGACTCGCTTCGCCAACCCCTCGAGATCGGAGAGGTTGCGATCGCACGGGCGAACCACCGCGTGACTTATCCTGCGCGTTTCATGCTGGTGGCCGCGATGAATCCTTGCCGCTGCGGCCGCGCCAACGAGCCAGGATTTGCCTGCAAGCGCGGCACCAACGCGCGTTGCGCGGCCGAGTATCAGGGACGGCTCTCGGGCCCGCTCATGGATCGCATCGACCTACATATCGAGGTGCCGGCGGTGACCGCCGCCGATCTCATTCTCCCGCCGCCGGCGGAGGGAAGCCGAGAGGTCGCCGCCCGCGTGGCGCGCGCCCGCACGATCCAGGCCGAGCGCTACGCCGCGATCGGACTGCCGCAGCTGCGCACGAACGCGGATGCAAACGGGCCGCTGCTCGAAGAAATGGCGCGGCCTGACAGCGGCGGACTTGCGCTGTTGCGCGACGCCGCCGAGGCCATGCGGCTTTCCGCTCGCGGCTATCATCGCGTCCTGCGCGCGGCACGCACGCTCGCCGATCTCGACGGCGCCGAGAAGGTCGGCCGCCTGCATCTCGCCGAGGCCTTGTCCTATCGCGTGCTTGTCGACGAGGTGCACCGCGCGGCGTGAGCCGATCCCACTTACAGTCGCCGCAAGGCGACCTCTTCGACAAGATGGCTCTCGACCTTCTTTAAGATGAGATCGGCGCGCTGGCGCGTCGGCAAGATGTTCTCGCGCAGATTGACGAGATTGATGCGCCGCCAGATCGATGTCGCGGTGTCGACCGCCTCCGCATCCGACAAGCTCGCGTAGCGGTGAAAGTATGATTTGGGATCGCGGAATGCGGTGCCGCGCAAAGTCAGGAACCGATCCACGTACCAACCCTGTAGCACGTCTTCGCGGGCATCGAGATAAATGGAGAAATCGAAAAAATCCGACACGTAAGGGGTCGGCTTGCCACCCTTCGGCGGCACCCCCGCCTGCAACACATTGAGTCCTTCGACGATGAGGATGTCCGGGCGATCGATCTCGATCCATTGATTTGGCGTCACGTCGTAGGTGAGATGCGAATAGACCGGAGCGCGCACGGGGCGTCGGCCGGCCTTGATGTCGGAGAGGAAACGCAGCAGCGCCGGCAGGTCGTAGCTTTCCGGAAAGCCTTTCTTCTCCATCAAGTCTTCACGCTCGAGGATGGCGTTGGCATAAAGAAAACCGTCGGTGGTGACGAGATCGACCTTCGGCACGTTGGGCCATCGCGCCAGCAGCGCCTGCAGGACGCGCGCGGTCGTGGATTTGCCCACCGCCACTGAGCCCGCAACCCCGATCACGAACGGCACCTTCGTGTCCTCGGTGCCGAGAAAATTCTGCTGCGCCAGGAACAGGCGCTGCGTCGCCGCGACATACATCGAGAGGAGCCGCGACAGCGGCAGGTAAATTTCCTCGACCTCGGCCATGTCGAGGCGGTCGTGCAGCGAGCGCAGCCGCGTCACCTCATCCGACTTGAGGGTCATCGGCGTGTCGGCGCGCTTTGCCGCCCATTCCGTCCGCGAAAAGATCCGGTAGGGCGAGAGGCCGTCCTCGGTGCGTTGCTCCATCGTCCTGATCAGCCGCGCTTGCGCGACGCCTTCTCGGTCAGGCCCGACTGCCGCGTGCGCTCGGCGAGGGTTGCCTCCACCTCCGCGAGCGTGATGCCGCGCGACGCGAGCACGACCAGCAGATGGTAGATGAGATCGGCGGCCTCGGCGATCAAGCGCGGGCGATCCTCCTCGACCGCAGCGAGAACGGTCTCGATCGCCTCCTCGCCCAGCTTCTTGGCGCAATGCCCCACGCCCTGGTCGAGGAGCCTGCGCGTATAGGACACCTGCGCGCTCGCTCTGGCGCGCTCCTGCACGCGTTTTTCGAGATCATGCAGACTAAAATTGGACATCGGCTTTCTCCCCCATGCCATAGCACCTCAAGCATCGAGCCGCATAGGCAGCCCGGCACGGGCCATGTACCGCTTGGCCTCGGAGATGCCGTACTCGCCGAAGTGAAAGATGGAGGCTGCGAGGACCGCGGTGGCATGCCCGTCGCGAATGCCCTCGACGAGGTGCTCCAACGTGCCCACTCCGCCCGAGGCGATGACCGGCACCGGTACCGCATCGGCGATCGCGCGGGTGAGCGGAATATCGAAACCCTGCTTGGTGCCGTCGCGATCCATGGAGGTCAGCAGGATTTCGCCGGCGCCGAGTGCCGCGACCTCGCGCGCGTAGTCGACCGCATCGAGCCCAGTGGGATTGCGCCCCCCATGCGTAAAAATTTCCCAGCGCTCGGCCTGGCCTGGCTTCGATATGCGCTTGGCATCGATGGCGACGACGATGCACTGGTCACCAAACTTTTCCGCCGCCTCCTTTACGAATTCGCGCCGGGCGACAGCCGCAGTGTTGATCGACACCTTGTCGGCGCCGGAAGCCAGGAGCTTGCGGATATCCTCGACCGTGCGTACCCCGCCGCCGACGGTAAGTGGCATGAAGCAAGCCTCGGCCGTGCGCCGCACCACGTCGAGGATGATGTCGCGGTTCTCGTGACTGGCGGTGATGTCGAGAAACGTAAGTTCATCGGCGCCGGCGGCGTCGTAGGCCATCGCCGCCGTCACCGGGTCGCCGGCGTCGCGCAGGTCGAGAAATTTTACACCTTTGACGACGCGGCCGTCCTTGACGTCGAGACAGGGAATGACGCGAACCTTGAACATGTCCTTACGCGGTCGCGGGCGCTGAGCGAATGAGCCGCAGCGCTTCCGCCGGGTCGAGCCGACCGTCATACAACGCGCGGCCGACAATCGCGCCGGCAAGCTTTCTGGCACGCGGCTGCGTTAGCGCCACTACGTCGGCAATCGAGGCAAGGCCCCCCGATGCGATGACCGGAACGTTCACCGCATCGGCAAGCGCGATGGCGGCCTCGAGATTGAGACCAGCAAGCATGCCGTCGCGGGAAACATCAGTGTATATCAGCGCTGCGATGCCTGCGTCTTCGAATTTCCTGCCAAGGTCGAAGGCACTGAGCTCTGAGGCTTCCGCCCACCCCTCGACTGCCACCCTGCCCTCGCGGGCATCGAGCGCGACCGCGACACGACCCGGATAGAGCCTCGCCGCCTGCCGCACCAGCGTTGGCTCGCGCACCGCCACGGTACCGAGGATGACGC
The DNA here is from genome assembly GCA_035263865.1 of Xanthobacteraceae bacterium. GTDB lineage: Bacteria > Pseudomonadota > Alphaproteobacteria > Rhizobiales > Xanthobacteraceae > VAZQ01. Next base: position 50,655 of record DATFQX010000224.1, read on the forward strand.
GGGTGACCCCTCTCTCGAGCCAGGATTCGATGGTGTGGAGTTGGCGAATGCCGCCGCCGAGCTGTAACGGCATGTTGGTCGCCGCGATGATTTGCTCGACCGCGGCACTGTTGACCGGCTTCCCAACAAAAGCGCCATCGAGATCGACCACGTGCAGATATTCGAACCCAAGCGATGCGAAGGCGTGGGCCTGTGCGGCCGGATCGCGCTGAAATATCGTGGCGCGGCTCATATTCCCCTGTTCGAGCCGCACGCATGCACCATCCTTGAGGTCGATGGCGGGAAACAGGATCACAACGCAACTCGCTTGAGGTCGTTCGCCGCAGCCGTAATGCGATCGCGTACGCACGGGTGGTGAAGGGCGGGCCACCTGCGGCGCGCCCGCAAGAATCCAACCGGCCGACGCATCATGGTTTCCACTTGAGGAAGTTGGCGATCAGTCGCAAGCCCAGCCGCTGGCTCTTTTCCGGGTGGAACTGAGTGCCGACCATCATCTCGCGACCGACGACCGCCGTAACCGGGCCACCGTAGTCCGCTTCGGCGATGACATCGGCGCGGGCAGTCGGCTTGAGGTGGAACGAGTGCACGAAGTATGCGTGCTGACCCTGCGGTCCGACGGCGATGCCGTCGAGCAATGGATGCGGCCGGCGCGCGTCGAGCGTATTCCAACCCATGTGCGGGATTTTCAGCTCCGAGTCCGAGGGTGCGATCCGTTCGACCTCGCCGGGAATCCAGCCCAATCCCTGCGTCACCTCGTATTCGCGGCCGCGCTCGGCCATGAGCTGCATGCCGACGCAAATGCCCAGGAACGGCCGGCCGCGTCTGCGTACGCTGTCGTTGAGCGCCTCCACCATGCCGTCGACGGCATCGAGCCCACGCCGGCAATCGGCGAAGGCGCCGACGCCAGGCAGCACCACGCGGTCCGCGCGGGCGACCTTCTCCGCATCGCGCGTCACCACGATCGATTGCGTCAACCCTTCCTCGCGAGCCGCGCGCTCGAACGCCTTCGCCGCTGAATGGAGATTGCCCGATCCGTAATCGATAATGGCAACGCTGGTGCTCATGGCGGGCTTCCAGACTGCGGAAAAAGCCCAATGACATCGGATGAGGTTCGCCGAGAGAGCGGCGCGCCCCACGCCGGCGGTGATGCGCCCGGTCCGGGATTGGCTTTATCAACCGAAGATTTGTAGACCCACGCGTCGAAAAATCGCCGTTCCGCCAATTCGAGATCATCGCCGACGACGATGCCCACATGTCTCCAGCCGCGGCGCGACAGTGCAAAGCGACGCAACGTCGCCGCTTCGAAACCGACGAGCACCGCAAGAAGCTCGCCGACCACGATCGTCATCGCGCCCGAGGCGGCGATGAAACGCAGTCCGACCAAAAGCGCGAGGGCGACGATGACGTAGGCGACGAGCGCGAGCCACAGGCGATGTCGCAGCATCCAGAACGGTGCAAAAAGGAATGCCCAAAACGAAAAGCCGTCGCGTAAGAACACGAAACGTTCGGGATCGGGCGCAGAATCGTGCGCTCTCAGCGGCGGCTCGTACACGGCGTAAACGGACATCGTCTCTTCCTGCTCACCCGCCGAGTGAGCCTTTGGTCGAGGGTACTTCGTTGGCTGCACGGGGATCGATCGCGAGCGCAATGCGCAACGCCCTCGCCAGGCCTTTGAAGCAGGATTCGGCGATGTGATGGTCATTTGTGCCGTAGAGCGTCGCGACGTGTAGCGTCACTCCACTGTTCATCGCGAATGCCTGGAACCACTCCTGCACCAGCTCGGTATCGAAGCTGCCCACCTTGTCGCGCACGAACTCGGCATTGAATACGAGGAATGGCCGACCGGAAACGTCGAGCGCGACGCGCGTGAGCGCTTCATCCATCGGCACGTGCACGTCCGCATACCGCGTAATGCCCTTCATGTCGCCGAGCGCCTGCTTCACCGCCTGCCCGAGCGCGATTCCGATATCCTCGGTGGTGTGATGCTGATCGATGTGCAGGTCGCCCTTGGCCTTGACGGTGAGGTCGATGCGGGAATGACGCGCCAACAGCTCGAGCATGTGATCGAGAAACCCGATCCCGGTCGAAATCGACGCTGCGCCGGCACCGTCGAGGTCGACCACGACCTCCACGTCGGTCTCCTTGGTGCTGCGTCTGATCGAGCCCTTGCGCATGAATAGGTCTCTCGTATTAAACCGCGCGCCTTTTATCAGGGGTTGAGTGCCTTCGCCACTCCAGCGGCGGCCGCATTTGCGCCACCCTTTGACAAGGTTTACATCAGCCGCGCGGAGGCGCGCATGCAGTCCATGTCTCCTGAGCTTTGGCACGGCACCACGATCCTGAGCGTCCGCAAGGCCGGCACGGTCGTGATCGGCGGCGATGGTCAGGTTTCGATCGGCCAGACTATCGTCAAGGCCAATGCCAAGAAGGTGCGCCGGCTCGGCAAGGGTGAGGTGATCGGAGGGTTTGCCGGCGCGACCGCCGATGCCTTTACCTTGTTCGAGCGGCTCGAAGCAAAACTCGACCAGTATCCGAGGCAGCTCACCCGCGCCGCAGTGGAGCTCGCCAAAGACTGGCGCACAGATCGTTACTTGCGGCGCCTCGAAGCCATGATGATCGTCGCCGACGCGCAGGTATCGCTGGTCATAACCGGTACCGGCGATGTCCTCGAGCCCGAGGCTGGCGTGATCGGCATTGGTTCCGGCGGCAATTACGCGCTCGCCGCCGCTCGCGCAATGATGGATGGCCCGCTCGATGCCGAGACGATCGTGCGCAAGGCGATGGACATCGCCGCCGATATCTGCGTCTACACGAACCGCAATATCACGATCGAGAAGCTATAATCCCGTTCACCGATGATGTCGGCGCAATAGAATCCGCCACCGCCTGATCGGAACGCGTTCAATCGCGTTGCGTTTGCGGGCCCGGCCGGCGCCATTGCACTATCGCGCGGCAACAGCCAGATAAGGCCTTCCATGACCAGCTTTTCCCCGCGCGAGATCGTCTCCGAGCTCGATCGTTTCATCATCGGCCAGGCGGATGCCAAACGGGCGGTGGCGATTGCGCTGCGCAACCGGTGGCGTCGCCTGCAACTCGACGAGAAGATGCGCGAGGAGGTGCTGCCCAAAAACATACTCATGATCGGCCCGACCGGCGTCGGCAAAACCGAGATTTCCCGCCGCCTCGCCCGGCTCGCGGGGGCTCCCTTCATCAAGGTGGAAGCTACCAAGTTCACCGAGGTCGGCTACGTCGGCCGCGACGTGGAGCAGATCGTGCGCGATCTCGTGGAGGTTGCAATCGCTCAGACGCGAGAGAAAAAACGCAAGGACGTGAGCGCGCGGGCGCAACTTGCCGCCGAGGATCGGGTGGTGAACGCACTGGTCGGCGAGCATGCCAACCCCTCGACCAAGGACGCGTTTCGAAAAAGGCTGCGCGCCGGCGAGCTCAACGACAAGGAGATTGAGATCGAGGTGCAGGCGAGCGGTGGTGGCATGCCCCTGTTCGAAATTCCCGGGATGCCCGGCGCACAGATGGGTGCGATCTCGATTGGCGATATCTTCGGCAAGCTCACAGGCGGCCGCACCAAGACTCGCCGCGTCACGGTCGCGGAATCCTATGACATCTTGATCAACGAGGAATCGGATAAGCTCCTCGACAACGACCAGTTGGTACTCGAGTCCATCAAGACCGTCGAGCAGAACGGCATCGTGTTCCTCGACGAGATCGACAAGATCACCGCACGCGAAGGACGGGTAGGCGCCGACGTGTCGCGCGAGGGTGTGCAGCGTGACTTGTTGCCGCTGATCGAGGGAACGACGGTCTCGACCAAACATGGAACGGTCAAGACCGATCATATTCTGTTCATCGCGTCCGGCGCATTCCACCTCTCGAAGCCATCGGACCTACTGCCCGAATTGCAGGGCCGGCTGCCGATTCGGGTGGAGCTATTGCCGCTCACGCGCGACGACTTTCGACGGATTTTAACGGAAACCGAAGTATCGCTGATCAAACAGTACATCGCCCTCCTCGCGACCGAGGGGGTGACGCTAGAATTCACTGCGGACGCGATCGATGCCATCGCCGACGTGGCGGTCGCGGTCAACTCGAGCATTGAGAATATCGGCGCCCGGCGATTGCAGACGGTAATGGAGCGCGTTCTCGACGAAATTTCCTTCGCAGCGCCCGATCATTCCGGCGACACAGTGGCCATTGACGCCGCCTACGTCCACAAACACATCGGCGATCTGGCCAAGAACGCGGATTTGAGCCGATTCATTCTTTGACGAGCTAGACGCCAGGCTGGAAACAGCTGGCGCGCATCTGTCTTAACTCGCGGTTCGACACGCGATCAAAAGTCAGTGGCGATGCCTTTGACTTCCCAGTCTCCATAGCGGACAGGATCGAGCCCGGGGCTACGGCCCGACTCCGCAGGCCCTTGCGCAGCCGAGCGGTCGCGCTCGGCGCGGCGGGCCGCCGCCTCGGTCAGAGCTCGCTCCGCCGCCGCCGAAATTGGCTTCTTCGGCAACGGAGCTGACGTATGCTTCGGCTTCATCTCCGCCATGCCTTCAATGTGCTCCCGATCGCGCAGAGATCAAGAGCCGCCGTGCCGCAGGGCTCCCCCTCTGGCGAGTATCGTGGACCAATCCGACATTTAAGCGGCAAGCCGGGCCTGGCACCGCCGAACCTTCGCCCGGCCCCGGGAGGTCACAAGGATGAATTACCTGCGTACCGCTGTTCTATTGGCCGGGCTGACCGCGCTATTCATGGCGATTGGTTATGTTATCGGTGGCGGGAGCGGCGCCCTGATCGCCCTTTTGGTTGCCGCCGGCATCAATCTCGCCAGCTACTGGAACGCAGACAAGCTCGTGCTGGCGATGCACGACGCCCACGCGGTCGACGCGACCAGCGCGCCCGACCTCTTCCAACTCGTGCGGGATCTCGCGCGCAGCGCTGGGCTGCCGATGCCGCGCGTCTATATCATGTACAATCCGCAGCCCAACGCGTTTGCGACCGGACGCGACCCCGAGCATGCGGCAGTGGCGGTGACCACCGGGTTGTTGCAGATGCTCTCGCGCGAAGAAGTGGCGGGCGTCATCGCCCACGAGCTCGCCCATGTCAAAAATCGCGACACGCTGACGATGACGATCACGGCGACGATCGCGGGCGCGATTTCAATGCTGGCGCAGTTTGGCCTGTTCTTCAGTGGGCAGCGCGATAGCAACACCGGCCTCGGCACGATCGGCACGGTGGTGATGGCGATCCTCGCTCCGATTGCGGCCATGATCGTGCAGATGGCGATCAGCCGCACACGGGAATACGCGGCCGACGAGCTCGGCGCCCGCACCACGGGGCGGCCCGACGCGCTTGCCTCTGCACTGATCAAGATTTCCGCCGCTGCGGAGGCCGTCGCCAATCCGACCGCCGAACGCTCGCCAGCCACCGCGCATCTCTTCATCGTCAATCCGCTGACGGGCCAGGGGATGGATAACCTGTTCGCGACCCATCCTTCGACCGAGAACCGCATTGCCGCCCTGCAACGCTTGGCGGCGGAAATCGGTTGGCGCGTCGCAGCGCGAGCGAATGCTCCCGCCTATCCCCGCCGTGCGGCAAGCCTTTGGGGCGATTCCGCCAGCGGCCGTGAGGGTCGCGGCCCCTGGGGCTGAAATCTGACGCCTCGCGGGCCCCGACGCTTCGTGGCACATGAAGGCATGGCACGTGCCAATCCCGCCATTGATGCGCCAGGACTAGCCGCGCGGCGGATCGCTGCCGAGATCCTCGAAGTCGTGCTGCGCCGGCATCAGCCGCTCGACCACGAACTCGAACAGCGGGCCGCGCAGGGCGATTTTGCGGCACTCCCGCTTCGCGATCGCGCATTGGTGCGTGCCTTGGTGGCCACGGTGCTGCGCAGGCTTGGCACCTTGCGCCATATCCTCAGTCAATGGGTAAAGCTCCCGGCCGGGGTGCCACGGCTTGAAACCGCACTGCTTGTGGGCGCGGCGCAAATCCTCTGGCTCGACGTGGCAGATCATGCGGCGGTGGACCTTTCGGTGCGTCTGGTGCAGGCCGACAGCCGCTCCGCACGCTATGCCGGCATGACCAATGCGGTGCTGCGGCGCTTGGCTCGCGAGGGTGCGCAATTACTCGCCAGCATCGATACGGCGGCGCTCGACACGCCGCAGTGGTTATGGGCGCGTTGGGAGAAAAACTACGGAGCAAAGACCGCGCGGGCGATCGCGATCGCCAACAGCCACGAGCCGGCGCTTGATCTGACGGTGCGCAATGATCCTGAGCATTGGGCAAACGTGCTCGGCGGACGCGTGCTCCCGACAGGCTCCGTGCGGGCGGTCGTGCACGGACCGATACCGCAATTGCCGGGCTATGCCGAGGGCGCCTGGTGGGTGCAGGACACCGCCGCGGCTCTGCCGGCAAAGCTTCTGGGCGACGTGCGCGGCCTTGCGGTCGCCGACCTATGCGCCGCACCGGGCGGCAAGACCGCGCAGCTCGCGGCCGCCGGCGCCCGCGTCGTTGCCGTTGACCACGCGGCGCAAAGACTTGAGCGCCTGCGCCAAAACCTCGCCCGGCTTCATCTCAGCGCAGAAACGATCGCCGCTGACGCCACGCAATGGGAGGCGGGGCCGTTCGATGTGGTCCTCCTTGATGCGCCCTGCTCGTCGACGGGCACGATTCGCCGCCATCCCGACATCCCCTGGCTCAAGCGCCCAGCCGACATCGCGGCACTCGCGGCGCTGCAACGTCGGCTTGCACTTCGGGCGGCGGCGCTAACCAAGCCGGGCGGCATCCTGCTCTATTGCAGCTGCTCGCTTGAGCCCGAGGAAGGCATCGAGATCGTCCGGGATCTGCTCGATCAGGTCCGGCACCTCGCCCGCCGACCGATCGCGGCGCGCGAGGTCTTCGGTCATGGCGAATGGCTAACGGGGGACGGGGACCTGCGCACGCTCCCCTGCCATCTGAGCGACCCCGATTCGCGCATGGCCGGCCTAGACGGCTTCTACGCGGCCCGTCTGCAAAGGATTTGAAGGGCTTTGCGGTTGGCCGCTGCCCGACCCTTCGCTATGTTGCGGATCCGGGGATGGAATCGGACACGGAGGAGAGTTAGCACCTCGATGTCGCGCGTTTCGGTCGCGGAAGGGACAAAATTGTCCGTGGTCCTGGCGCGTGGCCTCCTTGGCAGGCTTAGCAGTCGCGTCGCCACGCATCCGATCGTCAACTGGCCGTTTTCCTTCGCCAAGACCGACCGTATCGTCATCGCGCCGCAGAACCTGCGGACCACTGATGCCACTCGGGCAGGCGAAATTTACGCAGGGCGGTTCGCGTTTGCGGGCAAGGTCGTCAGCTGCGATTCCCGCTCTCCCTTCGAAATCACCCCTCCTTCCGAGGAATGGGCGGCTGCGCTTTTCGGCTTCGGCTGGCTGCGCCACCTTCGCGCCGCCGAATCTGGCATCAGTCGCGCCAATGCGCGCGCACTCGTCGATGAGTGGATCGCGGTCAGCGGTTCCCACGATCCGGTGGCTTGGCGTCCTGATGTGGTCGCACGGCGGATTATGTCGTGGCTCAGCCAAGCGCCGCTTCTGCTCGACGGCGCCCAGGCCCAGTTCTATCGCCGATTTCTGCGCGGCCTGACGCGGCAAGTCCGCCATCTGCGTCGCACGGCCTCTCAAGCGCGCGACGGCGCGCCTCGACTGCAGGCTGCAATTGCGCTGAGCTATGCCGCGCTCTGCATGGCGCGCCAGCAGCGCCATATCCGCGCCGCCAGCAAACGACTTTCGGACGAGTTGACGCGGCAGATCCTGCCTGACGGCGGCCATATCAGCCGCAATCCCGGCGCGCTCATCGAATTGTTACTGGATCTTCTGCCCCTGCGCAGCGCGTTCACCGCTCGCAACCTCGTGCCGCCGCCTGCGCTGCTCAATGCCATCGATCGAATGATGCCGATGCTGCGCTTCTTCCGCCACGGCGACGGCAGCTTCGCGCTCTTCAACGGCATGGGGGCGACTCCGACCGATCTCGTCACCACCGTTCTCGCCTACGACGATGCTCGCGGCGCGCCGCTGGCGAGCGCGCCGCATTCCGGTTACCAGCGCTTAGAGAGCGCCACCACGCTCGTCTTGATGGACGCCGGCTGCCCGCCGCCGATGGCGGTGAGCCAAGAAGCCCATGCTGGCTGCCTGTCGTTCGAGCTCTCGGCCAAACAGAATCGGATCGTGGTGAATTGCGGACTACCGGTAGCGAGTCGCGAGGGCTGGCGGCAAGTCGCGCGCACAACAGCTGCGCATTCCACCGTTACACTCAACGACACGTCATCGTGCCGGTTTATCGAAGCAAGTCCTGTGAGACGCCTGTTCTACGGCACGCCTATGATCGCCGGCCCGCGCCACGTCACCGTCGCGCGCGAGGAGCAAGGCGAGACCACGGTGCTACGCGCCTCGCATGACGGTTACGCCGACATTTTCAATGTGATCCACCAGCGCATACTCATGCTCACGGCCGACGGACGCGGGCTCGGGGGTGAGGATTTGTTCACGCCGGCGCGCGGCGAGCAGATGTCCGCGAACCGTGATCAGTTCGCGGTGCGTTTCCACCTGCATCCATCAATCAAGGCCAATCGGCTATCCGATGGGCACGGCGCGATGCTGGCGACGCCGAATAAGGAGGTGTGGACGTTTAGCGCGTATGGAGACCGCGTCGAGATCGAGGAGAGCGTCTATCTCGCCGGCCCCGACGGACCACGTCGCACCGTGCAGCTGGTCATTTACGGCCGGGCGGGAAACGTACCGCGAATACGCTGGGCATTTGCACCCGCTGCACCGACGACCACCACGGGCGCTGCCCGTCGCGGCCGCGATCATGAACCGCAGCTGCCATTGTGATGCCGTTGCGCTCAGCTTTGAATGTTTAGTTCGCTGTGCTAGCCCCTAATCGATCATGACCGAGCGCCTCCGTCGCGTCCGCCGCGCTTTGCTTTCGGTTTCCGATAAATCGGGCCTCGTCGAATTCGCGCGCGCGCTGGCGGCCCGATCAATCGAGCTGATCTCGACCGGCGGCACTCGCAAGGCGCTCGCTGAGGCTGGGCTCGGCGTTCGTGACATTTCCGAGCTGACCGGTTTCCCCGAAATGATGGACGGTCGAGTGAAGACGCTCCATCCCAGGGTACACGGCGGGCTGCTGGCCCTGCGGGACAATGAGCAGCACGACGCCGCAATGCGCGCGCACGGCATCCAACCGATCGATCTCCTCGTCGTCAGCCTCTATCCGTTCGAGACAACCGTGGCGAAGGGCGCGGACTTCGACACCTGCATCGAGAACATCGATATCGGCGGACCCGCCATGATCCGCGCGGCGGCCAAGAACCACGCCGACGTGGCGGTCGTAGTCGATCCGAACGATTATGAGGTGGTGCTGGCAGAGCTACGCGACCACGGCGGGGCGACCACGCCCGAACTGCGCCGCAGACTCGCCGCCAAGGCCTATGCCCGCACCGCGGCTTACGACGCGGCGATCGCCAATTGGTTCGCAGACCAGCTCTCGGACGCCGCGCCCGCGTTCTGTGCGATCGGCGGACATCTCATCGAGCCGCTGCGCTACGGCGAAAATCCCCATCAGGCGGCGGCGTTCTATCGCACGAGCGAACAGCGGCCGGGCGTTGCCACAGCGCGGCAGCTGCAAGGCAAAACGCTGTCTTACAACAACATCAACGACACCGACGCGGCATACGAATGCGTCGCCGAGTTTGACCCGCGGCGCACGGCGGCCTGCGTCATCGTAAAACACGCCAATCCCTGCGGCGTCGCCGAGGGCGCAAGCCTCGTGGAAGCTTATCGCAAGGCATTGGCCTGCGATCCGGTATCTGCCTTCGGCGGGATCGTGGCAGTGAACCGCAAACTCGACGCGCAAGCCGCCCACGCGATCACGGATATCTTCACCGAGGTCATCATTGCGCCGGAGGCGAGCGAGGAAGCGATCGCCATTGTCGCCACCAAGAAGAACCTGCGTTTACTGCTCGCCGGCGCCCTCCCCGACCCGCGCGCGGGAGGCATGATCGCGAAATCCGTTGCGGGCGGGTTGCTGGTGCAGCAGCGTGACAATGCCGTAGTCGATGACATGCGACTGAAGGTGGTGACCAAGCGCGCCCCGACCAACACCGAGCTCACCGATCTCGCCTTTGCTTTCCGTGTCGCCAAGCACGTGAAATCCAACACGATCGTCTATGCCAGGGACTGCGCCACGGTCGGCATTGGCGCCGGCCAGATGAGCCGGATCGATTCCGCGCGCATCGCCGCGCGCAAGGCCGAGAATGCCGCCGTGGCGGCGCGTCTTTCTGCTCCACTGACGAGGGGCTCCGTCGTCGCTTCGGATGCCTTCTTTCCGTTCGCCGACGGGCTTTTGGTCGCGGTCGAGGCGGGGGCGACCGCCGTGATCCAGCCCGGCGGTTCGGTACGCGACGAGGAGGTGATCAAGGCCGCCGACGATCATGGCATCGCCATGGTGTTCACGGGCACGCGACATTTCCGGCATTGACTCTGCCCTCGACCGAGCGGGCTGCGTCGCGTTTCGGCGCAGCACGAGGAGGTTTGATCATGCCGCTTGTCGCGGCTGCAACGACGTCGAGCTCGCGTTGCGGATGCTGCACGCGGGGTTGTTGCAAGATCTGGTCAGCGCCGTTTTGGACGACGATGGCGGCGAATAAATGGTCCTCGATTGCTACACGTGCGCTGGCTGCGATCGCCGGCTGATGCCCGCTTTGGTCCTATCGCGTCCGAAATTCGGCATCGCAGCGAAATGTCGCGATGTGCCATTAGCGACCGAACGCAGCGCAGCAAAATCCGTGCTTATTCGATCACCTCGTCGGCGCGGGCGAGCAACGTGGTTGGCACTTCAAGGCCGAGCATCTTGGCGGTCTTTAGATTGATTACCACTTCGTACTTGGTCGGCGCCTGCACCGGCAGATCGGCGGCTTTCTCTCCTTTGAGGATGCGATCCACGTAACCAGCGGCGAGGCGGTACTGGTCAATCCAATTAGCTCCATACGTGATCAGGCCGCCAGCGGCCGCAAAGTGGCGCTCAGAGTATACCGCCGGCAGCTTGTGCCGCGCTGCGAGGGCAATAATAAGATCGCGATAGTGCCTTCCGGCCGCGCTCCCCGGCATGATCAGACCGCCAGTCGGAGAGTGCGCGAAGGCCGCAACAGCGCTTTCGATCTCACCAGCTTCGCGCAAGTCGATCGCGTTTACTTGCATCCTGAGCAATGGCGCTATGGCCTGTATGACGGCAAAATCGCCGACTCCCGCCCCTTGGCTGGCATCCCGGAGGACCGCCACTTGCGTGAGCCCCGGCGCAATTTCTTTGAGTAGCTCCGGATATTTCGCGTTCAGACTGTATTCTGCGAGCATGAACCCGGTCGCGTTGCGGCCGGGACGCGCCAAGCTCTCGACGTATCCGTTGCCGACTGGATCGGTCACGATCGTAAACACTATCGGTATGCTGCGGGTCGACTGCAGCAGCGGCCTCACTGTCGAACCACCATGCGCCAGGATCACGTCTGGCGCGAGTGCGGCCAATTCCTGCGCGTGCCTGCGAATGTCATCGGCTTTAGATCCCGCCCAGCGCGTCTCGATCCTCACATCGCGGCCGACGACCCAGCCTGATTGGGCCAACCCCTGTAGGAACGCGCCGACCCAGGTCTGGAATACCGCATCGTCCGCCGTGCCCGACAGAAGCACGCCGATCTTCCGCATCCGGTCCGCCTGCTGCGCGCGCACCGCGAACGGCCATGCCGCCGCCGCGCCACCGAGGAGTGTGATGAACTCGCGGCGGTGTAGCGGTAGGGACGTGCGTTTCATCGCACGCCCCCCGCACAGATCCGTACGTGCGGCTTTCCCGCATACGGCTCCTGCCTCGGGTGTGTGACGGCACAAGTTGCCGTATACGCGCCAGCGCCTGTGAC